>JAYPXF010000045.1:0-7468 GCA_038154405.1 Verrucomicrobiales bacterium | reverse complement strand
ACCCGGAAACGCGGCAGTGAAATTACCACCGACCATTGGTCGTTTCAGCAGCGTTCGCAACCGGAGCCGCCGGCAGAGGTTTCGCTGGAATGGGCGGGTTCGGCGATCGATCGTTTTCTCTCACGTCAACACTTGCGGAATAAGGTGAGACCGGCCGGCCTCGCGGATCGGCGCACCCTCATTCGTCGTGCGACCTTTGATCTGATCGGATTGCCTCCAACGAGCGCAGAGGTGTCCGCATTCATGAATGATCCGGATGACGACGAAAAGGCGTATGGTCGGCTCATCGACCGGCTGCTGGCTTCCCGTCATTACGGTGAACGCTGGGGACGCCATTGGCTGGATGTCGCCCGTTACGCGGATACGCAGGGCGATGTCGGCGATTATCCTATTCCGTCTGCATACAAGTATCGGAACTGGGTCATCGACGCGTTGAATCGCGACATGCCGTTCGATGAATTCGTGCAGCGCCAGATCGCCGGCGATCTGATGGCGGAAGATGAGAAGAACGCCAACGCGGCGCGAGAATCGATCATTGCCACCGGGTTTGTCGCGCTCTCCCGTCGGGTGGGCAACACGAAAACGGAAGATCGGCATCTCACGATTGAGGACTCGCTGGATACCATCGGTCGTGGGATTCTCGGTCTGACGCTCCGCTGTGCCCGTTGTCACGATCACAAATTCGATCCGATTCTGAACCGCGATTACTACAGTCTCTATGGTGTGTTCGAAGGAACTCGCTATCCGTGGATGGGTGCGTCGGACGCCAAGTCTCCGTCGGATCTCTCACCCGGAGTTCCTGGGGAAGAGCATCGTCGCAAGACGGATGAGTTCTTCCGGTTGATCACGCGTTACGAGTATCAGATCAACAACCACTTCCGGCCTTGGTTGAAACCGACGCTGGCCGCTTACCGGCAGGTCAGTGCGCGGATTGAGGCGGCGAAGAAGAAGGGGGAAGATACGAAGGAATTGGAAATGGAACGGGAACGTCACTTGAACATCCGCAAGGGCAGGTTCCGCGAGCTGATGCTTCATGGTCTGGATTGGATCAAGAAGGAGAAGTCGCGATTGGCGGAGAATCCGCCATACGAATGGGTCTTTGGCTTGAGTGATGGGGAAGCCGTTGATTCGCGGATTCATCTTCGTGGTAATCCCAAGGTCCTTGGCGACAAGGTTGGCCGTGGTGCGCCGACCGTGATGGGCGGGGAATCTTTTGCGAACAGATCATCGTCCGGTCGAATGGAACTGGCGCAATGGCTTACGCGTGATGATCATCCGTTGACGGCTCGGGTTATCGTGAACCGGGTATGGGCCCGTCACTTCGGTCGCGGCCTGGTATCGACTCCGGACAATTTTGGTCGGCAAGGCGACAAATCCAGCCATCCGGAACTGCTCGACTGGTTGGCGAATCGGTTCGTGGCTGAAGGTTGGTCGCTGAAGCAACTCCATAGACAGGTCATGCTCAGCCGGGCCTACCGTCTGAGCGGCGAACGCAGCGAGGTCAACTTGGAACGCGATCCGGAAAACAAATGGGTGTGGCATTTTCCACGCCGTCGTCTCGAGGCCGAGGCCATCCGCGACGCCATTCTGTTCGTTTCGCAACGGCTTGATACCGAACCCGGAGGCCCCCATCCGTTCCGGCCGTGGCATGTTCGTCGCTACAGCCTGAACGGTCCGTTCAATGAGGATTTCCCAACGCTCAAGCGCAGTGTCTACATGGTGACGCAGCGGATCTTTCGTCATCCCTTCCTCGGTCTGTTTGACGGGCCGGACACGACGAGTTCCACGGCGGAACGACAGACGTCCAACAATCCCGGCCAGGCGCTGTACCTGATGAACTCCAGATTTGTGCGCGAACAATCACTTTGCTTCGCCGATCGCGCGCTCGAGCAATCCGGTACGGATGAGGACAAGCTGCAATGGATCTGGAAACGTTCGTATGGCCGGCCGGCCGGGCGGGATGAATGCGCGATGGCGCAGTCACACATCACGCGCTACATGCAGACGGCCGAGGACCCGCGGCACCGGCAACGGGAGGCCTGGGCCAGCCTTTGCCGGGCGGTGCTGACCAGCAACGAGTTCTTTCACGTTGATTGAGATCCGATATGATTGGCAGACCCATGAACCAAAGCCGCCGCCAGATGTTGCGGTCGACCGCGCTCGGAGCCGGTGCTGCGGCTGTGCCGAATTTGGCCGGTGCCGCCCCGCACGAGAGAGCGCATGCCAAGCATGTCATCGTGCTCTACATGTCGGGTGGTTATTCGCATGTGGATACCTTTGATCCCAAACCGCGGCTGTTCCGGGAGCATGACCAGTCCATCGGCCTGGAACGCAAGGCCGGTGTGTCCTCCCAGCCGAAGGTTGAGCGTTTTCTCAAGGCGCCGCTCTGGGCGTTCAGGCACAACCGACATTGCGGCACGGAGGTGAGCGATCTGTTTCCTCACATCCGGGAACAGATGCATGAAATTGCCTTGATCCGTTCGATGCACGCCGACCATCGCGATCATGGTGAAGCCACTCTGCAATTGCACACCGGCAGCACGGGATTTGCGTTGCCGAGCTGGGGTGCGTGGTTGAGCTACGGGCTGGGCAGCTTCAATCCCAACCTGCCGTCGCACGTCGTCATCTCCGAACATCGGCCTTACAACGGACCGCAGATCTGGGATTCCAACTTTCTCCCATCCAAGCATGCGGGGGTGCAGGTGAAGCCGGGCAACGATCCGATTCCGAACCTGACGCCGGGGACGTCCAAGCAACTGCAGGACCTGGAACTCGACTTGTTGCAGGCGTTGAATCGCCGACACCTGAACAATTCGGGACCGGATGCCCAGCTTGCCGGCCGCATGGCTTCTTTCGATACCGCACGCGGTCTGCGTGATCTTGCGCCACAGGCATTGGATCTTTCCAAGGAATCACGTCATACGCTCGCGCTCTACGGATCGGAGCCGGGCGATCGGACGTCCTACGCGGCCCAATGCATCATGGCCCGACGACTAGTCGAACGCGGCGTGCGTTTCGTGGAGATCATTGATGCCGTCGGCGCATGTCGGGACAATTGGGATGCGGCCCATCGCGATGTGGGAACGCATGCCAAGTATGCACGGCGGGTTGATCGGCCGATTGCCGCATTGATCAAGGATCTGAAGATGCGGGGTCTTTTTGATGACACGCTGCTGGTCTTCTGCACCGAATTCGGCCGTTCACCCTGGGCGCAGGACGGCAAAGGCACGAAGAGCCGTACGCATCATCCGTGGGCCTTTTCCTGTTGGCTGGCGGGAGGCGGGGTGAAGGGCGGTGTCGTTCATGGCGCCACCGACGACATCGGCAATCGGATCGCGGCGAACCCGGTTCACATCCACGATTTTCACGCGACCATTCTTCATCTGATGGGATTGGATCACGAGCGGCTGACCTACCGCCACGCCGGTCGCGATTTTCGACTGACGGACGTTCATGGTCACGTCGTGCGAAACGTCATCGCCTGAGCTGGAAGGGGTATCAGTGGCGCTCAGCCTTGCAGCCACTCTTCAGCTTCGGCGACGGTGATGAAGACCTCCAGATTCCCACCTCGGCGTTTGGCCACGGATCGGCTGAATTCGTCATCTTCGGGTGTCCATTCTGCGGGGGCATTGATGTAGGCGACCCTGCAGTCGGGACCCACCGTCCGGATGAACTCGGGCGTGACGATGGCCAAGTCTGCGGCGGACAAGGCACCTGTCATTTGCTGACAATCGATCAGCACACGTTTGACATTGGCTTTGGCACATTCGCTACGAATGACCTCCCCCAGTTTGTAAACGCCGTTCCAATAGTGTGGCACAGGGCGGAACTCACCTTCACCAAACACCTCAACGAGAACCAGCAACCCGGTAAAGCGGAACTGGATCAGCTCGCCGGACATCTCCTCGACGCGAAGCGCTTCACGGAACTTTCGGTGGTCAACCAGGTCCTTCGAGACCTGGCCGGCGCCGCGGAACGCCAAATGGATTCCTGGCGAAGCCTATTGATCCAACAAGGCGGTCCGGAAGAAGCTGCCAGACGACTGTCTCTCCGGCAGGACGGTGGTTTGAGTCTCCCGCTCAATGGCATCCCGATCAACAACCTTGATTTCGTGAAAGGTCTTCCGATCACCGGAATCCACATCGACACCACGCTTGCCTTGAATCTCAAACCCTTGGCCGGTCTCCCTTTGAAGTCCCTGCGCCTGCGCGCACCGGCGGTGACTGATCTGTCCTCGATCAAGGGCAAGAAGCTTGATGAACTGACCATCTTCGACAGTCGAATCCGGGACTTCACCGTGCTGGAGGACATGCCGCTGAAGAGCGTTGAACTGGAAGGCCACGACCTCAAGAGCATCGAATTTCTCCGCAACTCCTCGCTCACCAATCTCGTCGTAAATCGCAATCGTGAACTAAGTGACTTCAGTCCTCTGGCCGGCAAACCAATCGTCCGCCTGTGGATGAACCAAACCGCCGCCGCCGATCTCGAGTTCGCCAAGGACCTACCACTGACGGAGCTGAGCTGCGAAAGCACCAAGATCACCGACCTACGCCCACTCCAAGGGGCCCCCTTGCAGTTCCTCGCGCTCTCCGGCAACGTGACCGATCTCGCCCCCTTGGCTGGCGCACCCCTGTGGTATCTATGGACGGCTGGTGGCGGCAAACTACATGACATTTCACCCCTCAAGGATGCCAAGCTGATGGAGGTCTACCTGCCGAACAACCTGGTCACTGACCTCAGCCCGCTGGCGGGACAACCTCTGCGGGCTCTGCGCATTTTGGCACCCGCGTGACGAACCTCCGTCCCTTGGCCAATTCTTCGATCGAAGTTCTGGAACTCGACAGCAACCCCTATCTGACTGACCTCACCGGCTTGGAGTCATGCCAGAGTCTGAAGTGGATCTCATTGCCGAAACGCCAACTCAACCTCGACCCGATCCGCAAACTGCCCAACCTGCAAAAGCTGATCTACGGCCGCGTGCCCAACAAGGACTGGAATCGCGTGGGATCGGTTTCGCAATACTGACCCGCCTACGACAAGTGGCGCCGCACGGTTCGCTTCAAATAGTGATTCTTCTTGAAAACTGATCTTAACAGTCGTCGTTAACGTTCTAGATTGTGCGTTTTTTGGGTCAGATTTTTTCATGGGCCGAATGCAACGAAAGGGCTGGGCAGGCGGGCGTCGATCCGTAGACTGCGCGCTTTTATGGATCTTGAAGAATTGGAACGATCGATCGGTCTGGGGGCCAAGAACACCGCGTTGGCAAATTCGCGGATGATCACCTACATCAACCTGAAGCTAGCGGCTTTGGGTTGTCCCACCGTGGAGGGTGGCGCGGGGGCTGAATTCCATGACTTGGCGGAATCGTTGTTGTCTCGGCATCGCGAAACGGATCGGTTGCTGTCGCATTACCTTTGCCCGGCGGATCGACGCATTCAGACCTGGCTCGAGCATTACCTCGATGGTTCGCCCAAGCGGGTGAAGTTGCCGACGCAAAGTTTTGTGCTGGATCGGCATGGTGTCGCGCGCGCGCTTTCGTTGCCGCCGGATCGGGACAAGTTTGTCTCGGACATTGTGAGCTCTTACCGGACTCGCAACGGTGTCCTGCACAATCCGGCAAAGGATCGCCGGACAACCAAGGGCGTTTTCCATGTTGCGGAAGGTGGGTTGCCCATCCCGGACGACAAACTTGCCGTGCCGGCCGGTACCTTCGCACTGATGCTCGAAAAGGCATTGCAGCCGCCGAGCGATCTGATGCGCCTGCCGTTCACGGATTCGCAGGACGACAAGGCGGAAACGTGGGTGTCGCTCTTGTTGCGTCCAACGGTCTGCCCAGAAGTCCCGGGATACATCGAGAAGAAATCGTTGGAGGTGCGCTTCTTTGCGCCGGGCAACCTGGTGAGCAATCTCGACTTCGTTGAAAGCATCTTCGGCAACGCGGGCGATCCTTATCTGCCGGTGAACGATGCGGGTTTGGATACCGATCATTGGACCGGCCACACCGGTTGCGTGATCCTCGCTCCACACCTGATCACGGTGACCAAGAAGGAAGTGGGATTGCCGCACGTCGACGAGGCGACCGATCGGCAGAAGCAGGACGGCATGTGCTGGAGCGAACCGGATGAACTCTACAACAATGGCGGTGCCTTCAAATTGACCGCACGCGACGCCAACGGGGTGGTCGTGACGATGATCGCCGACAACTACTTCGGCTACTGCAAGAAGGAGGTCAAAACGCAGATCAGCTTTGCCGCAAATCTGTTCGGTCTTTGCGAAGAAGAACACGCGGGTGGCGCGTTGGCTTATCCGAGCTATGACCTGGGTGAGGAGTTCAGCGGCTTCCTGCACGTGAAGACGAAGGGACACAACTTCAAGGAAGTGCAGGAGAAGTATACCGACGTCATTGATTTCAAACCCGAAGGCTACGGCGTCGACAAAGAATACGACGACATCATCTATGTGCCACAGGACGTGTTGTTCGATCTGAACCAGCGCAAGGTCAGCTGGACGACCGACGCCGGCGAACAGTCGTTGAAACTGCGGGCCGGCTACAATTATGTGCGCCCGAGCGGATACAAGGTGCACGTGGAAAAGCCGGCCGGTGGTCGGGCCTGGCGCCTGGTCGGGACGGTGGCCGAAGGCATCTTCTGTCACAAACCGTGCACCGTGTCGGGTGGTGGTAAGTCCGAGATCTCAAAATCCATCTCGGATGCAATCATCCAGGGACCGGTGTTCGTCGCCCATTTCGAAGAGGATTTTCTGCGCGTGGCCGAATTGATCGATCACGATTACTCGGATCGGTTTGCCGATGAGTCAAAGCGTGGTTCCGATTCGCGAAAGATTCTCAGCCACGAGCGCTCGTTGGGTTCGGTGATCAAGCTGCTCACTCCTTCAGACCGGGACTACTCGGAAGAATACAACAAGTGGTTGTCCGAGATTCCCCAGCACATCAAGGAACTGGTGTTCGTGGTGAAGCGTTTCTACGTCGCGGAGTGGGGCGATGATTGGCGTTCACATTTCAGCGTGGACGAGATCAACGGCGTTCCGGGAAATGAACTCCGTCTGGACAACCGCAAGCTGGTTTCCAGCTTTCTGCGGGTCGGATTCGATACGGATGGCTCCTGGCGCGTGTTCAGTCTTCGCAAGGACTATCATCCAGCGGCCAAGATCCAGATGGAGGACGATATCTCGGCGGCGGTGGTGGTGCCCACGGACAAGGTGAGCGATCTGCCGGACTGGGTGCGCGAACCGTCCGTGAAATTCATTCAGAACTGTGAGAACCGCTTGTTCCAGCGTCCCGATGACGCGATCCACCCCGGATACGACAAGCAGACCGAGAAGGATTTCTCGGAGAGCTCGAACTTCTTTTCAAACTACCATCCTCTTGAGCGTGATGAGGTTGTGGAGATCACGGAGAACTTTGAGGAGTTCGGCAGGTTCACGGATCCGATGCGGGAGCGGATCATCG
>JAYPXF010000044.1:10954-31016 GCA_038154405.1 Verrucomicrobiales bacterium | reverse complement strand
GAGCACCTGGTTGCCGATGGCGCGGGCAGCAACGCTCAGGGAGCCGATCAATGCGACCCCGGAACCGAGAAGCGTCCCCAACATCCGGCAGAAACGAGCCATCGCATACTTGGCCACCAACGGGCCCATGATCGGCATTCTCAGCAAGGTTTGCTCTTTGGTCCGACGTCCACCTTCCGTGGCGAGCCATTTCTGAATGAAGATCCCAGCGACCACGACGCCGACGCCGACCAACAGCCCATAGTTCCGGATCAGGTCGCTGGCGCCGATGATCACCTGGGTCAGCAAAGGCAACTCCGCGCCAAAGCCGGAGAAAATGGTTTGGAACTTGGGAATGAAGAATACGAGCAGGAAGACCAATACGCCCAATGCCAGCACCAACAGAATGGCGGGATAGAGCATCGCAGTCATCACTTTGCCCTTCAGTTCCTTCTCCCGCATCTGGAAATCGGCAATCTGGTTGAGGACGACATCGAGAAAGCCGCCCGTTTCGCCAGCTTCCACCATCGCAATGTAGACCTTGGGAAATGTGTCCGGAGACTTGGCCATGGCGTCAGCCAGGGAAATGCCATCGATCACCTGATCATGGATCTCTTTCCACTGTGCCTTGGCAATCGGGTTCGAAGTTTCCTTCACCAGGATGACCAATGCCCGGCTCAACGGCAGACCAGCGGAAAGCAGGCTAGAAAGAAGACGGGTAAAGTTCTCTAGGTCCTTCCCGGTCACCTTGCGGGCACCAAAGATGTCGCCACCACCGGCAGCGGCTTTCGCGCCTCCTTTGCCTTCACTGAGATCGACCGGGTTCAGCCCTTTCCCTTCCAGTTCCTTGATCGCAGCCTGACGTCCGGCGGCTTCAAGGCTGCCTTCGGTCATCACGCCTTCGGCGGAGATCGCCTTGTACTGGAACAGCGCCATCAGTCAGCGAGGTTGTCTTCCATGGACTGATCCTTGGTGACGCGCAGGACTTCGTCCGGGGAGGTGATGCCTTTGGTGACGAGCCGCCAGCCGTCTTCCGCCAGCGTGCGCATGCCACGCTTGCGGGCAGCATCGCGAAGCACACCGGCGGAGGCTTCCTTCAAAATCATTTCACGGATCTCGGAGGAAAGATCCATGAATTCAAAAATCGCATGCCGCCCCATGTAGCCGACGTTGCGGCATTCGGGACAGCCATTGTGCTGGTAGATCGTGGCACCTTTCAGCAAGTCGCTCCGTTCCTTGAGCGCATTCGTTGCAGCCGAAGTATCCTCACTCTTGCATTCACTGCAGAGCACACGGACAAGGCGCTGGGCGAGAATTGCTTCCAGTGATGATGCCACCAAATAGGGTTCCACGCCCATGTCCACCAATCGCGTCATCGCGCTGGGAGCATCATTGGTGTGCAGGGTGGAAAACACCAGGTGACCCGTAAGCGATGCCTGCACGGCGATCTGGCCGGTCTCCAAGTCACGAATCTCACCGATAAGCACGACGTCGGGGTCGTGACGCAGGATGGCTCGCAATCCCTTGGCGAAGGTCAGTCCCGCCTTTTCGGATACGCCGATCTGATTGACGCCTTTGAGCTGATACTCAATCGGATCTTCAATCGTGATGATCTTGCGAACGGTGTCATTGATGGCATTGAGGGCCGTATAAAGTGTCGAGGTTTTGCCGGAACCGGTCGGACCGGTCACCAGCGCGATACCATGTGGCAGCGTAAGAACTTTCTGGAAGAGCTGAACTTCCCGATCCGCCATACCGAGTTCCTCCATGCCGCGGAGAGCGGAGTCCTGTCGTAGCAGTCGCATGACGACCGCTTCACCGTGAAGCATCGGAATGATGGAGACACGAACATCGATGTCCATGCCTTCCAGACGCAGCTTGATGCGACCGTCTTGGGGAAGACGTTTTTCAGCGATGTTCAGATGAGAGAGGATCTTGATGCGCGAGACGATTGCCGGCTGAAAGCGCTTGATGCTGGAGGGAACGGGAATCTCCTGCAGCACACCGTCCACACGGTAGCGAATGCGAAGCTCATCCTCGAAAGGCTCCACGTGAATGTCCGAGGCGCGCAGTTCGATGGCATCCTTGAGCACCTGGTTGACGAAACGGATGATGGACGCATCTTCCGCGGCGGCATCCAGATCGCCATCATCCTCATCTTCGACGACCTCGAGCGCGGTTTCCTTGTCGAGTTCGTCGAGGGTGTCGGCACCGATACCGAGGTGTTTTTTGATCTCGCCGCCCAGCTTTTCGCTGGGGGCGAGGACGGGTTCCAGGTTGAGACCCGTCAACGATTTGAGAGTGTCGATTCCCTCGGTGGCGAAGAGACGGCTCGTGGCAATACGCACCGAGCCGTTCTCTCGCTCGAGGGGAAGGAGTTCTTCCTTGAGCAGGACACGCGCGGGGAACAGGGAGAGAAGTTCGCGATCGGGATTGACCTCTTCGAGCGGGTCGTAGCCCAACTCGTATTCATCGGCCAACCATTGCAGAACCTCTTCCTCGGTCTCCGGCGTGGACCGGTTGCCGGCATCGATTTCAGCGACCAGCAATTGCCCGTCATCAGCGGACAACTGCTTCGCCTCGATCATGTTTTGAAGCAACTCAGTCATGAAGCGCTCAAGCAAGATTTCCGTTTCTTCGAATCAGTCGAGCATACGAGCCATTACGAGAATGGCTTCCTGACGAAGGGTCACAACTTCGCGGAGGGCAGCCTGAGCTTCCTTCATCTTGTTGGCACTGGCATCGCGCTCGGCACGGTAAGCGTTGAGAAGCTTCTTGATTTCATCGGAAGAAGCCTTTTTCTCAATCGCAGCGGACAGCTTGCCACGTGCAGAATCAGGATCGCCACCGAAACCCGGACCACGACCGCCACGGTCACCACCGCGATCTCCACCGCGATCTCCACCGCGATCTCCACGATCACCTCCGCGGCCACGTCCACCACTCGGACCACCACGGCCACGACCGCTGAATGCGGACATGCGGATTTCCATGACCTTCTGCAGGCGTTCACTGATGATTGACCATTCGTCGTCATCCTTGACATCGAGTCGATCACGCATCCCTTGGGTGAAGCGCTTGATCATATCTTCGCGGTTGAATCCCTGGGCTTGCGCCGAGGTGGAGCTCAGGCCGAACGTCGTAACGGCGACGGCCACAACAAGTAGGTGTTTGATCAGTTTCATTGCTTAATTGTGTTTGAGGTTAAAAACCAGACAAGGGATTAAGCAGCAGGGATGCCAATGGGCTGCGTTCGGACATTTCCCCAACAAAACGAGGACTTCAGAGGCCGAATCGGGAGTATGAGAGCCATCCGACTGGCCATTGCGCAGGAATTTCCCTCGCCAAAAAAATAGCGAGAGTAATAATTGCTCACAACACTTCAGGCGGGCCTTTAAGCGACCTTGGAACCCAACCTTACCAAGTGTCGCCGGGTCCGCCTTCGTGGCAATTGCTACTCTCGCCAGTCCTTACGCAGCATGGGCGGTGCCAACGGCATCCCCGGTCTCCCGCAATCGTCTCCCCTGACTCCAATTGGCATCGTTTTGGTCGAAACAGGATGCAGTTTGGTGGTTGTAACGATCCGAAGGATTTGCATCCGTCTTCAGGCCGACTCCCAGCCTTTGAGCAATTATTGCGCAAGCACGCCTTTCGCGAGCAGGTATTACGCAGGGATACAGCCAAGAATTGGGCCCCTGCAGCGAAGGGAACCGTTCCGTCGGTTCCAACTCGTGTGAACTTGGATCCATACAAAAGGACGCCACCTCAATACAGCATCGCCGGAATCGATTCGGCGTGGCTCACGACAGGTCGATACCCTCCATCGCGCAAGACTTGATTCGCCCTAATAGGGATCAACCGGAAAGCCTGCCTGTTTGAGAGCCTGGATCTTGTAGGTGAGCGTTCTTCGGCTGATGCCCAAAGCCTTCGCCGTCTCGGTCCGGTTGTAGTTCTTGTCCTTCAGTGTCTTGAGGATGGTCTGGCGTTCCAGATCCTCCAGGCTCGCACCGGATGAAGCGCCAGTCGTTGACTCTTCCATGGCTTTGCGAATGCGCGGAGGAAGACGATCGGGAAGGATGAGTTCCCCCCGCGACATCAGGACCGCTCGTTCCATGGCATTGCGAAGTTCACGAATGTTGCCCGGCCAGTTGTAACCTTGCAGCAGTTCGGAAAGATCATGTGAGATCCGCGCCGCGCCATCGCTGAACTCCCTGGCAAAGGACGCCGCCAAGGCCGGGATGTCGTCCCGTCGTTCACGCAGCGGCGGGATGTATATTTCCATCACGTTCAGCCGATAGAAAAGATCCTCCCGAAACCGGCCATCGGCCACTTCCTTTTCCAGATCGCGATTCGTCGCGGCAAGAATGCGCGCGTTGGTCTGCTGTTCCTTGTTGCCGCCGACCTTTTGAAACGAACCGTCCTGTGTGATGCGCAACAGCTTGGCCTGCAACGAAGCTGACATTTCGCCGATCTCATCCAACAGAATCGTCCCGTCCTGCGCTTCTTCGAACAGGCCGACGCGATGACTCGTGGCACCGGTGAACGCGCCCTTCTTGTGACCGAAGAGTTCGCTCTCCAACAGATTCTCCGGAATGGCCGCACAGTTGATCTTCACAAACCGGCCGGAAGCGCGCCGACTCCATCCGTGAATGACATCCGCCACCACCTCCTTGCCCGCGCCGCTTTCGCCGGTGATCAACACGCGGCTCTCGCTCTCGGCGACGATGGCGGCATCGCGAAACACCTGCTTCATCGAGTGACTCTCCGCCACCACCGTTGCCGGCAGTTCATGGGCATCCGCAACGTTGGTTTCCCGGGGCTTGCTGAGTCCGGTCGCCATCCGCACAGACGCCAGCAGTTCATCCAGATCGATCGGCTTTTGCAGATAGTTCACCGCGCCGTCCTGCATCGCGCTGACCGCATCACGGATGTCGGGAAACGCGGTAACCATCAACACGGGCAGATCGGCGTTGATCTCGCGGAGCTTGTGCAGCGTTTCCAACCCCGAAAGGCCCGGCATGCGCACGTCGGAAATCATCATGGCGAATGACTGCTCGGTGACGCGGCTCAAGGCGTCTTCCCCGCTGACGGCCTGCGTGATCTGGAATCCGTGTTTGGACAGGAATGAATACAGCAGGCTCCGCTGCCCGGGATCATCGTCGACGATTAATAGATGCGTGGATTCGCTCACGTTCAATAGCTGGAAGATTAGACTGCGAAGCGTGATGAAGAATCAACCGCCGACTTCTCCGATGCGGGTGATGCGAAAGATCGCCCCGCCGTTCTCACCGGGCTGAAACGCAATTTCCCAACCGTGCGCGAGCACAATCTGCCGTACGATCGCCAGCCCCAAACCCGTCCCTTCCTTTTCACGGGTGGTGAAATAGGGCTGGAAGATCTTGTCGCGGTTTTCTTCCGGAATACCCGGCCCGTCATCGCGGATCTCCATCCAGGCGCCTTCCTCGTCCGTGCCGGTCGCGATGGTAAGTTTGCCCCCCTTCTCCATCGCCTGCACGGCGTTTAGTATCACGTTGAAGATGACCTGGCGCAGCATCTTCTCGTCCGCGTCCACTTGAAGTTCCGCGTCGGGCAGCACCACTTCCACATGCTGGTCGTCCAGTTCACCACGCAACGGACGAATGACATCTTCCAGGACGGTGCCAAGCGTCACACTCGTGCGTCGTATTTCGGGAGGCTTGGAAAAGTTGATGAATTCGTTCAATTGACCGGTCACCCGATCCACCTCGCTGGTGATCTCCGAACAACGCTTCCGGATCGCTTCGCCCGCGTCGTCCTCTTTCGAGATCATCTGCGCCATGCCGCGAATCAGGTTCAAGGGGTTGCGCGTCTCATGGGCCAACCCGGCAGCGGCCATGTTCATGTCCTTCAGGTGGGCGTTTTGCTCGCGGGTACGGAAGAGGCGCAACTCAATTTCACCCGAGCGGGCGACGTTCCGCCAGGCCATCCCCATGGCGGCAAAGGCGACAAACGCAAAGGCGACAATGCAGTTGCGCAGCCATTTGTCCTGCGCGATGGCCGCTTCCACGCCGGCGGTGTTCATTTGAAACATGGCGCCATACACACCGCCCTGTTGACGAACCGCGTCAAACTCCTCCTCAGTCATGCTCGAGGGGCGTCGAAAAAGGAATCCGCGACGCGGGCGTTGATCGGTCACTGTCGAGGGATCGGAATCAATGTTCTTCAGGCGACTCTCGATGTACTCCCTTGCCCGTTCGAGGCGCTTGCGCTGTTCTTCGGGATCCTCACTCCGTGCCCGATCCCGCTCCCGTTCCTCATCTGTGCGTGACCGCATCACGATCGCCTCGCGCGGGCGACTGTTCGTTCCGAACGTGCTGATGCCCAGATCCACCGCCTGCCGGAAATAGGCGCGTCGGATCAGCCACAACTCTCCGCTCTCCGGCATCTCCTTGGGTGAATACGTCGCATTGGTGCCGGCCGAAGCGATCACGTCGAAATCCCGGTTGTAGAGCGACACCGACAAGAGCTCATCCGAACTCACCATTTCCTGCAGCGCCGATTCCAGGCGCGTGCCCGGAATGAATCCCCCAAAACTCCGCAACGCCCGCAACATGATGTCGAGTGACTTCGACTGATCGGCAGCGCGATTGGCCAGAGCCTCCCGCATTCGGGTCGCGACACGATCGTGCTCGAGCGATTGCCAAACGAACGTGGCGATCCACGTCACAAGCAGCAGGGCGAATACTACCGGGGTTTTCAGGCGCATGTGTTCGACGGTCATCTTATTCAGCTCGGAATTTTCTATCAACACTAGCAGTCTGTGTGCCGAATGGGGCTGACGTCGTTTCATAATCAGGACGGGTCAGGTGCAAATCACGAAGGCTCCTAGCCCATTCCAGTGACCGCGCTCCCGATCAGGTCTTATTCACATCCCGACCAACGCCTTGCCGGGCGGCGCTGTTTTGCTAGGGTGAACGGAGTGTTACGACTGCAATATCTGTTGAGTCTGGCGGTGGCTGGTTGCCTGTCCGCCTCCGCCGTGGAAATCAAGTTTGACTTCGCCTCCATGACCGTGGGCAGCGCACCCACCGGCTTCGTGAGCACGGTGACCGGCCAGGGCAAACCGGGCGAATGGAAGATTATCGAAGTTGAAGCGCCTTCCGCCTTCAAGCCGTTGACGCCATTCGCGAAGAAGACGAGCAAGCAACCTGTGCTCGCCCAGATCGCCCGCGATCCGACGGACGAGCACTTTCCCGTGCTCGTCTACGACGGCGAGGTCTTTGGCAATTTCACCTTCAACACCAAGTTTCGCTGCCAGGATGGCAAGGTAGAGCAGATGGCGGGGGTGGTATTTCGCTACCAGGATCCGGAGAACTACTACATCGTCCGCGCCAGCGCCCTGGGCAAATCGTTCCGCTTCTACAAGTTTGTCGCCGGGATCCGCAGCGCACCAATCGGGCCGTCCATTCCAATTCCGTCCGGCACCTGGGGGGAGATTGACGTCACCTGTGAAGGCAACAAGATCCGCATTCTGCTCAACGGCCAACCGGTCATTCCCGAGATGACGGACAATTCCTTTCTTACAGGCAAGGTGGGATTCTGGACCAAATCCGACTCGGTCAGCTATTTCGCCAATGCCGTGGTCAGCTACACGCCCCGGACACCGCTCGCGCAGAAGGTGATTGATAAGCTGAAGGGCAAACGACCCAGCGTGGTCAGCATCAGCGTGCTGGCACCCAAGGGTGCGGCGAAGCAACTGGGAGTCATCGCCAGCACTGAAGCAACGGACCTGAAAAGAGCGGCCAACACGGAGGAGAACGCCGTATGGGTGAACAACGCCTTGTACTATGACCGCAAAAAGACGCGCATCACGGCGATGGTCCCGATTCATGACCGCAACGGGGACACCATTGCGTTGATAAAGGTTGTCTCCAAACGTTTCTTCGGTGAGACCCAGAAGACCACGCTCTTTCGCGCCAGCCAGATTGCCCGCGACCTGCAGTCTCGGATCACCGACGCACACCAGCTCCTGGAATGAAGAAGTCCATCGAGTTTGACGGCAAGACGGAAGACGAGGTCGCGAAGTTCATCGTTGAGGCCCGGCTCGATTTCAAGGCGTTCCGCAAGGTCGTGCTCAAACCGGAAGGCACCACCATCGTGGATCTCAACCGCAGCGAGATCCGTTTTCCGGGAATCGCCTATGGTCATCCGCTGCTGGAAACCGTCCTGCGCGAAGCCGGGGCATCCTTCGACAAGCAAACCGTCCACGACGAACCACCCAACGAGGAGAAACGTCGCGAGTTCCGCTGTTCCGCCCGCTATGCCTGGGGGCAGGATCGGATCGCGTAGCAAACCAGTGATCATCGTTCACTGCGGCCCGTCACCCGACCGCGCCGCCAACGGGACCCAGGACTCCAGAATCTTCGGTAAGACCTTCGGTCGATCAGGTGGCTCGATCTCCCGAACGGGCGACAGCGAACTAAATCGTTACTGTTCGGAGACAGCGTTTGTTAAAAGTACGGGCGCTTTGTAAAGGGTCTGTGAAAGTCGCAGCTTTGAGAAGCTGAACGCGCTCGATAACGGTCGTGACCGAGGTCGATTTGCCAATGTTTTCGGGCGGCTCTAGGGCATCCGCCGTATATTCTCTCGCACAAAAGACAACGGCCGTTCTCATGCTGTTTTCTATGGCATGAAAGCGGCGGTATTTCTCGAACGGGACGGTGTGATCAACGAAGCACGGTTGGTGAACGGGCATCAGAAGACCCCGCTCCACATGGACGAATTCCGGATTCGTCCCGACGTGCGACCGGGTCTCAACCGCCTGAAGGAGGCCGGCTTCCTGGTGATCATCACCACCAACCAACCCGGACTCGCCAACGGACGCCTGTGCCGTAGTGAACTTGACCTCATGCACACGATGCTCTACCGGGCGCTGCCGATCGACGACATCCTCATGTGTCCCCACGCCGAGGGTGACAACTGCCATTGTCACAAACCCGAGCCCGGCCTGTTCACCGAAGCCGCATTCAAATGGCACCTCGACATGGATCTGAGCTTCGTGATCAGCGACAAGGGAGAAGACGCCCAGGCCGCCCATTCAGCCGGCTGCACCTCCGTGCTCATCCAATCGCCGCTCAACGGCGGCGGTCATCATGATTTCGTGGTTCAGGACCTGCGTCGGGCGGTCGATAAGATAACCAAGCTGTACGTTCCGGCCAAAGCGGCCGCCTGACCATGACCCGGCAGATCAACAACCCCAACCCAACCATGAAATCGGTATTTCTACGCGGCAGATTCGTCCACACCTCCTGGGAGGATCACAGTGGTATCGCCAGGGAACGCCAACGACCGTACACGGTCGCAATGGCGGTTCAGGCAGGAGAAGTCGTTCAGTTCAACGTGCGCGTCCGCCGCTGGGAAACAGGCACCGCCTCGTTGGCGAACATGAAGAGTGTCCGATCTTCGGCCTGACGCCGGAAACAGCGATCCGCTCAGGTCTCGTGCAGCCCGGTCTCCTTCAGGTCTGCGATCATCTGCGAGATCTGCTCAACGTTTTCCAGCGACTCGGTTATGGCGCGCGGCAACTCGGATTGCAGTTGATCTGCGCCTTCCGCGACATCGGTTGCCACCTTCTCCGCGATCTGATTCTGCTCGTCCAGAATGGGCATCAGCTTGTCGAACGCATCGCGAACAAACTGAATCCGGTCGGACAGGGTTTTCAACGGAGATTCCAGCTTGTTCGCCAAAGTCGTGTCCGCATCCTCGGGGCCTGACTCACGCGCATCGAGCAGCTTCTTGGTCAGGAACGCCGTCTGCGATTCCATCTCCTTCTTCTCCGACAGATCCTGCCCCACGATCACCAGGTGTGGTTGGTCTTCGGTCTTTTCACGGATGGCACAAACGCGTCCTTCAATATGGCGCCACGCACCGCTCTTGTGTCGGATCTGAAATTCCAGCATCTGGCAATTGTTCTCCTTCGTCGCCGCCAGGATGGAACCCATTGTCTTCTCCCGGTCGTCCGCGTGAAACAGATCGAAGACCGAACGACCCCGACACTCGTCGAGGTTGTGCCCCAATCGGTGACGCACCGAAGGGCTGAAGTAGTCGGGCTTTCCCGCCGTATCCAGGACCATGATCAGGTCCGCAGCATTCTCGGCGATCAACTTGAACCGTTCCTCGCTCTTGCGCAGGCGTTCCTCGGTTCGCTGGTGGTTTGCAACGTTTTGTTGGAGAAGATTAATGGAGTTCTTCAGCTCGGCCGTCCGCGAATTGATGATGTCCTCCAGCTGATCGAGCCGGATCCTGGCCTCCTGCTGCAGGCGCCACTTCTCAGTGAGCGAGCTGGCGAGCTGCAACACCTCCACGTTGTCGAAGGGTTTCTTGAGAATGATCAGGCGATCCGAATGGCCGACCTTTTCCACCATCTCATCCCAGGAATAATCCGAGTAGGCCGTGCAGATGACGGCCTGTAGATCAGGGGCTTCGCGCCAGAGTTGAATGGTCGTCTGCACCCCATCCCAGCCCGGGGGCATCCGCACATCGACGAACGCCATGGCAAAAGGCGCCTCGTTCTCAACGGACTCCTTCACCTTCTCCAGCGCCTCTTCGCCCTGCGAGGCAAAAGTGAGTTCGTAGTCGGCGGTGGTGGGGTTGTTGCCGCCAACATCACCGAATAGTGCCGACTCCGCCTGCTCCAGCTCTTCCGGTCCCGAGTCGCCCGCGGCGAGTATCTTGCGGAAGTCCTCGTGGATGGCGGGATTGTCGTCCACCACCAGAATTCGGTTGTTCTTCGGTATCGTCGGTTCGCTGCTCAAGATTCTGCTTCCTTTTCAGGTTTGTTCGTCGGGAGTTCCACCGTAAAGGTCGCTCCTTTGCCGGGGCCTTTGCTGTCGGCGGTGAGGGATCCGCCCATCTCATTAGCGGCCAGTGCGCTGCTGTGCAATCCAAACCCGTGACCGTCCTTTTTGGTGGTGTAGCCATGCGAGAAGACCTTGGTCAGGTTTTCCTTGGTGATGCCCTTGCCGGTGTCCGTCACCGTGATGGCCACCCCGCCATGGCCGGTCTTGATGGTGGAAATCGTCAGTCGCTTCTCCTTCGATTCCTGCATGGCCTGCTTCGCATTGCGGAAGAGGTTCACCAGGATCTGGATGAGCTTGTGCTTCTCGATGTAAACACCCGGCACGGGATTTATCTGGCGCTCGATGGTCACGTCATGGCGTTTGAGGGAATTGTCCTCCATGCGCAGGGCCTGCTCGATCAGCTCCTCCGGATCCATCACCTCCACCGTGCCGCCCACCCGGGCGTAGCCCTGCTGCGTGGTAATGATGTCGCGGATGTGATCGATGCTGATGTGCATCTCCTCCAGTTCGCGCAGGAGCGTCTCCTGTTCCTGCCGCAACACGGTGGCAAGCTTCTTGAGAAAATCGGGAACCTGCTTGCCCTTGTCGTCCTCGGTCAGGAATTTCGCCAGATCGTCCTCGTTGGCTTCGAGAAGACCACACACGCGCTCCAAGTTTGCAGATTTGGAACGTCGCACCAGGTCCGCGACGACGTTTGATGAGACATTGATGCTGTTGAGCACGTTGCCGATGCTGTGCAACACGCCGGAAGCAATCTCAGCCATGCCGGCGAGACGGGAGGCGCGGACCAGGTCCTCGTTCGTCTGCTTGAGTGCCTCCTCTGTCGCCTTCAGTTCCGTGATGTCGCGGGAAATGCCGATCAGTCCGGTCACCTGCCCCATCGGATCAAACACGGGAACCTTGGTCACGGAGGCCCAGACGGTCTCCCCGTGCGCATTCTTCTGTTTCTCCATCTTGTTCACCAGCGGCTGCCCGGTGGCCATGATGAGCTCCTCGTCCTGCATGAACTGCCGGGCGAGTTCGGGCGGATGGAAATCAAAGTCGGTCTTGCCGATGACCTGGTCCGGCGTCTCGACATTCAGCCGATCGACCATCGCCTGGCTGACGCGAACGAAACGCGACTGCGTGTTCTTGAAGTAGATGCGGTCGGGCATCTGGTCGAGCAGTGCCTGCAACAGATCGTTCTGCCGTTGCAGCTCCTCATCGACCTTCATCAGCTCCGTGATGTCCTTGCTGATGCCGAAGGTCCCGATGATCTGACCGTCGCTGTTCTGCCACGGAACACGCGTGGTGAGCACCCAGGTCGTCCGGCTATCGGCCAGCGTCTCCCGTTCCTTTTTCCCGACGATCGGCGCGCCCGTGCGGATCACTTCCTGATCATCGGCAAAGGTCTCCAGCGCGTGTTCCTCGGAAAAGAAATCGAAATCGCTCTTGTCGACGATGTCATCAGCGCCATCCAGTCCGAACTGCTCAGCCACCGAGGCGCTTCCACGCACATAGCGGGATTCGCGATCCTTGAAGAAGATCCGATCGGGCGAATGGCTCATGATGGTCTCCATGAGCGAGCGTTCGTAGTCCGCCTTGTCGTCAAAGCCGCCCTTCACGATGGCCATGCCTTCGGAAGAATTCTCCCGGCTCTCACGCAACCGGGTCTCCACCTGGTAACGTGCGGCCTGGGAGCGAATCAACTGCACGAGCTCCAGCGTACGTCCTGACCAAGGCAGCAACACCACCCGATCCGTCGCTCCGAACTCCTGTTCCCAGTCAGCCAGTTCAACGGTCTGATCCGGATCGGCAGCCACGATCACCTGTACCGTTTCCAACGCACGCCAGATATCTACCGCCATCTCAATCCCCGTGCTGCCCTCCGTCTTGGATTGCGCGACCACCACCACGGCCGGCGCAGCGTTGCGGACCGAGTTCAGGGCAAGCCGCAGGGAATCCTGAAAATCAAAATGCAGATCCGTGGGACGCTCACCAGGATCCTTCAACGCGGCGATGACGTGCCCGATCTCGTCGGCAATCAGAACTCGTATTTGGTTGTTTCCATCCATGTGTGGCGCACGATTCGAAAAAGGCCGCAGATCACATTCCACGGCCGCGCGGCAGCATACTGATTGTGCGCCCGCTCACAAGCCCAACATGGGTGCCGAGCACAGGCTCCGATTCGACAATCGAAAGCCCCAAAGCCCGAAAACATGGCGAATCACCACATCTCCGGGCTTTGAATTCTGGCCTTGGCCGCTCCCTTCAGACCGTCGGCTCCCAACCGGGGCGATAATCACGTTTCCAGAGCTTCATCGCGTCCGGATTATTGAGCACGCGGCCCGAGGTCTCATCGATTTCCAGCGTGCTCTGGGTGCGGTAGGCGATGTTGCCGAGATGACACCACATGGAGCTGATCTGCGCGTCCTGAATCGGCGCGTTCAATTTCGCCTTCTGGCGAATGGCGTCGCAGAAATTCTGAAAATGCGGGTTCTGGCTGGAACTGCCTTCGCCTTTGTGAACCTCCTTCCCGTTGATGTCGTGGATGATGTAATGGGTCCCGTAGAACGAGATGGTGCCTTCGGCTCCATAGAATGCCACGAAGGGGTCGTCCTCATTACGCCGCGCGTGGCAGCTGCTGCTTTCCCAGTTGGCCCCGCGATCTCCACAGTGATAGGTCGCCTGGCAGGTGTCCGGCGTCTCCCAATCGTCGTCGTAGTGGTAGCGATGACCGTCGCAGCTCACCCGTTGCGGGTAATCCACGCCCAATCCCCAACGGTAGATGTCGAGTGCGTGAATGCCGTTGTTGGCGAGCTCGCCGCCGCCGTAGTGCCAGTGCCAATGCCAGTTGTAGTGAACCAGGTTGTCCTTGTACGGGCGCTCCGGCGTGGGTCCCTGCCACATTTTCCAGTCCAGATAGTCGGGCACAGGGGCCGGCTTGCCCTTGCCGATTGAACCGCGTTTGCTCTTGTACCAGCAGCGGGAATAGAGCACCTTGCCGATCGCGCCCGCCTTCAGCTTCTCGATGCCCTCGATGTAGTGCGGCATGCTACGGCGTTGGTTGCCCATCTGCACCCGACGATCGTGTTTGGTGGCCGCTTCCATCAGCTTCTGTGACTCCCAGCAATTGTGGCTGCCCGGTTTTTCCACGTAGACGTGTTTGCCGGCCTTGATCGCCATGATGGCCGCCGGCGCGTGCCAGAAATTCGGCGTTGCGATGGACACCATGTTGATGTCCTTGTCCTCGAAAATGCGGCGCATGTCGTCCACGCCCTTCACCTTGCGCTTCTTCTGCTTGCTCTCGACCGTCTTGGCCGCGCTGGCCAGACGGGTCTCGTCCACTTCGCAAACGTAACCGACCTCGACGTTCTTGAGGCCGAGATAGGTGTTCACGTGCGACATGCCGCGCCGCAGGCCGACCACGCCGACCACCAGGCGATCGCCCGGGCTGCCATCAGCGAAGACGGCCGGCGGAGTGGAGGTGGCAAGGACGGCACCGAGAGTGCCGGACTTCTGCATGAAACTGCGACGGGTAGATTCGTTCTTCATAGGGTGACCAGCGTCATAGGCGCGGCGAATCCCAATGTCAAAATCCAATGACGCGCGGAATCGCTTGCGGACCGGCGATCTCCACAGATACTCATCGCATGATCCGCCTCTCAACATTCCTCGGCATCCTCGTCAGTTTCTCCCTCAACGCCGGCGAAATCCGCATCGGCATGATCGGATTGGACACCTCCCACGTCATTGCCTTCACCGAACTGCTCAACAATCCGGACAACCCCAAGCACGTCCCGGGCGGTCGCGTGGTCGCGGCGTTCAAAGGCGGCAGTACGGATGTCGAAGCCAGCTATACCCGCATCGACAAGTTCACCAAGCAGCTCACCGAGCAATACGGAGTGAAGCTCTACGACACCATCGAAGAGATGTGCCGACACGTCGACGCCGTGATGCTCGAAAGTGTCGACGGTCGGCCACACCTGAAGCAGGCCATTCCGGTCATGAAGGCCGGCAAGCCGGTGTACATCGAGAAACCCATGGCCGCCTCGCTCAAAGACGTCCGCGAGATCTTCCGTCTCTCCAAGAAATTCAAATCCTCGGTTTTCAGTTCGTCGTGCCTGCGTTTTGCCGAAACGACCCAGGCGGTTCGCGCCGGCAAGATTGGACGCGTCCACTATTGCGAGACCTACAGTCCCGCCAAGACCGAGCCGCATCATCCCGAATTGTTCTGGTATGGCGTGCACGGTTGCGAGGCGCTCTACACCGTCATGGGCACGGGCTGCCAGAAGGTTCGCCGCGAAATCACCGACGACGGCAAGATCCAGGTCACCGGTCTGTGGCGGGGAAATCGTTTCGGTATATTTCGCGAAGGCAGGAACGGTGGTTTCGCTCTCGGCGAGAAAGGCGAGGCCATGGCCGGCAATCACGAGCGCTATCACGGATTGATCCGCGAAGTGATGCGGTTCTTCCGCACCGGCCAGTCCCCGATCGATCCGCAGGAGACCATTGAATTGTTCGCGTTCATGGAGGCCGCCGAGGCAAGCAAGCGTCGCGGCGGCGAATGGGTTTCCATTGCGGAGATCCTGAATCTTTGACACCGCCCTTCGTCAGAGGCATAACCGCCGGTAATTCACCCATGAAAACCATTGCATCATTGTCGTTGTTGGGGCTGTTCGCCGCCAACCTCTCCGCCGCCGAGCTCAAGCTCGGCATGATTGGCCTCGATACTTCGCACGTCGTCGCCTTCACCAAGATCCTGAATGACAAGAAGAACAAGCAGTATGTTCCCGGCGGCAAGGTGGTCGCCGCATTCAAGGGCGGCAGCATGGACATCGCATCCAGCCGCGACCGCATCGACAAATTCACCGCGACGCTCGAGAACGATTGGGGCGTGAAGATCTACGACTCCATCGAGGAAATGTGCAAGCACGTGGACGCCGTGTTGCTAGAGAGCGTCGACGGACGTCCGCACTACAGACAGACCGTCCCCGTCATCAAGGCCGGCAAGCCTTTGTTCATCGACAAGCCGATGGCAGGATCCTTGCGCGACGTCATCCGCATCTTCGACCTGGCCAAGAAGCACAAGGTGCCCGTCTTCAGTTCCTCCTCCCTTCGCTACGGCAAAGCCACCCAGGCGGTCCGCGGAGGAAAGATCGGAAAAGTCCACCACGCCGTCACCGGCAGCCCCGCTTCGATCAATGAATTTCATCCGGACCTCTTCTGGTACGGAGTCCACGGCTGCGAATCCCTCTTCACCGTCATGGGCGCCGGAGTGGAACGCGTGAAGCGCGGCACCACCGAGGACGGCAAGATCGAAGTGACCGGCTACTGGAATGGCAATCGCTTCGGCATCTTCCGTGAACGCAAGGGATATGGCGGCATGGCCCACGGTGAAAAGGGCGCCACCGAAGTCGGCATGTATGACGGCTACGCTCCGCTGATCGTGGACGTGATGAAGTTCTTCCAGAGCGGCAATGCACCCGTAAGCCCGCAGGAAACCATCGAGCTGTTCGCCTTCATGGAAGCCGCTGATGAGAGCAAGCGCCGCGGCGGCGAATGGGTCGCGATCAAGGACGTCATCAAGCAGGCCCGTAGCAAGAAGAAGTGAACCGCTGGAAGGCCATCTGTCTGGGGTTGATCGCATTGTGCAGTGCACAAACGGTCCACGCGCTGGACTCGCCTCCGATTTCGGTCGGGCTCAAACACTGGTCCTTTCAACCGGTCGTCCGACCGAAGCTGCCGAATACAATCGAGTCCGATTGGGTTCAAAACCCAATCGACGCGTTCATCCTCAAGCAGCTTCGCAAACACCGTCTTGAACCTGCCCCGTCCGCTGGTGCTGAAACTCTCGTTCGCCGAATCCACCTCGACCTCATCGGACTGCCGCCGAACGTGAGCGCGCTGTCCGCTTGGTCCGATCGAATCCAGGGCGACAGAACTGCGGTCAGCCAATTGGTCGATGAACTGCTGGCAAGCCCGCACTACGGCGAACGTTGGGGACGGCATTGGCTCGATGTCGCGCGCTATGCGGAGACGGACGGCTTCGAGCATGACGCCGTGCGTCCGCATTCATGGCGCTATCGGGACTACGTCATCCGAGCCTTCAATGCCGGCAAACCATACGACCAGTTTGTCCGCGAACAGGTCGCGGGCGACGAACTTCAGCCGTCCTACCCGGACGCCCTCATCGCCACCGGATTCAATCTGCTGGGACCGGACATGGTCGACTCCTCCGATCAGGAGCAGCGCCGTCAATTGACGCTGAATGACATGACCGACACGACCGCCCTGACGTTTCTTGGGCTGACGATGGGTTGCGCCAAATGCCACGACCATCCCTTCGAACCGTTGAAGCAACGTGACTATTACAGCCTCCAGGCGTTCTACACTCCGGTCGAATTTCGCCGCACCCATTCAATCCCCACACCGGCGGAAAAGTCCGCCTACGATCGGGCACTCAATCAGTACAACACGAACCCGGCCGTAAAAGCGCTCCGGGCTTTTGACGACAAGGCACGCAAAAATCTGCGTTCCCGTTCATCGCGCTTTTCCAAGGCGAAGAAGATTTCGGAACGCGATCTTCTTCGCAATTTGACACGGTCGGAGAAGAGCGACCGCGCCCCGCTGCTGAAGGCATACAACAAATTGCGCAGACCGGAACTGCCCAAGGCCATGGCAATCGGCTACCCGAGCGGCAAATGGAAGACGACGCATCTGCTCCACCGCGGTGACTATCAGCAACCGAAGGATGAGCTGAAGCCACAGTTCCCCATAGTCATGCGTGGCGAAGGCGGCGAACTCAGGTCGCGCCGGCAGCTCGCCGAATGGCTGATCGACCGCAGCAATCCCCTCACCGCACGCGTGATGGTAAACCGCATCTGGCATCATCACTTCGGTCGCGGGCTGGTGCGGACGCCCAGTGACTTTGGCTTCCGCGGCACACCACCAACTCACCCTCAACTGCTCGACTGGCTTGCGGACGAGTTCATGCGCAGCGACTGGAACATCAAGGCCATCCACCGGCTGATCATGAATTCCGCCACCTACCGACTCTCCGCCCGTGGCGGTAGGGGCGATTCCGGCACCCGCTGGTACGAACGCTGGTCGCCGAAGCGCCTCGAAGGCGAAGTCGTCCGCGACAGCCTGCTCGCAATCGGCGGTGAACTGAACCGGCAGATGGCCGGCAAAAGTGTGTTCCCGTCCCTGCCAAAGGAATTGTTCGAAGGTTCCCGCGGCTGGCCCGCCACCAACGACCGTGGTCATCAGGCCCGCCGCAGCATCTACATTTTCGCCCGCCGAAATCTGCGCTATCCGTTCCTGGAAGTGTTCGACGCTCCCGACAGCAACCTCAGCTGCTCCTCCCGTGAAAAGAGCACCACGGCCCCCCAATCCCTCACCCTGTTGAATGACGACGAAGTCATGCGCGCCGCCAATACTGTGGCTCAAAGAATTGATCGGGATTCAACTGATCCGAAAGCCCGGGTGTCGTCCGCCTATCGTCGAATTCTGGGACGTTCTCCCCGAGATCCGGAACAACGGCTTGCGGTGCAGTTTCTGAAGTCGGCTCCGACCGCAGAATTCTGCCGCGCCCTGATCAATTTGAACGATTTCGTCTACGCGTATTGATCAAGGGCAGCTACAGGACGGGAGATCCCGGGCGCTGGCGCAGCGACCGCACTGGGATTGCCCGAAGTTGCACCTCCAACATTGCAGGAGAATCCAGTAATGCCCCAAGTGACGGGATTGCCTCCAGTCACGCCACTACCCCGAACTGCTCCCTGCCCATGAACATTCCACCCGCGGGACGCAGCTACATCAACTCGCCGACCTCCATCAGAGACATCCGGATCGTTTCATCGAGATGGAGATCTGCGTCTAGATCGATCGGAACAGACGTAGCGGAAGATGCGAGTTCTTCCGATTCACGCAGGTTTTGATATCGGATTTTTTGCAAATCCCGCCAACCGCAAAAAAACCTATGCTGGAACTGCCTTGGCCTATTTCGCTTGTGACCTGACGCCGGGCGGATTATTGGCTTACGCCACGTGGCCTCCGAAGAATCAACCTCACCCGCCAATGCCCCGCAACGCGATGCCGCGTTCAAGCTGGCGGCGGTCCTCATCGCGGTGATCGTCTTCCTATCCGGGGCACTGGTGTGGTTGTGGATGAATCCCCGAACCACCTCCGGTTCACAACCCCGGAAGATGCAACTGGCCAGCATCGACCAGAACCACATGCGCGAGACCTATCCGGACGTGGATTTCCGCCCCATGTATCCCGCTCTCACGGATGAAGAGATCGATCAGCTGCAACGGGAATCATTTGCGATCCGCTACATCTACGAACCGTTCGTGCAGCTCCGGGCTCATCCGGTGAAGACGAAATACGTGACCGTGACCGAAGATGGCCGCCGCGAACGGACCATTCCGCAGCCCTGGCCGCCCCGTCCGGAAGATCTGACTGTCTTCGTATTCGGCGGATCCACCACCTTTGGCCAGGGACTTCCTCCCGAGGAAACTATCCCCGCTTTGATCGAGGAGGAATTACGCGCCCTTTATCCGGGCACCAACGTGGTCGTGTACAACTTCGGCTGCGCCTACTACTACTCCAGTCAGGAACGGGCCTTGTTCAACTCCTTGCTGGAGAATGGAATCGTGCCCGACGCCGCGATCTTCATTGACGGTCTCAATGACTTCTGGAATGCACGCGAATACCCGGTCTACACGCGAATGCTGCTTCACTCCACCGCACCGGATGTGCATTTTCCCAATGATCCCGTGTTCGAGACAGAGGAACACCGAATGGGCGCCACGGAATACGTGATCGGCCGCTATCAACACAACGTGCGCCTCATCATGGGAGCCGCGCAGATGTTTGGCGTGCAACCAATCTTCATCGGACAGCCCGTCCCGCATTGGGGCTATGCCCGGAATCCACAGAGTTATCCCTTCGAGAAACGGATCCCGCCCAGTCAGCTGGCGCACTCCGGCTATCAACACTTCGCCAACGCCGCGGCTCATGGACAGTTCGGCCCGAACTTCATCTTCACCGGCGACGTCTTCGTGAATCAATCCGGTCCAATGTATGCCGACGCCGTACACTACAGCCCTGCCGGTGCCAGGTTGGTGGCCAAGGCAGTCGTTGCACGTGCGGACACTGCAGGCCTGCTCCCCGGCCGAATCACTTCAGCAATGAAAGCGGCCAAGTGATACAATCATAGCTGGTTGCAAAGATTCTAGGATCCCGCGCCAGCCCCATAG
>JAYPXF010000044.1:0-10944 GCA_038154405.1 Verrucomicrobiales bacterium | reverse complement strand
CTTTCAGTCAGCGATGAAGGCGCAGCCTTCACCAAAACGCACCGCCACCATCTGCGTTCACTTACGACCGTCCCCCTCCTTCTTGGGCACCCACTTGTTCAGAAACTCAAACATCGCCTTCGCCCGATAACCGATCGTGCCCTCCAGTTCCTTGCTGTGTTGCGAGCGCAACAGCTTGCCCTTCGAATCCAGCACAAAGAAGTGAGGCGTCTCGCGAATGTCCGGATAGTCCTGCAGGAAGAACAGGTTCCCGTTCAGCTCGTCGTAATTGACCTTCATGATCACAAAATGTTTGGCGAGCAGGTCTGCCACCTTCTGTTCCTTTTTGAATTCGCGACTGAGACTGCGACACCACCCACATGTGCGGCTGCCGGCGATCATCAGGATTCGCCGACCATCCTTCCCGGCCATGGCCACCGTCTTCTTCAGGTCGATCTCTGGATCCCGCTTAGGATCGTAATCGGAAACGGAATAGATCGGTTCGGCAGCGAGGACATCGCTGACGAGCAGGAGACTGATGGCAACAACACCGAAGAGTTTCATAAACAGACAGGACAGGCGTGAGTTGCGTTTCGTTCAACCGAACGCGGGCACAAAAAAGGGTCGGAAGGAGCGACCTTCCGACCCCGTGAATCAGTTTCGCGAAATCAGCCCTTGGCGGCTTTGATCTCGTCGACCTTCTTGTGCTCGGAGGTCACGACCACAGACTTGCCCTTGAGCTGAGCGGGATTGCCCTTGGTCTTGCCGGTGACGCTGAGGGTCACCTTCTTCTTGCCTGCCACAACGACGATCTTCTTGGTCTGAGCGTTGTAGGACTGGAGGGTGCCCTTGGTGGTCACCTTTTTGCCACAACCGGCATTGGCGCTGAAAGTCAGGGCCAAGGCGGCGACGATGGTAAGGATATGCTTCATATCGATATGGGTTTCTTGTGTTACGTAACTGAACCCGTACATCAAGTGCGGGTGAAATGGGACGAAACACGCACCGAGCTATTCAGGCAAGGTTTTTTCGCGCCTTTTTGTCCCGGAATATTTCCGTGCGCCCGACGTCTCTTTGGGGCATATCTATTGATCCTGATGATGCGAATTCTGACATTCCTCGCCTTGGCCGCGGTCCTGATATTGCCAATGACCGCCAAGGCACATCCGATTCCGGACATTCCCGTTCGTGGCTACTTCAAATCCGACGGCACGGCCACCCTGCGCATCGAGATCGATACCCGCTGTTTTGCGGAAGACGCCGAACAGGAGCCCTACCTGCAGTACTGGGTGCTGAAAGAGATGACGGATGCGGAAAAGGACGCGATGCGGAAACAGGCGCGTGATTACGTGAAGAAACACATCGAGTTCTGGTTCAAGCCGCTGAAGATCGATCCCGAGTTCAAGTTCGACTTCACCACCTTCGACAACAAGAAGCTCGAGAAGATCGATGATTCCGTGATGATCACGGGCGAATGGAAGACCAAGATCCCCAGCGGCATCGAGGGCTACCAGATCAAGTCACTCAAATCCGGATCGATCGATGTCCAGTTCCTGAATCACATCGACGGCAAGGCCTTGGAACGCATCCACGTGCTCTTTCCGGGTGAGACCAGTTTTCTGCTCGATCTCAGCAAGCTCACGGCTTTGGTGCCGGCCGCACCGGAAACCGGATCGGAAGAGGCGGTTCAGTTGGAATCTACAACTGCAGATCGTTGGGCCACTCTCGGAACGTTTCTGCGGCAGGGATTCGTGCACGTGGTCCCGCTGGGACTGGATCACATCCTGTTTGTTCTCGGTCTGTTCTTTCTCAGCCGCGAATGGCGCCCCCTGCTCTATCAGGTGACCATGTTCACCCTCGCCCATACCATCACGCTGGGCATGGCAACCATGGGGCTGGTGAGTGTATCCGGCTCGATCGTGGAGCCGATCATTGCCGCCAGCATTGCGTTCATCGCCATCGAAAATATTTACCGACCGAAATACACGCATTGGCGCCTGCTGGTCGTGTTCATCTTCGGCCTGATCCACGGACTCGGATTCGCTGGCGCGTTGAGCGAACTCAGTCTCCCTCCCGCTTCGTTGGTGATCGGCCTGCTCGGGTTCAACATCGGCGTGGAGTTCGGACAACTCGCCGTGATCGGAATCGCCTTCGCCGCCACCGCATGGCTGAAGGAGGAAAAACAATACCGCGACTGGGTTGTCGTTCCCGGCTCCGCCATGATCGCCGTGCTCGGCGCTTATTGGACGGTTGAACGGATCTTCTTCAACGGCTGATCAGCCGTTCTTCAGATCGTAGCAGAGCAGGATGTCCTGATCGCGCAGGAAGAGTTTCCTATTGGCGACGACGGGATGAGCCCAGCTGTTTTTCCGGCTGCGATCCGGTTGAGCGAACCGGCCCTTCTCCCGGTAACCATTTGGAGACGCTTCCACCAGTGCAATCTCACCCGCGTTTCGCTCCGAGCGACAGATAAGGTGACCGTCCGCGTAGACCACCGCCCCCTTGCCGACGCCGTTATTGGCCCACACGACGCGGCCGTTGGTCACGTCCATACATTTCCAACCACCCCGATCGGAGTGGCCATAGACATACTTGTCGACCAACACGATCCCGCCATGGTGATTGGCCAGCTCCCGATTCTCGTAAAGCTTGCGCGTCGTCAGGCGACCACCCTGGCTGTTGATCTGGAAGGCATTGCAGCCGACACCGTAGCCCGAGGTGACGAACACGATGTTGTTGTAAACCACCGGGGACGGAATCACCGCCGTCTTCCCGGCACGGGGAATACGCCACACCAGATTCCCGCTCTGCGCATCCACCGCGGCCAAAGTCTGCTGCGTCATCTGGATGTAGTTCGGTCGTCCCCCCACGGTCGAGGGAACCAACGACACATAGTCCATCTTTTCTGCAAACTGTCGGCTCTGCCACAGCGTGGATCCGGATGCCGTGTTCAACGCAACCACAACGCCCTGGCGCCCACCGGGACTCACCACCACGCGATCCCCATCCAGCAGGGGGGATTCTGAATAATTCCACCCTCCCACCGAACCGCCGAAGTCGCTCTGCATATTCTTCCGCCAGACCTCGGATCCGTCGCTCGTGTTGAGACAAACCAAATCGCCAAACTGACCGAGCGCGTAGACCTTGCCGTTGGCCAGATCAATTGCGGGCGTCGATTTTGTGCCGTCGTAGTTGCCGCCGGTTTTTCCGACCCGCGAAGACGACCAGATCTTGTTCCCGGTGGCTTCATCGATTGCATGCACCTGACTGTTGCCACCACTGGAGTCTCCCATCGTGAGCACCATGCCTCCTGCCACCGACACGCTGGAGTAACCACTGCCGAGCCCTCGCGCCTTCCATAGCAGACGCGGGCCACCGGAGGGCCACTGCTTCAACAACCCGGTCTCCGTGGAACGCCCATCGCGCTTCGGTCCGCGGAACTGCGGCCAAGGGTTCGAACCGTTGGCCTGAAAACTCCCGGTTGGAGATGCCGGTTTCGACATCGAGGGAGACGTGGTCGCCGGCTTCGATTCCGGCGATCCTGCATCCAAAGGAGAACCGGACGATTGCGAAGGCGCACCGGAAGCTGCCTGGTTGTTCGGCTGACTACCCGTTGAGTCTCCTCCCCGATTCTTCAGCGCAATCACCGCCCCGACGCCTCCGCCGACGACCACGGCCACCCCCACGACGATGGCCATGATCTTCATGCCGCCTCCGCCTGACGAAGCACCACCCGCGGCCGCAGGAGCGGTCGGGGCCGCCGCCGCGGATTCCGGCACCATGACCGCGGTATTGCAGCTCGGGCAGATGACCTGGCAACCGGCGTATTTCGATTCGGCAGTCACGGTCGCACCGCAACTTGTACAGGAAAAATCGACTGTTTTCATGAAGAGGGGAAATGTGTGGCGGAAATATTCGTCAATCCGGTGCGCCCAGCGAGTCTTAAGCTCTGTCTCTTTGGACGCCGTCCGCACTCGGCCGGTTACAGGCAACATCGGAGGAATTCGCTCCGTCGGTTCCGAATCTTGACTCCATGTCTAAGCTCCCTCAATTGCGGCATCGACGGAGCAATGCCCTCCACATCAGACACGCAGACGAAATACAGGACGAGCAGGGCGGCAAGGAAATAGACCATCCAATGCGCCTCTTTGGCCCGGCCGGTGAACAGTTTCAACAATGGATAGACGATGAATCCCAGCGCCAATCCATCCCCGATCGAATACGAAAAGGGAATGCCGACGATGATGACAAACGCGGGAAACGCCTCCGTGGAATCCTTCCAGTCGATCTTGCCTACGTTGCCGAACATCATCGCACCCACCAGAACCAGGGCGGGCGCCGTCAACGGCGGGTAGCCACCGATCATCGCGATCACCGGCGAGAAGAACAGTGCCAGCAGGAACAGCGCGGCAACGGTCACGCTCGTCAATCCCGTTCGACCGCCCTGCTCCACGCCGGAAGCACTTTCGATATAAGCGGTCACCGTGCTCGTTCCCAGACAGGCGCCGATGGTGGTCCCCAGAGCATCCGACGTGAACGCCTGCTGCGCCCGCGGAAGTTTGTTGTCCTTGATCATGCCCGCCTGTTCGGCGACGCCCACCAGCGTTCCCACCGTGTCGAAAAGCACCATGAACAGAAATACGGTGACGAATGGCAACATCGCCAGCGAGATCGCGTTGCCGAGATCGAACTTGAACAGGGTCGGTGCGATGGACGGCGGCGTCGCAACGACTCCCGCCGCGAACTGAAACTGTGTCATCAGCTTGGAATTCTTCACCACCTCCGCTTCTGCCCATGCTGCCGGCATTCCCGCTTTCAGCGCGGATGCCACCATGGTCGCAACCAGAATGCCCCAGAGAATGGATCCGCTGACGCGTCGCGCGTGACAAACGGCTGCCACCAGCATGCCCACAAAGAACACGATGAGATCAGGCGACGCGAAGTGATGATTCAGCGTCACCCCGGTTGTTGGCGATTTCGTGATGAGTCCGGTATTCTGCAGACCAATGAAGGCAATGAACAGGCCGATGCCGACCGCGATGGCATTCTTCAGGCTGGGACTCAACGCATTGAGAATAGTCTCTCGTATCTGAAACAGGGTCAGTACTAGGAAGAGTATTCCGGAGATGAACACCACACCCAAAGCGGTCTGCCAGGCATTCTCGAAACCGGCAGCAGCAGCAGCCGGCATTGCGGTGAGCACGAAAAAGAAGTTCTGCCCCATGCCCGGCGCCTGAGCGATCGGGTATTTCGCATAGAGCCCCATGATCGCGCTGGCGATTGCCGCCCCAAGACATGTCGCTACCGTCACCGCGCCAAAGTCAACGCCCGTTTCAAAGCCGAACATCCGACCGGACAACACGGCCGGTTGCACGAAGATGATGTAGGCCATGGTCAGGAACGTGGTCAATCCGGCCAACAATTCCGTCCGCACCGATGTGCCGTGATCGGACAACTGAAAGTATTTCTCGAGAAAGGCGTTCACTTACGGAGCAAGAGTTCGAGATAGGGAATGTCTTCCGGTGAAGTGGCCTTCACATTCGGCGTCGTCGACTCGACGAGTTTCACCGGCTGGTTGATCAGTTCGCAGGCGGCCGTGTCGTCCGTCACCTGGATCCCCCGTTCCTGCACCAATCCGAGAGCCTTCCTGATGATGTCCGCCCTGAAGGTCTGCGGCGTCTGCACGGCCCGCAGTTTCGAACGGTCGATGTGACCGGCAATGAATCCATCCGGCCCGGTTTCCTTGATCGTGTCCGTCACCGGCGAGGCGGCCACTGCGGCACCCACCTCACGTGCTGCGGCCACGCAATCCGCGACAATCTGTTCAGTGACACACGGTCGCGCGCCGTCGTGAATTGCAATAACCTCAGTTCCCTCATTTGTGGCCGATATTCCGTTCCACACCGAATCCTGACGCTCGGCCCCACCCGCCACCAAATGGTAGTCCTTGTAGAACCCATTTTCCGCCGCGAGTTCCTTGAAGTCGGATTGCATGCCATCACGCACAACCAACACGATCTCATCGATCGTGGGCGATCGATCAAACTTCTCCCAAGTATGCGCAACGATGGGTCGTCCCGCGACCTCGAGGAACAACTTGTCGACACCAACACCCATGCGCGTCCCCCGCCCCGCAGCAACTATCACAGCCGAAACCATGCGCGGGAGTCTTGAGGAATCGTCCCCGCGATGCAACCTGTTGGACAATGCCTCCACACGAATCCGACCCAAATGTAGCAGCGAGCGTGAGCGAGCAGAGTCGTCTCAACCGTCTGCTCGCTCACGTTCGCTGCTACAAATCAGGTGGACGCATAGTTCCTTTACTACATCGGACAGCTGCCCAAGAGTTTCGACATGAACCACCTGCTCCTGCTTGCTCTCCTCGCACCTTCGTTTGCGGCCGCCCAAACCGCCACTCTATCGGGCAAGATCGTGGATGCCGACAGCGGCAACGTGCTTCCGGCGCCGATCTATGTTCAGGATACCCGTGGTAAATGGCACTTTCCCGAGTCGATCGGCGGATCGGCCGTCCAATACAGGAAGTTCAACTGGCGGGCCACCAACTCGACCGAGATGCACACCACCCTCTCCGCGCATCCGTTCAAACTCACCACCAAACCGGGGCCGGTCACGGTGACGGTCGAACGCGGCAAAGAATATTTCACGTTGACCAACCGCATCGCTCTCAAGCCCGGCAACAATGAAGTCACCTTTCCACTCAAGCGCTGGATTAACATGGCGAAGCCCGGTTGGTATTCCGGCGACACCCACGTGCATCGCACCTTGGACGAGCTTCCCAACCTCATGTTGGCGGAGGATCTCAATGTGGCATTCCCGCTCGTTTACTGGGTCACCAAGGGTTTCCAACCTCCGTCCACCGGGAACAAGAACCTCAACGTCGAGATTCCCGACTCACTGATCGAACTGGATCCCACCCACGTGATCTACCCGCGCAACACCGAATACGAGATCTTCTCCATCAACGGCAAACGTCACACGCTCGGCGCGATCTTCTTCCTCAACCACAAGACTCCCTTCAAGATCAGCGCCCCGCCCATCGCCCCGGTCGCCAAACTGGCCCGCAGCGAAGGTGCCCTGCTCGAACTGGACAAGCACAACTGGCCTTGGAGCATGATGCTCGTGCCCGTGTTGAACGTGGACCTGTTCGAGCTCTCGAACAATCACGTCTGGCGCACCCGCTTCGGGTTCAACAATTTCGGTTTGGAAGCGCCGGAATACATGGCCCTCAACCCCTGGGCAAATGGACCGAACGCGACTGGTTGTCTTACGGATTCCAGAACTACTACGCCCTGCTGAACTGCGGATTCAACCTGCGCCCCAGCGCCGGCAATGCCAGCGGCGTCCATCCCGTCCCGCTCGGCTTCGGACGCGTCTATGTGAAGGTCGGCGGACGGTTAACCTATGAGAAGTTTCTCGCGGGACTTGATGCCGGTCGCAGTTTCGTCACGACCGGCCCCATGCTGATGGCGGACATGGACGGCAGGCAGGCAGGACACCGCTTTCGCAATGTGAAACCGGGCACCCGTTTCAAGCTCAAGGGACGACTGCGAACCGACCGCCCCATCGCCGACTCCGTCGATATCATCCGCAACGGCGACATCATCACCCCCATGGTCGCCCAACCGATTCTGAACAAGAACGGTTCGTATGAAATAGTGATCAACAATGACATCGAAATCGAGACGTCATGCTGGATTGCCGTGCGCTATCTGGAACGGCGCGCCAACGACCGCCTGCGCTTCGCCCATTCCGGCATCTTCCACTTCGATGTCCCCGGATCAAAGGTGCGTCCCAAACCACAGGAGATCGCCTTCCTCATCGGCCGGATGCAGGAACAGATTGCACGCTCGGAGGGCGTCCTCCCAGAGTCAGCCATCGCCGAATACCGCAAGGCGCTCAAGGTTTATGAAGACATTGCGCAACCGTAACCGCGAACGGCACAGTCTTGCTCCAGCGTAGCTTCAATTGCCAATCGAAGCTTCAACGACGAGGGATGCGGATGACATCCGAATCTACCTGGAGTTCCCACACGTGCGCCAGCCACGTAGCGGAGGCTTTCAACCGCCGATGGAGGCGAAGCCTTCATTCAGTTCGCAGCGAAAGATGCGAAGTCTTCCGACTCACGAAGCGCAAGGTGTCGAAATTCTCTGTGAATCCCGCTACTGCCGAGAAAAACGTGCCCCCGACATCGCACGCATTTATATGTTTTGCTGCCTGCCCGTTTTCTGTCTCAATTCCCGCCGATATTCCCATGAGTGACATCTTCAGTTTGGCAGGCAAGACGGCAGTGGTGACCGGTGGCGGTTCCGGAATCGGGCAGGCAATTTCCAAGGTGTTTGCCAAGGCGGGCGCCAAGGTGGAGATCTTCGAGATGGATGAAGCGGCCGCGCAGGCGACCGTCTCCGAGATTGAAGGTGATGGTGGTTCGGCCGGATGGCGTAAATGCGATGTATCTTCTGAAGCCAGCGTCCGCGAGGCGATCGATGCCGTCGTCGAAGGCAACGGACAACTGAACATCCTCGTCAACAATGCCGGCGTCGCCTCCATCGGCGACGCAATCTCGACGAGTGCGGAAGAGTTCGATCGCCTCGATTCGGTGACCGTAAAGGGCGTCCGCCACATGCTGCACATCGGCATTCCCAAGCTGATCGAAGCCGGCGGCGGTGCCGTGTTGAACATGGCTTCAACCGTCTCGTTGATGGGCATCGATGACCGTTTTGCTTACTCGATGAGCAAGGGCGCGGTCCTGACCATGACGTATTCGGTCGCGCGCGATTACCTGCAGGAAGGCGTCCGCTGCAATTGCATCTGCCCGGCGCGCATCCACACGCCGTTCGTGGACGGATACCTCGACAAGAACTATCCGGACAACCGTCAGGAGATGTTCGAGAAACTGTCCGCCGCGCAACCCATCGGCCGGATGGGCAAACCGATCGAGGTGGCTTACGCGGCACTCTTTCTCTGCAGCGACGAAGCGTCATTCATCACCGGCAATGCCTACCCGGTGGACGGCGGCACGATCAATGTCCGGTAAGCCGCACAGACTCCGCCTGTTCAAGATCGGCGCGGTGGTCCTTGGATTCCTGCTGATCGGTCTGGCGGAGTTGGTGTGCCGTCTGGCCGGCTGGGGTGGCGCCACCTCTTACGAGGATCCTTTCGTCGGATTCAAAGGAATCAATCCGCTGTTCGAGCTGTCCGAGGGCGGAAGCGAATACCGTGTTGCGAAGGCCAAGCTGAAATTCTTCTCCCCGGAATCATTTTCCGCGAAGAAAGAACCCAGGACATACCGGGTCTTTTGCCTGGGCGGATCAACCGTGAAAGGACGTCCCTATTCGAAGGAAACCGCTTTCTCTTCCTGGTTGGAACTCTCACTCCAAGCCGCCGCACCCGATCGTGCATGGGAGGTCGTGAATTGCGGAGGCATCTCATACGCGAGCTATCGGCTGGTCAATCTCCTTCGCGAATGCCTGAACTACGAACCGGACTTGTTCGTCATCTGCACGGGGCACAACGAATTCCTTGAAGACCGGACTTATACCGGGATCAAACGTATCCCCGATCTGTTGGCCCACTCCCAGCACTGGGCATCGAACCTCCGACTCTACCGGCTGCTGAAACCCGAGGAGCAAACAACCACCCCGACCAATCGCTTTGAGATGTCCGCCGAGGTGGAGGCCTTGCTGGATTTTCGCGGCGGCCTCGAGGTCTACGACCGCAATGAGCAATGGCGCGATAACGTGGTCCGGCATTTCGGGCACAATCTCTCCGCCATGATCGAGCTGGCCAACGCCGCCGGCGTCCCGACCATCCTGATCCGCCCGCCGTCGAATCTCCGAGGAAGTCCGCCTTTCAAATCCCAGCACAAGGAGAACCTGAGTCTGGACAAAGTGATTGCCTGGGAGCAGGAAATCAAAGCGGCACGGGCGCTGTATCAGACCGACATGCCAGCGGCGGTGAAGCATCTTCAAAAGGCCCTGCAGATTGACGACCGCCACGCGGCGACCCATTACGAAATTGGCAAATGCCACGAGTTGCTTGGCCGACGACAATTGGCAATGCAGGCATTTCAAAGGGCGCTAGATGAGGACGTGTGTCCGTTGCGCACAATCACACCGTTGGTCGAGGCCATGACGCGGGTGGCCACCGAAACAAGGACACCACTCATCGACATCCACGCAATGTTGGAGAAGGACAGTCGCCTGGGCATTCTCGGAAGCGACCAACTGGTGGATCACATTCATCCCTCGATCGAAGGTCACAAACAGATTGCGGACGCCATCGTCTCGCAAATGGAGGGGATGGAAGTTTTGACGAAATCCGAAGGGTGGAGCGAGCGACGCGAGAAATCCTATCGCGAACACTTCGCCACCCTCGGTCCGGCCTATTTCGCGGCCGCCCGGCGCGCCCTCCACGGTCTTAACGAATGGGCGGCCGGACGCGCCGAGGGAGCTCCAATCGCGTCGCAACCTTCCCCCGCGAACGAAACAGATTCGCGTTAAACTGAGAACGTCAACCCACCGTTCTCCTGATCGACGTTCACCGTCGAATTGTCGAGAACATCGCCGGCGAGAATACGACGCGAAAGCGCTGTCTCCACGTGACGCTGCAGGAAGCGTTTGAGCGGGCGAGCTCCGTACACCGGATCGTAACCTTCGCGGGCGACGTGTTCCTTCGCCGCATCGGTCAGTTCCAACTTGATGTGGCGATCCGCCAGGCGCTCGTCGAGCAGCTCGAGTTGCAGATCCACGATGCTGGTGATCTCGGAAAGCGTGAGCGGTTTGAACAACACCGTATCGTCCACACGGTTCAGGAATTCCGGGCGGAAATTCAGACGCAGTTCCTCGGACACCCGCTTGCGGGTGTCCTCATCAATGAAGCCGTCCTCGCCGTGATTCTCAATCAGGGGCGGACTGCCGATGTTGCTGGTCATGATCACAATGGTGT
>JAYPXF010000043.1:21518-31111 GCA_038154405.1 Verrucomicrobiales bacterium | reverse complement strand
CTCGGACAACGGCGGCCTGTCGACCTCGGAAGGGTTGCCTACCTCGAACCTGCCGTTCCGCGGAGGCAAGGGATGGACTTACGAAGGCGGCCTTCGCGAACCGGTCAACATCAAGTGGCCCGGCACGGCGAAGGCGGGAACCGACAGTTCGGTGCCGGTCTGCAGCACGGACTTCTACCCCACGCTCCTGGAGATCGCCGGCGTGGACTATGATCACCAGGTTGATGGCAAGAGTCTCGTGTCGTTGCTTGGAGGGGGAGAGGCACCAAAGCGCGACGCACTCTACTGGCACTATCCGCATTACAGCAATCAGGGCGGGATTCCCAGTGGTGCGATCCGCATGGGAGATTGGAAACTGATTGAGCGGTATGAGGACGGCCGTACTCATCTCTACAACCTGAAAGACGATGTCGGAGAGAAGAAGGATGTGGCGGCCGACAACCAGAGACAAGTTCGGCAGATGCGGGCCAAGCTGCATGCATGGTACAAGGAAGTAGATGCGAAGTTCCTGCAGCCAAAAAACGGTAACGTGCCTTGGAAACCAGGCAAGTAGTTTGATCGGCAAGGCCCAACCTTGGAGGGCGTCGCTCCGTCGACGCCGGTTTGAGGGGGGACGGGATTCACCGGCAAAAAAGCGGAACGGAGGGAGCGGTTCCCTTCGGATGTCGGTCGCGAGATCTGGCTGGGGATGTGGGCTCAGTCCCGCATTCAGCGTTCTGATTCCTTCGCTCCGACTTCTCCCGGCCAGGCAAAGGAGTCGAACTCCGGGGTCGCGCTAATCTCAATCTTCTTTCCGGGTTTTCTTTGAACCTTGGTTTCCGCCTTGAAGGCCTCGGCGAGTCGCACGCCCTGCGCTGGTCCAATTACGCTGATGGCAGTGGCAAGGCTGTCGGCGGTCATACCGTTCTCGGCGATGACGTAGATCAGGCTGTGATCGGTCAATCCCAGGCCCGTGCGGGGATCGACGATATGGGAGTAGCGCTTGCCGTCGAGGACGACGGATTGATAGCGGTCACCAGAAGTGGCGAAGGCGCTGTTGCTCAGCGCGATGATTTCCGGTTTGTCGGTTTCCTTGGCGTCGAGTCTGGGGAGCTCGATCTGCCAACCGGGTTTGCCGGGAGGAGCATCGCTCGCGACCATGTCGCCGCCGGCGCTGATCAGGGCACAACGGATACCTTCGCTTCGCAACACATTCATCGCTTCGTCCATCATGAATCCCTTCGCGATTCCTCCGAGATCCAGTCGCATGCCCTTGCGCCACAGGATCACCGCCTGATCATTCTCGCGAAATCCGAAGTAGTAGTGGCCGACGCGTGTCTTGGCTTCTGTCAGTTTGTCAGGATTGGGGAAGGCGCGTTGACGTCGCGCGCGCTTCCAAAGCTGGATCAACGGACCGGCAGACACGTCAAATGCACCATCGGTCCTTCGGGCCATCTCGTCAGATCTTCGAAGCACGCTCCAGAGTTCCCCGCTGACGGGAATCCATTTGCCACTGCCTGAGGTATGGCGCAGGCGGTTCAATTCGCTGTCGTCCTCGTAGTCGCTGAGTACGTAGGCGAGTTCGCGGACGCGATCAAAGGCGGTCTTCGCGGCCAACCGGGCGTGTGCCGGGTCCTCTGAATACACTACCATGCGAAAGATCATTCCGATTTCCATACGCTGGAAGACGTGACGCTTCAGCTCAGGTTTTGGTGTGGTCTGGCAGCCGCAGATGAGCATTGCCCACAATGCGATGAGATGAAGTTTGTATCCCGAGATCGTCATTCGTCCGTCCGGGGGAAGAAGAGCCGAACACGCGGTGTTTGCCAATACCGCAGCAGTCGACGTAAGAAGGTTCATGCTTGCGGATTCAACGTGAGCCGCCTCACGTCGGCAGCTACGGGGCCAGTGAGTTGGCGATCGCCTTGGCGGCTGTGGTTCGATTCTCTTCGGTTTCCCACGGGTCGTATTGCAGGTCCTTCGCAGCCAGTGGACGAAGCAGGTTGTAGACGTGTATGCGGGTGGCCAGTTTGGAATGTTCGAGGCCTTTCGCGAGAAGTTGTGGCCTGGTCTTCGCGAGCTTCTCCAACTGTTCATGGGCAGATTTGCGGATGCGTTCGCTCTTGTCCGCGGTATCCGCAAACAAATCGCGCAAGGCTCGTTCGATGCGGTCGGTGTCATTGCTGGTCAGCGTTTCGAGAATCCATTTCTCCTTCTTGCCCTGCTGTTCCTTGCGGAATTCCAGCGACTTGGTGGACGCGTAGCCGGACATCAGGAAGACCTTGAACGCGGATGGATCCTGGGAACCGGACGAATTCGCGGCTAGATCGCCGTCGGCGTCCACAATCACGTAGGCGGGAATGCCGCGCACCTTGTATTGCTTGGCCAGTTCGCCGTTGCGGTCGTAGTCAATGGAGACGGAGATGTATCTTGAAAGCGCATTGGTCACGGCCTCATCCTTCAGCGTGGAATCTTCCATCATCCTGCAGTAACGACACCAGTCGGCCGTGAACTCGATCAGCACGGGTTTGCCGGTTTTCGACGACGCGATCATCGCGGTGGAAAGGTTGGTGGAAAAGGCATCGGCGGCTGCGTTCGTCAGGCACGTGAACAATGCGAGTATGATGATGAAGGTCTTCATTCAAAGGAGCCTTTCGCGGATTTCTTGCCGTGCTTGACGGCGTGCCAGAACTTGTCCCAGTCAAATGGTCGACTGAACTCTCCGGAATGGCATTTGCGGCAGTCATCCTTGCCGAGGGGGCGAAACTTGAAGGTGATGTCCTTGCCTGGCGTGTACTGTTCCACATGCAGGCTGGCCGGGCCGTGGCAGCTCTCGCAGCCGACATCGACGAGCTTGGTGTCGCCGAAGCGGCGTTGGTAGCCGGATGGTTGGCTGAATCCCACCGTGTGGCATTCGATGCAGGTGGGGTCCGCGTCGGCGCGGAAGGACTGAAGCGTGCGAAAGGCGTGGGCGTGGCGCGTGTTCTTCCTGTGTTTGTGTGTGCCGGCATGGCACTGGGCACAGGAATCCGATCCGACGTATTGGGCGTTGAGCCGGACGCCCGGAACGCTGTTGGCGTTCAGTTTCTCCGGATCGTCGATATCGAGCGGCGTATTGCGGATGGTCTCGCGGTAATGATCTGCGAGTGCGCTAATGGACTTGTCTTCGGGAACGCGATCGGTGAGCAGGAGGATGTCGTTGTTGGCGGCTTTGACGGGTTTGCCGCGTTCGTAGTTAAGATTGATGCTGCCCAAGGTGCGGGACTTGTTGGCGGTGTAGTAGATGAGGCTGCGGTTGGCGCGTTCGAGTTCCTGGGAAGATTGCTGGACGCGGCCGCCGAGGATGAGATCGAATTCGTAGAATTCCTCGGCCAGTTTCTTCAGGCCAGTTTCGTCGGTGAACGCGAGCAGGATCATCATGTCCACCGCCGGCCTGACGGCGTAAACACCGTCTGTTGGGCAGAGTTTCAATTGATATGCAGAATCGAGCTGAGATTTTTCTGTAAATTCGCTGCGCGGGAACGATAAATATACTCCCGTCTTGTTCTGTCCAAACGGCATGCACCTTGACGATGGACACATTTTGGATCCGGATCGCCGGCGGTTTCTCCGCACGGCCGGATTGTTGTCGACGGCCTCCCTGATCGAGTTGGAGTCGTTCAACATTGAAGCGGCGTCCTTCAAATACCATGTCGTGCGCAAATCGGATTCGCTCTCCGAAATTGCCGAGAAGCATAAGACGTCGGTTTCCACGCTCAAGCGGCTCAATGGCCTGCGCAGTGATCTGATCAAGGTCGGTCAGAAACTCAAGGTCGGTGTTGTTTCATCTTCCGCCTCCACCAGCTCGACGGCATATCGCTATCACACCGTACGTCGAGGTGACTCGCTTTCCACCATCTCCCGACGATATGGCACGACCGTTCACGGATTGATGCGCCTCAACGGGCTCCACAGCGACGTGATCCGAATCGGCCAGAAACTGAAGATCGGGGCCGGCGGATCGCAGTTTCTGAACACGACGGCGATCCGGGTCCGTAACCTGAAGCCCTACATGTGGAAGAACATCATCGCCCACCACAGCGGCATACGTGAAGGCAACGCGGAGATCTACGGAAAGGCACACAAACGGCGGGGAATGGTGAACGGGCTTGCGTATCACTTCGTGATCAACAACGGCGTCAGCAGCAAGGACGGCCTGATCGAGATCGGCTCCCGCTGGAAGAAGCAGATCGAGGGCGGGCACGTGAAGAGCCGCAAATACAATTTGAACTCGATTGGCATCTGCCTGGTGGGCGATTTTCAGAAGTTCCGCCCGACGCCCAAGCAATTGGCGGCGTTCAAGGAACTGACTTCCTACCTCAAGAACGATCTGCTGCGCGGAAGGCCGAAGTTCTACGTCCACAATGATCTCGAGCAGACGCTCTGTCCCGGTAAGCATTTCCCGAAGCGGGACATGCACAAGCTGTTTGGTTGAGTTAGGCTCCCATCAATGGAAGGCATTGCTCCATCGATGCCGTTCGGACGCGGAATCGGCGGAGCGATTCCCTCCATGATTCGAGGTGGCAACGGCTGGGGTTGTCTCCTATAACGCGGCATCGCCATGAAGACTTTTCGAATTCTTCTCTCTGTCCTGTTCGCCGGCTGCGTTGTTACCTCTGTTGATGCCGCCAAGCGCAAACCGAACTTCATTGTCATCTTTTGCGACAACCTCGGCAATGGTGACATTGAACCCTTTGGTTCCAAGGTGCATCGGACACCTCATCTCAATCGTATGGCGGAAGAAGGTCGCCGGTTCACCCACTTTTGCGTGACAGCAGGAGTTTGCACGCCCTCCCGTTCCAGCATCATGACGGGATGTTATTCGCAACGGGTGGCGATGCATCACAACCCGCGGGACGGTCATGTGCTGCGGCCGGTTTCACCGCATGGACTGCATCCCGACGAGGTCACCATTGCGGAAGTCCTGAAGAAGCAGGGATACGCGACGGCTTGTGTCGGCAAATGGCATCTCGGCGATCAGATGCCGTTTCTGCCGACGAGGCAGGGCTTTGACGAATACTATGGAGTTCCCTACAGCGATGACATGACCGAACCCACCGGCAAGCGTATTGGCAAAAAACTGGACGGGCATCTTTGGCCGCCGCTGCCGTTGATGGATGGCGAGAAGGTCGTGGAGGCACCGACCGATCGTGACCTGTTGACGAAGAAGCTCAATGACCGGTCCCTTCAGTTCATCGAGAAGAACAAAGACCGCCCGTTCTTTCTCTACATTCCCGAAGCGATGCCAGGTAGCACGCGCACGCCCTTTGCGAGTGCGGCATTCAAGGGCAAGAGCAAGAACGGTCCGTGGGGCGATTCGATCGAGGAACTCGACTGGGCGGCCGGACGTATTCTCAACAAATTGGTCGAGCTGGGTATCGACAAGCATACGCTCGTCATTTGGACCTCGGACAACGGAGCGCCGCTTGCCCGCGACATGGAGAGTCTGGAGCGGGGTAGCAATCTGCCGTATTATGGTCGTGGATATACGACTTCAGAAGGCGCCTTCCGCATGCCGACGATCATGTGGTGGCCCGGTCGGGTCAAGGCGGGCAGCACCTGCACGGAACTGGCGACGACCATGGATCTGTTGCCGACCTTCGCGAAGCTCGCCGGAGGGTCCTCTCCGAAGAATCGGAAAATTGACGGGCATGACATTGCCCCTCTCATTCTCGACAAGCCCGGGGCTAAGACGCCCTACCAGGCGTTTTATTACTACTACCAGGATCAGTTGCAGGCCGTCCGCAGTGGTCCCTGGAAATTGTTCCTTCCGCTGGAGAGCTTCGTTCGTCATCCCCACTTCAAGAAAGGGGCTTCCGACAAACCGCTGCTGTTCAATCTCGTGAAGGACATCGCTTCCGGGAACAATGTCGCAGCGGCCAATCCAGCCATCGTGAAACGACTGACCGCATTCGCTGAAGAAGCCCGTGCGGATCTCGGCGATCGGGGGCGCAGGGGCAAAGGCCAACGACCGATCGGCACGGTGAAGAATCCCACTCCCCGCGTGCTCGCGAAGAACTGATGTCTCGCTTCAAGCGCATTATTGTCATCGTGCTCGACGGGGTCGGTTGCGGCGAAGCTCCGGACGCCGCGGACTACGGAGACGTCGGCAGCAACTCAATCGGTAATGTGGCCCGTGCGATCGGTGGCCTCAAGTTGCCGAACTTGGGCCGTATCGGCGTCGGTGGCATCACGGACATCCAAGGTGTTCCGGCTTCGCTGCATCAGGCCGGCGCTGCGGGCAAATGTATTCCCGCCACGAAAGGCAAGGATACCGTGGCTGGTCATTGGGAGCTGATGGGGATTCTGCTGGAGCATCCTTTCCCCACCTATTCCGACGGATTTCCGGATGAGATCATCGAACAGTTTGAACGGGAATCCGGACGCGGTGTCCTGGCCAACAAGGTCGCTTCCGGCACGGTGGTGATACAGGAATACGGCGCGGAGCATGTGCGCACAGGAAAGCCGATCGTCTACACCTCGGCGGACAGCGTTTTTCAGATCGCGGCGCACGAAGACGTCATTCCAGTAGATGAACTCTATGAGATCTGCGAGAAGACGCGCGCCTTTCTCACCGGCAAGAACGGCATGGGACGCGTGATCGCCCGCCCTTTTGAGGGTAATGCGATGGACGGATTTGTCCGCACCACACGGCGTAAGGACTATCCCATGCTTCCGTCGACTCCGACCATGTTGCAGAGGCTAGAATCCGCCGGCAAAGACGTCTGGAGCATCGGCAAGATCGACGACATCTTTGCCTTTCAGGGAATCACCAAGACGAATCACACGACCGACAATGCCGGCGGCACCCAAGCGATACTCGATTCGCTGGAGCAGGAATTCGAAGGACTGTTATTCGCCAACCTGATCGAGTTCGACATGATCTTCGGACATCGCAACGACCCCAAGGGATACGGTGCCGCGTTGGAGGCGTTTGACCGGGCGGTGCCCGCGATCATGGAGAGGCTGAATGAAACGGATCTCGCGATCATCTCGGCCGATCATGGTGTCGATCCGACCACGCCGGGCACGGATCATTCGCGCGAGCATGTGCCGCTGTTGGCATTTGGGCCTGCGCTGACATCTTCGATTGATCTGGGTGTCCGGAAAACCCTTGCTGATGTGGCTGCAACCATTGCGGACAACTTTGGACTGGACGCTCCATTGTCCGGAAGTTCGTTTCTCAGCAAACTCATCTAGTAAGGAAGTTGTCCTTTCATTCCGACGGCGCTTTGTTTAGAAGCCTCCCCGCAATTCAAGCATTCAATGAGCAAGGAAATCGCATTATTGATGGATATCGACGGCACTTTGACGCCTCCGCGTCAGCCGTTGCTGGTCGAGATGGCGGACGCCCTCAAGGGACTCAAGATTCCGTTCAACGTGGCGGCGGGCAGCGATCGGCCATTGGTCGAACCGCAGTTCCTGCAGCCGCTGTGGGATTTCGGTTATCGGCGCAAGTTTGAGGCGTTCGTCGACAATGGAGCCACCCAGTTGAGCTGCGACTTCACCGAGGAATACCAGATCGACGAGGTGTTCAAATTCAGTTTTGCGGATCATCTGGGTGCGGGGGACAATCAGGCGCTCTTGGATGCCTTGAAGGATCTGGATTCCATCGACGAATTCAAGTTGGCCGACAATCTCAAGGTGATCGGCGAGCGACTCACCGATCGCGGATCGATGATCAACTACGCTCCGATCGGTCGCACCAAGGTGATCACGGACGAGGCGCTGCAGAACCGGAGTGACTTTGTGGTCTTCGACAAATCGACCGGCTACCGGAAGAAGATCATGGAATTCCTGACCGGCAAGCTCGGGCACATCATGGAAGCGAAGGGGCTCAACATCCTCTTCGGCGGCGAGACCAGCTTTGACATCAACATCCGCGGCAAGGACAAGACCCTGCCTGTCATGAAGTTCCTGGAGGCGGGCTACGAAAAAGTCGCTTTCATGGGCGACGCGTTGTTCGACGGCGGCAACGATTCCGTGGTTCAGGATCTGGTGGACAATTGGAACCCGGACGAGAAATGTCCGGTGGAAGCCATTCCCGTGACGAGTTGGGAACACTCCATTGAAGTGTTCAAGGAGCGTGACTGGTTATAGCCGCTTTTGGGAAGGTGGGGACAGGCGGCAGCTTATCCGTGGACGCGCAGCAGCGCATCCCTACCAAGGGCAAATCAGGTGTTCATCAGTGACAGTGAGGCGGATTTGACTTGGTCGCGCTGTTCTGTGTTCAGACCGCAGAGCAGGGGGATCTGAGGTCCGGTCTTGGCGATGCCGGCGAGTTCCACGGCTTCGTGGAGAACGCGAATGGGATTGATTCCGTTGCGCAGATCCTCGAGCGGTTTGAAGATGGCTTGAATTTCCTCCGCCCGTTGGAGATTTCCGGATTGGATGACTTCGAGCAGTTCCTTGGTCAGTTCCGGCCGCAGACAGATGCAGCCGGCTGTGAAACCGGTGATGTCGAACTTCGTGAGATGGGCGACGGCGGGCTGTTCGCCGATGCCGCTGACGATCTTCTTGCGATCGACCGTTTCAACGAGTTCCGCCAAGTAAGGGTCTTCAGCGGGATCTGGCTGGACGATCGCGTACTTGATGAACGACACCAGACCCTCGTCGACGAGTTGGGCTGCGCCCTTGGGAGTGATGTAGCCGTCGCGCTTGATGTAGAGTACTGCGGGGCGGTCAATGGCTTCGACGAAATGCCGAAAGCCGGTCAACAGTCCCGCTTCGGTCATGATGCCTTCCTGGGGCAGGACCATCACGGTGGGAAACTTGGTCTCCTTGATGACCTTCGCCTGATCCATCTTGAGTCCATATGCAGGTCCGGCGGAGGGAATCATGATTGAATCCTCGCCGGCGCATTCTTCGATCATCGCCAGCGCGCCTTCAAACTCGCTCGGTCGAATGTGGTAGAAGTTCGCATTGCCGCCATAGAGGAAGATGCGAACACCACCGTCTTCGATGTGGCGGATGATCTTCGCGTTCTCATCGCGATTGATGTCGTGGTTGTTGTCGCGCGACAATGGCGGAACAGCGATGGGCGATGACTCAAGGTCCTCGATGGTGACGGGCGTGGTCTGCATGGGTCAGTGAATGCTGGGTTCGGGTGTGACCGAACCGTCATGATGGAGAAAACGGAAATCGCAGCCGTCGTGAGCCTGCGTTGTTTCGTTGAAATACAGTTTTCCGTAGCCGCGCGAAAAGCGGTCTTCGGGTTGTTGCCATTCGGCTTTTCGTTGCGCGAGTTCCTCGTCTGAGACGTTCACGTTGATGCTCCGCTGTTCGACGTCCAGGGAAACGGTGTCGCCATCTTTCACCAGGGCAAGCGGACCGCCGGTGAAGGATTCGGGAGACACATGCAGGACGCACGCACCGTAGCTCGTGCCGCTCATGCGGGCGTCGGAAATGCGGACCATGTCGCGCACTCCCTGTTCGAGGAGATACTTGGGAATCGGCAACATCCCCCATTCGGGAATGCCGGGGGCGCCGAGGGGGCCGGCGTTCTGCAGGATGATGACGTGGTCCTTGGTCAAGCCGAGGGATGGATCATCGATGCGTGCCTTCAGGTCGGGATA
>JAYPXF010000043.1:20300-21508 GCA_038154405.1 Verrucomicrobiales bacterium | reverse complement strand
GGATAGTCCTTGAACACCACGGCTGGACCTTCGTGCTTCAACAGGTGTTTCTCCGCCGCCGGTGGTTTGATGACCGCCCCTTCCGGGGCGAGATTGCCGCGCAAGACGGCCAGGCTTCCGCTATCCCAGATCGGATTGTCGCGTTTTCGAATCACATCCTCGTCGAAGACTTCAGCTCCTTCGATCGCCTCACCCAAGGTGGTGCCGGCGACGTTGGGGCAATCCAGATTCAGAAGATCGGAGATCTGCACCAACAGCGCGCGCAGGCCGCCGGCGTCGTAGAGGTCCGGCATGATGTATTTTCCGGCGGGGCGCAGGTTGCCGACCACCGGGACGTGTTGCGCAATTTCATCAAAGCGATCGATGGTGAGTTCGATCCCGGCGCGGCGGGCCAGGGCGATCAGGTGAATGATCGCGTTGGTGGATCCACCAAAAGACATCAGCGCGGTAACGCCATTGTCCACGGATTCCGGCGTGATCAGTTCAGTCGGTTTGACGTCCAGCCACGCCAGTTCCACGGCTTGGCGGCCGGTGGCGGAGGCCATCCGCGAATGCGCTGAATTGGGAGCGGGAATTGATGATGAACCAGGCAGACAAAGCCCCATGGTTTCCATGATGGAGGTCATGGTGGAAGCCGTACCCATGGTCATGCAGTGACCGGGTGAAGCGGAGATGCAGTCTTCGATCTCCCCCCACGCATCGCACGAGAGCCGACCGGCGCCGCGTTCGGCCCAATACTTCCAGACGTCGCTGCCGCTGCCCAATGGATTGCCGCGCCAACTCGTGCGCTGCATCGGGCCACCCGGCATGAAAATGCTCGGCACGTTCGCGCTGACGGCACCCATGAGCAAAGCCGGGGTGGTTTTGTCGCAGCCGCCCATGAGCACGGCGCAATCAAGCGGATAGGTCCGCAATGTTTCCTCGGTCTCTAGCGCGAGGAGATTGCGATAGTACATCGACGTGGGATTCATGAACGTTTCGCTCATGCCCATGACGGGAATCTCGACGGGGAAGCCGCCGGCTTGCCACACGCCCCGCTTGATCTCCTCCACGCGCTGCTTGAAGTGCGCGTGGCAGGAAATGAGATCGTTCCATGTGTTCAGGATTCCAATGACGGGTTTGGCGGCGAACTCCTCGCTGCCGTAGCCGGACTGCTTCTGGCGGGAACGGTGGCCGAACGAACGCAGATCGTCGGGACCGTGCCAGCG
>JAYPXF010000043.1:19964-20290 GCA_038154405.1 Verrucomicrobiales bacterium | reverse complement strand
CTGCGGAGTTGTTCCGGTGAGCGGCGGGGCCTGTCGTCGAAAACACCCATGATCAGAATCAGAGTTCCGCTTTGAAGCGCTCAAGCAGTTTGTCGTATTCGGTCTCGGCCGGGAACTGCGGAAATTCGTCGATGACGTTCTGGGGCGACTTGAAGAGGAAACCCTTGTCCGCCTCGCTCAGCATCGTGGTGTCGTTGTAGGAGTCACCGGCGGCAATGACCTTGTAGTTCAGCGACTGGAGCGCGGCGACGGACTTGCGCTTTTGATCCGGCTGACGGAGCTGGTAGTCCGTGATCTTGTCATCTTCGACCACAAGCCGATGACAG
>JAYPXF010000043.1:19205-19954 GCA_038154405.1 Verrucomicrobiales bacterium | reverse complement strand
ATGACAGAAAAGGGTCGGCCAGTCGAGTTGTCGCATGAGCGGTTGGGCGAATTGCTCGAAGGTGTCGGACAGGATGATCACCTGGGTGAGGGTGCGGAGTTCGTCGAGGAATTCCTTCGCGCCGGGCAGGGGGGCGAGCGTGCCGATGACCTCCTGGATGTCGGACAGTTTCAGATCGTGCTGGTCCAGTAGATCGAGACGGTAGCGCATGAGGACATCGTAATCCGGTTCTTCTCGGGTAGTGCGTTTCAGTCCCTCGATGCCAGTCTTCTCCGCGAAGGCGATCCAGATCTCCGGGACCAGCACGCCTTCCATGTCCAATGTCACAACCGTTTGTTTCATGCGGGGGCGGAGTGTGCGGAAATCGGGAGATTACCAAAGTTCAAAATTCACGTGCCCTTGATCTGTTTGGCTCGCTCTTCGAAGATGTCCACCAAAGCCGTGCCGATGGTGCTGAGTTTGGCCTGCCAGAGGGCTGCGAGGGTGACCTTGGGGAAATCATCCAAGGGCAGCTCGCGGACCTTGGCGGAGGACATGTGGCCTGGGATTTTGAGGGACAAACCGATGCCGAAGCCGTTGGCGGAATAGATGTCGACCAGATCGAGCGAGTTCACCTCCATGCCGATGGGCCAGCCGATCTTGCGCTTGCTGAGCTCGTCCTGGAATTTCTTCGAGAGCGCTTCGTTGGTAGGGAAACTGATGAGCGTCTGCGTGATGCGATCCTGAGCGAGCAGGTCGGCGGCGGTCTT
>JAYPXF010000043.1:18657-19180 GCA_038154405.1 Verrucomicrobiales bacterium | reverse complement strand
AACTGTTTGGGGACGAGCAGGACGAGTGGAAGTTCTAGCAGCTTGCGGAGATGGATGCCGGCCGGCGGCTTGCCGTCGATGACCGTTACGGCGAGGTCGATCTCACCGGACTGCAGCCATTGGGACACCTGCGCCTGGATGCCTTCGCGCAGCGTGATGGTGAGCTGCGGGAATTTCTTGTTGATGATGGGCAACAGCTCCGGCAGGTGATCACGGAGAACAATCGCCGTGGCGGCAACCCGGATGGTCTGGATCGCGCCGCCACGTAGCTGTTCAGCGACGGTGTCGATGCGGTCGAAAAACGGTTCGATAAACTGGTAGAGCTGCTCTCCGGCCGGGGTGAGTTGGAACGGTCGACGCTGGAACAGCGGGCCGCCGAGATAGTCTTCCAACTGCAGGATCTGCCCGGAAACGGCCGGTTGCTGGATGCCATAGGGGATGTTGCGAACGGCGGCCATGATGCCGCCATGTTTGGCGACGTAGTAGAACAGTTCGAGGTGGTGAATGTTGAGCATTACGGGAG
>JAYPXF010000043.1:10120-18647 GCA_038154405.1 Verrucomicrobiales bacterium | reverse complement strand
AACGAAAACAGATTCTAAGTTGCCCGTTTCTTGCGGATTTCGCAGACTCCGGCCCATGGAAAATTCCCAAAGCCCTTCCCAACGGGGCCGGCAACTGGTTTTTCCCGTGGCGGTGTTCTGCATGCTGCTGTCGGGTCTGGCGGGCCTGATCTACCAGGTGGTATGGACACGTTACCTTGCGCTTTTCACCGGCCATACCAGCTACGCCATTGTCGCCGTGCTGGTCGCATTCATGGGGGGACTCGCTCTCGGCAATGCCTGGTTGGGTGCCAAGGCGGACCGGATGTATCGGCCGCTGGCGGTCTATGGATGGTTGGAAGTGATCATCGGAGTCTACGCGCTGGCGTTTCCGGAAATCTACGAAATTGCCTACGGCAGCTATGTCGGAATGGCGCGCGGAGTGGCAGCGGGCAGCAGCATGTTGCTCGGACTGAAGTTTATTCTGACGCTGCTGACTTTGGCCGTGCCCACGATTCTGATGGGTGGCACGCTTCCGATCTTGGCGAGGATGGTCACCCATTCGCTGGGGGAGATTCAGGAAAAGGTTGGACGACTTTATTTCATGAACAGCCTCGGCGCGGTTTTTGGCGTGGCCTTGGCAGAATTCTGGCTGATCACTGCGTTCGGTCTGCAGAACACGGTGGTGACGGCGGCGGTGCTGAATCTTGGAGTCGGTGCATTGGCGTTGTTTGTCAGCGGCTATATCCGTGAGGAGGTTGCTCCGGCGACCAAGCAGGAAACGAGTGGAAAGACGGAGAAGAACGAAGAATCCTACACCGCACCGGAGATCCGGTTGGCGATCATCGGTATCGGCATATCCGGAGCGGTGGCCATGTTATATGAGGTGTCCTGGACGCGGTTGTTGGGCATGTGCATGGGATCCAGCTCCAACGCATTCGCGATCATGTTGATGACCTTCATCCTCGGCATCGCGCTGGGTGCCTGGCTGATCAGCAAGTTCCCCAGCGGTGGCAACAGCCTCACCCGGTTCGGCTGGCTGGAGATCTGGGTCGGCGTGTCCGTGATTCTGACGATGTTCTGTTACGAATACCTGCCACTGTTGTACCTGCGGATCTCCAGCATCGTTGACCGGCAGGAGTTGAATTACGGGGTCTTCCGTTTTCTTCAGGGGTTTTTCAGCCTGTTGGTGATGATTGTTCCTACGACCATCCTGGGAATGACGCTGCCATTGGTCAGTCGGATTTCCACCGCTGAAACCGCCCGGACCGGACGGTCTGTCGGATTGGTGTTCTCGTTCAACACCGTCGGTGCCGTGTTGGGAACGGTCCTGACCGGTCTCTGGGCCCTGCCGTCATTGGGGCTGGCGCGGACCTTCGCGCTCGGGGCTGCTCTGAACATCGTGATCGGAGTGATCATCATCGCCAGGAACGCTCCGTCCAACCGCAAGCGGCTCGCGCCACTGGTCATGCCGGTTGCCGCGGTGTGGGTGTTGATCGCCGGCAACCAGTTCCAGGCCACCTGGTCAAAGTATCTGACCTACGGTGGTTGGTCACTGGAACAACCGCCGATGACCATGGCCCAGTTCCGCAGTGGGGCTGAAGTGCCGGTCTTGTATCACGTCGACGGCGCCGGTTCATCGGTGACTGTGAAGGAGGATGAAAGCGGTGTCCGCTACTTGAAAGTGAACGGCAAGGCCGATGCGTCCACCGATCGCGACATGGTCACCCAATTGATGCTCGGGCACGTGCCGGCAATGTTGCATCCGGATCCGAAGAATGCCCTTGTCGTGGGACTGGGAAGTGGTGTGACGTCGGGGGCGTTGACCGCGTATCCACAGATGGAAACGGTCACCACCGTGGAGATCCATCCCGAGATGGCGACTGCGGCCGAGTACTTCAAGGAGGTCAACGGCGATGTCCTCAACAGCCCGAAGCTGGATCTCGTCATCGATGATGCGAAGTCATTCCTGCTCACCTCGACCAACAACTATGACATCATTGTCAGCGAGCCGTCGAATCCGTGGATGTCGGGAATCGCCGGTGTGTTTTCCGCCGAGTTTTACGTCAATTGCTTCCGGCGCTTGAACACCAATGGCGTGATGTGTCAGTGGCTGCACGTGTATGCGATGCCGAGGGAGGCCGTCGACACGGTGATAGCCACCTTTACCCGGGTGTTCCCCTACACCCGCATCTGGGCGGGATCGGTTGGCGATATCATGCTGGTGGGGGGATCTGCTCCCACGGAGGTTGATCTGGAAAAAATCACTGAGCGGTTCAAGATTCCGGCCGTGCGTGACGGCCTGCGTCGGGTGGCGATCGATCGGCCGCTGGTTTTCCTGGCGCACGAACTGACCACGGAGGACATGACGGAGTTCATTCCGCCGAACGGCCAGCCCTTGCACGGTGACTACTATCCGGTCTTGGATACGCTGGCCCAAAAGGGGGCGTTCCTGATGGCCAACTCCCTGCACGTCTATGACTTTGATGCGCGCGAAGAAATGCGTCCCAAATCGTTGCTTGCGCAGTATCTCTCGAAACATCAACCGGGACCGAGCGATTATCTCAGTCTCGATATCCGGAATCGATACGAGGTGCTGCTCAAGCCGAGCCTGATGCGGTCGATCATGGCGCGCTGGGCGGCGGAAGAACCCGACAATCCTCTACCGCTGCTGCTGTTGTCCAACTACGAGGACGAGCGCAACCCCAGCGCCAACGACATCGGTCGTCTCGGGCCGCTGCTGCCGCAGCTCATGGAAGATCCCCGCAACGGTGCGATGAACGTGATGAGCTTCGTCACCGCGGCGATGAATCTTTACCGGGATTCCTCCTCGGTGTTCTACAAGCCGGAGTCGGAGGTGCTCATCAAGATGATGGAGATGATGATCGATTCACTGCCTGAACTGGCGCCCGTGATGAAATGTTACCTGGCCGAAGTCCATTGGGCGGAGGGCGACATGAAGAAATTCGAGGAGGCCGCTTCCGAAGTCTTCATGAAGAATCCGGCCGCGGTCAATCGAGGTCAGTTTCCTCCGGACACGAGGAGTCCCGCGGTCGTGCTGCGTTATCTGGTCAATCATTACCTGGATCAGATGGATCGCGAGAAGGTGATGATGTGCATCCACATGATCCACAATGGTGGCTTCATGGGCCCGCAAACTCCGCGCCTCAATGCCACCGTCGAACGGGCGAAGGTGCTGACCGGCATGGGACAGCCCGGTCAATCCGGTGCCGCAACTCAAGGTGCCGGCGCACCGGCACCGGCGCCTGCGCAGTGATCAGGGCTTGGGATCGGTTGCTGATTCCGTGTCCTTGAGGAAGCGGAAGAGTTCGCTGTCCGTGGTCAGAATCATTGTTGAATCGCGCGACAACACGCTCTTGTAGGTCTCCATCGTCTGCACGAATTCGTAGAACTTTGCCGCATCCTCGTTCTGGTTGTAGGCGTTGGCATAGATTTCGGTCGCCTTCGCATCGGCTGCACCCTCGATCTCCTGGATTCTGCGATAAGCCGTGGATTCGATTTCCTGCAGGTCCTTCTCGCGGTTGCCGTTGATCTTCTCCGCTTCCTCTTCGCCCTCAGAGCGGAATCGGGATGCGATCTGCTGGCGTTCGGTGGTCATTCGTTCGTAAATGCGCCCCCGAACCGTTTCGTTGTAGTTGATCCGCTTGAAACGGACGTCGAGCAGTTCGATGCCGAAATCCACGAGCTTGGGGGCGGCGTGCCGAAAGATCTCCTCTTCGACCTTGGCACGTCCCTTGGTGATGGACGGCCAGCTGCTGAGATTGGTGGAGAGATTTGAGAGGCTCTCGTCTCGCACCGGTTTGCGATCGATGGTCGTGCGGATCAGTTCGATGAGCTGGTGCTTGGCGATGGCATTGCGGATCTCGCTGCCCAGAATGTCATCCAACCGGGATTCTGCGCTCCGCTGATCACGCAGACGCAGGAAGAACTGCTTGGGATCGGAGATCCGCCAGCGGCCGAACGCATCAGCGATGATGTAGGTCTTGTCCTTGGTGGGCATTTCGCTGGGCGCGCCGTCCCAAGGGCGGATGCGCTTGTCCAGCTTGTTAACGTCCTGGATGAATGGGATCTTCACGTGCAGGCCCGCGTTGGTGATCGCGTTGCCGACTGGTTGTCCGAACTGGGTGATGATCATCTGTTCGGTCTCGTCGACCGTATAGAATGTGCTCGGCAGAATGATCAGGGCTGCCAACACGCCGATGCCGATGAGAATGAGCTGGCCGGGGGACTTCATCGTGCACCTCCCTTGGCGTCGAGCTGGAGGAGGGGGAGCACCTGGTTGGCCTTGTCATCTAGGATGATCTTGCGGCCCATGGCGGGGAGGACGGTTTTCATGGTTTCGAGATAGATTCGTCGGCGGGTCACCTCCGGCGCCTTCTGATATTCGGCAAACATGGCGTTGAATTTCGCCGCGTCGCCTTCGGCTTCGTTGATTCGTTTGATGGCGTAACCTTCAGCGGTGCTGATCTTGCCCTCGGCTTCGCCGCGTGCGCGGGGGACGATCTTGTTGTATTCGCCATTGGCGATGTTGATCAGCTTTTCGCGTTCCTGCTGTGCCTGGTTCACTTCATTGAACGAATTCTGCACGGGTTCGGGAGGGTTCACATTCTTGAGTTGCACCTGGTCGATGTGCAGGCCGAGTGCGTATTTCTCCACGAGTTCCTCCAGCTTGATCCGTGCCTCGGCCTCGATGTCCTGGCGGCCGATGGTGATCACCTCGTCGACCGTCCGGTCGCCCACGATCTCGCGCATGACCGATTCCGATGCGTCTCGCAGGGTGTCCTCCGGTTCATAGACGGCGAAGAGGAAGTTGGTCGGCTCGGTGATGCGATACTGGATGACCCATTCCACGGACGCGGCGTTCAGATCGCCTGTCACCATGCTGCGCTCGCGCCCCTGCTCGTCGTCGCTCATCGAATACTGGTTCGGATTCGTGGCACCGCGCGTGCCGAATCCGAATTCCGCCTTCAACTGGCGTTTCACCGGAATCAGCGTCACGGAGTCGATACCGTAGGGCAGTTTGAAGTGCAGGCCCGATGGACTGGTCTTGAGGTACTTGCCGAACCGCACGACAACGCCTTCGTATTCCGCCTGAACGGTGTAGATGGCGGTCTTGAGCCCGATGAGGATGATGACCACTGCAAGGGCGATCGCAAACGGCTCGATGCGAACCGTGTGGTAGGTGTTGCCGATTCTGATGACCATGGCGGGGCGGACAATTGCAGAGGAAGAGATGGGCGTCAAACGCGGGAGATGTCGGAACGACGGTGGTAAAGCTGAAAAGTGTGCCGATTTCGGACGCTTCGCGCTTGCGGTTGTCGGTTCGGCTGGTATTAATTTCCGCCCTTTTGAGGTAACTCTAGACTGACAAACCCATGACAGAAGCGAAGAAACAGAACTTTCAGGCAGAGATTCAGCAGTTGCTGGATATCGTGATTCACTCCGTTTACACGGACAAAGAGGTCTTCATCCGTGAGTTGGTATCCAACGCCGCGGACGCGAGCGAGAAGATGCGGTTTCTGCAATCCTCGGGCGGCGAGGATATCGTCGAGCCGGACAAGGAACTGAAGATTGCGATCAAGATCGATGAGGAGGCGAACACGCTGACCATCAGCGACGCTGGCATCGGGATGACCGAGGCGGAATTGGTGGAAAACCTGGGCACGATCGCTCACTCGGGCACAAAGGCCTTTTTCCAGCAGATGGCCGAACAGAAGAAGGACGATGGTTCGAACCTGATCGGCCAGTTTGGTGTCGGTTTCTATTCGGCGTTCATGGTGGCCGACAAGGTGACGGTGAACACCCGTTCCTATCGTCCGGATGTCACCGGTTGCTCGTGGGAGAGCGAAGGGGCAGGGGGCTATTCCATCAGCGAAGTGGCGGATCTGCCGCGAGGCACTTCCATCACGTTGCACCTGAAGGAAGATGCCAAAGAGTTTGCCAAGGAGATGCGCGTGGAGACGGTCATCAAGAACTACTCCAACTTCGTGCAGTTCCCGATCGAGGTGAACGAGAAGCAGGTGAACACCGTTCAGGCGATCTGGATGCGCAACAAGTCCGAGATCACCGACGAGGAATACAAGGAATTCTACCAGTTCGTCGGCCATGATTTTGATGAGCCGATGTACCGGCTGCACTACTCGGTCGATGCACCGTTGATGATCAATTCGCTGCTCTTCGTGCCCAAACGCAACATGGAATCCATGGGGCTGGGCAAGATGGAGTCCGACGTGAGCCTCTACTGCAGGAAGGTGCTCATCGAATCCAAGTCCAAGGATCTGTTGCCCGAATGGCTGCGTTTCCTGAAGGGCGTGGTGGACAGCGAAGACCTTCCCTTGAGCATTTCGCGCGAACGCATGCAGGACTCGGCCTTGATGCAGAAGCTCAAGGCGGTCATCACCAAGCGATTCCTGAAATTCCTCGCCGAACAGGCGGACAAGGATGCGGAGAACTACGAGGAGTTTTACACCCAGTTCAACCGCTTTCTGAAGGAAGGCCTGCTGAGTGACTACGAGCATCAGGGTGCTCTGGCCAAGTTGTTGCGTTACGACTCCTCCTTCACCGAGAAGGGCAAGACCTCTTCATTGGCGGATTACGTGAGCCGAATGAAGGATGACCAGGAGGAGATCTATTTCCTGATGAGCTACAACCGCGAGGCGGCCGAGAGCGCGCCCTATTACGAGGTGTTCCAGTCCCGCGGATATGAAGTTCTCTTCATGTATGACCCCGCGGATGAGTTCGTCATGGAGCGCCTGGCCGACTTTGATGGCAAGAAGCTCGTCGCGGCTGAGAAGGCGGATCTCAAGCTGGAGGACGACGACAAGGAAGGTCTGTCCGCCGAGGATTCGGCCGCCTTGGCCACTTGGATCAAGGACAGTATGGGTGAAGGTGTTTCCGAAGTGCGTGTTTCCGAACGACTCGTAGACAGTCCGGTCGTGTTGATCGACAAGGATCAGCAGATGACCTCCACCATGCGCCAGATCATGAAGTCAATGGGCAAGGACAACGACATGCCCGAGGTGCCGATGGACCTGGAGATCAACCCCAAGCATCCGATCATCGTTCGCCTGAACGGTTTGCGTGGGGAGAACGAAGATCTGGCCAAGCAGGTGACTGAGCAGTTGCACGACAACGCCCGGATCATGGCCGGTCTGATGGAAGACCCGCGCATGATGGTGAAGCGTTTGAACACGTTGCTCGAGCGGGTGTTGAACTGAGTCTTTTGGTCAATCGTCGAGATGCCGGAGCGAAGCACTGGGAGGAACCGCTCCGTCGGATCCGTCCTTGCGGGGAGGCATTCCGTAGCTCAACCCGGCATCGACGGAGCGATGCCCTCCGGAATACACCGGTCGGCTGATCGTTGACGGCCGGCTGATGCGTCTTAGAATTGCCCGATCAGCATGGTTTGCGGTCGGGCAATTCTGTTTCTGCTTGTTTTCATCGTTCTCTGCAATTGCAGGATCGTGGGCGAACAGCTCGGCTCCAAGCATTGGAGTTTCCGCCCGCTACTCGATGCGCAACGGCCCGTGGTCCCGGATGATGCGTGGGGTCGGACACGAATCGATTCGTTCATCCTCCGGAAACTGCGTGATGAGGGATTGGTGCCACAGCCGGAGGCGACTCGGAACACGCTGGTTCGCCGTTTGTATTCCGCGTTGACCGGCCTGCCACCTACACCGGCACAGGTGAGGGCCTTTGTGGCCGACGAGAAGCCGAAAGCCTACCAACGGCTCGTTGATCGCCTGTTGGGTGATGAGCAATTCGGCGTGAGGTGGGCTAGGCATTGGTTGGACGTCGCGCGGTTTGGTGAAAGCGACGGGATCCTCAATGTGAACGGGGACAAGGTTCGCAAGGATGCCTGGCGTTATCGCGACGCGGTGATTCGCGCGCTCAATGACGATCTGCCCTTCGACAGTTTTGTGCGCATTCAGCTCGCCGGCGCAAGTGGTGATGATTCGCTCAAGTATCGCGAGCTGCGACAGTTCATCCATCTCGGCACGCATCTGCAGGACAACGACAATCCGAATGACCGCCAGTTTCATCGTTTGGATGACATGGTATCCACCACCGGCAGTGCCTTCCTCGGCCTGACTTTTGGGTGTGCGCGATGTCACGATCATCCGGTCGATCCCATGTCGACCAAGGAATACTACCAGTTCACCAGCTTCTTCTTTGATCAGTTCGAAGAGGAACCCAAGTCCGGGAAACGTCCCGTCGCCCTGGTGATCCACAAACCGCGGTTGCTGCACAAGGGCAGTTGGCGAACACCGGGTGAAAATGTGAATCCGGGATTTCTGAGTGTGTTGATGAAGCAACCCTCGAAGCATTGGCTGACGAAGGACCGTTCCAATCTTCAGGCACTTGCTGCATGGCTGACGGATGCGAAAGACGGGGCCGGTCAGCAGTTGGCGCGGGTGATCGTGAACCGAATCTGGCATCACCATTTCGGTCGTGGATTGGTGGACACGCCCAACGATTTCGGAATCTTGGGATCTCAGCCCAGTCATCCGGAATTGCTCGATTGGTTGGCCGGCCAACTGATCAAAGG
>JAYPXF010000043.1:5437-10110 GCA_038154405.1 Verrucomicrobiales bacterium | reverse complement strand
CCCCCACCCGTCGGCCGGCCCACCGCTCCACGGCGGCTGGACCCCGCAGCCGATTCACCGTCTTCTTCTGAACAGTTCCGTGTTTCGGCAGGCCGGTGCCAGAGATTCGTCCGCGACGGAGAAAGATGCGGAGAATCGTCTGCTCTGGCAGTTTCGTCCGCGCAGACTGGAAGCGGAAGTGATTCGGGATCGTCTGTTGAGTGTCGCCGGGGTTTTGCGTACGGAGCTGTATGGGTCGAGCATCCCGATCGGGAACTACAAGGTGTCGGAGCCGGACGATGAGAAACAGTGGCGACGGTCAATCTACCTGCAGGTGCATCGCACCGGACGGCAACGGACCCTGAGTCTGTTTGATCCCGCGAACAACGAGAAGAGTGTAGGTGTGCGCAGTTCAAGTGCTTCGGCGGATGCGGCTCTATTTGCCATGAACTCGCCGTTGATGTGGGAACTGGCGCAGAGATTTGCCAGGCGCGTGCGCCGCGAAGCCGGAGAAGAGTCTGAGGATCAAATCCGGTACGCATATCTGACTGCTTTCGCTCGTCCCCCTCGAAACAACGAAATGAAAATCGCCGCCGGATTGTTGACGGATGATGCCGGGGCGCTCACGAATCTTTGTCACGTCCTGCTCTCGCTCAATGAATTCATCTATCTCAATTAGCGCACGGATCCAGCGTCGACGCTTTCTGGGCCAATTGGGGCTGGGCGGAGTGGCGTTGAATTCGTTGCTCGCGTCTGCGGATGGGCAGAGTACGCACTTCGCGCCAAGGGCAAAGAACGTGATCTTTCTCTTTATGTGCGGAGGTGCGAGCCACCTGGAGACCTTCGACTACAAACCGGAACTCCGCCGCTTGGCGGGGAAGCGGGCCGACGAGATTTTTACGAGCGAGGAACTCATCGGTTTCAATCCGGAGAAGAAGGTGGAGGATACCTTGATCCTGCCGTCCGTATTTGAGTTTCAGCAGCATGGCCAAAGTGGTTCCTGGGTCAGTGAAATATTCCCGCACCTGACCCAGGTCGTTGACGAGATTGCGTTCATCAAGTCGATGCACACGGACTCGGCCATTCATTCGGTGGGCGAACAGCTGATGCACACCGGGCACGGTCGACCTGGATTCCCGAGCATCGGGTCGTGGGTGTCGTATGGATTGGGTTGCGAGAGCGAGAATCTGCCGGCCTACGTCGTGATGAAGGACGGGATTACGTCGGCCGGGGATGGAGTGTTTCAGCAGGGGATTTTGCCGGGGCGCCATCAGGCGGCGGTGGCGAAGGTGAAGGCTGGCAGTCCTCCATTTCCCCATTTGCAATCGCGGAAGGGCATGTCGCGTGAACAGCAGCGCCGCCAGCTTGATGCAATCCAACGACTCAATCGTCTTCATCGTGATGGCCTTGTAGGGCAGCCGGAATTGCAGGGAAGAATCGAGGCGTTCGAAACGGCCTTCCGCATGCAGATGAGCGCGTCGGAGGTCTTTGATCTTGGCCGCGAGCCGGAATCCATCCGCGGGTTGTATGGTGACTCGATCTTTTCAGAGCACTGTCTGACTGCCCGGCGGTTGATCGAATCAGGAGTGCGTTTCGTGGAGATTCTTGATGGCGCAAATGGACGACGCTGGGATGCGCACGGGAATCGCGGAGGTTTGATCGGCAATCACCGGACGAACGCCGCGCGGACGGATCAGGGAATTGCTGCGCTCATTCTCGACCTCAAGTCGCGTGGCATGCTTGATGAAACGCTGGTGGTCTGGGCCACGGAGTTCGGACGCACGCCATTTGAGGAAGCGAACAAGGAAGTGAAGATCGGGCGCGGTCATTCGCACAAGGGTTTCACTCTCTGGATGGCCGGCGGTGGGGTGAAACCGGGCATCTCATACGGATCGACGGATCCCTTGGGCATGCACGCATCGGATTCACCAGTCTCTTTTCATGACTTCCACGCGACTATCCTGCACTTGCTGGGACTGGATCACGAACGCCTGACTTACCGGCATAACGGACGCGATGTACGGTTGACGGATGTCTTTGGCAATGTCGTGCCCGGTCTGTTCTCGTGATTGAGTTGCCGGTGGATTGGGGCAGAATCACATCATGACCCAATTGCTTCGTCTGGTTGTGATCGCCTTGATGTTTGCGGGCACGATCACCGCGCCCGCTGCGGAGGCCAAGGTAAGGATCGTCTTCTTCACACCCAAGGATGTTGCTCCGCCGCCCAATGTGGGGCACCGAATGAAACAGGCGATCGCCGAACACAAGATCCCGCGGCAAGGCAGCACGTGGTGGATATTCGTGTATGGAACGAAGCTGAAGGCGAGTCATGGCTATGGCGGCTTCGGCGACGTGAAAGGCAACGGGTGGGCTTTGCTGGTCTGGTACGAGGTTCCGGGCGAATTGACCATGGAGACTCCGCTGGCCGGTGGGATTGCCGGTCGAGTCAATCTCAAGGGTTACCTGCACGAGTTGGGCCACACGATGAATCTCGCGCATTTCGGTCCGCTGGATCGCGACAGTCGCACGGACGGCATGTCGCTGATGGGGCCTAAGGTCGGACGAATCCCGCCCGGCTCAAGGCCGAAGGCGGGATTCGCGTGGTTTCCCTGGCTGCTGGAAGTATCAGGAACCGGATCGGTCAGCTGAATCAAGCAGGCTCACGACCGGGTGTTCCTCGTTGTTGAGATGGTGCAGAGCGTATTGAAGCCGCTGTGCATTCAGGCGGGATTCTTTGCTGGGATTGTTCTTTATCAGCCGTACGATGGTGGGTTCGAGGAATCGGCCGAGGGCCAGTTTGGCGGCAGCTTGCGCAGCTGGGGCACGTTGCTTTTCGTCCGCGTAGCGCACTACTTCGCGCAGCAGCGACCATTCCATCCTAGGAGTGATGAGTTCTGCGCGTCCGACCATGACGCGGACGACTTCCTTGGGGCGGGGTGTCACGGTGAGGGGCAGTGCCTGGTCCGTCCATTTCTCCGGCAACGTGTAGAGAACGCGCACGCCCGTTTCATCGAACCAGGGCTTGCGCCATGTATTGATCATGGCTTTGGCCTCCTTGCGATACAGGCCTTGGCCGACGAGCGTCTCCTCAAGCGCCTGGGCCAGTTCGGCGCTGACCTTTTCGAACGGCCGCAGATTGGAATCGGGATTCCAGCTGAGATCCTTCTGCCTTGCCAATGAGTCGATGCGCTCGAATTTCGCCTGACTGTTTCGTACCACCAGCAGGTAGAGCTCGGAGAGCGGCTCCTTGCCCGTGTTCCGCAAGCGGAGCTTCTTCTAATTCGAGACCATGGAAAGGTGTAGCGGCGCTTCGAAGTGGCCGAGGCCGCGATAGAAAAGGAGCTTTTCGGTCTCATCTTTCAGCTCGTTGCCTTGCCCGGTGGCAATGCGGAGGTAATTGGCATCCGTCTCGCGGGCCGGGTAGTAACGACTGGGCGAACCGTCGTGCCGCAGGGTGGCGTAGGTGTTGCGCGGGAGGATGTGGACATTGTCCCAGCGGATGTAGCTGTCGTTGTTGCGCTTGTTTGGAATGCGATCGGCATGCCGCTTCGGTGACGTTGGCCCGGCGTGACTCACCCGCGGGAACCATTACGTGATGGAGCCCAGGGGGAATCCGACTTCGATATCTACGTTCATCGGTTTGTCGGAATAGAAATAGAGCACGGGAGTTTCCATTCGTTGACGGGCGTAGCGGGTGAATTTGCCCAGCGTCGAGCGGGAGAGGTAACCGGCACCGATGCTGTTGGGGTTGCGATCGAGATAGACGAAGTTCGGGAGGTCGGCACCGATCTTGGAGAGCCAGGGCACCTGTTTGCCGTCTGCGGCCTGGACCGAGGTGAAAGTGCCCCATTCGTGGACGACGAGATCGGCGGGTTGGTCTTTGGGGGCGGCTCCCGTGGTCAGCGCCACGGCCAGTGGGAGAGAGGCAAGCGGGGTTTTCATTCAACCCAGTCTGCCGCAGGGAAGCAAGATGGAGTCAGCCGCCTGTAAGACGAATGTAAGGGAAGTGTCAGGCCGTGCCCGGCGGGATTGCCGGATCAGTCGATCGGCGGCAGGGGCGGGAATTGGATGGCAGAAATCGTGCCGTCGGACTTTTGCTGAATGATCGGGTTCACCTTGTTCTCCTCGTCGCGAATGATCATTGCGGCCGCCTGCTCCGCGGCGGTCAGTTGAATTTCATTGCGCTGAGGTTGTGGGGTTGCCGTCGGACGGATCTGCGTGTTGATTCGGATGGAATTCCCGTTTGCGTTTACGGCTGCCGTGCTCGCGCGTGGTGCCGGGAGTCCAATGCGGAACGAACCGGATGGTGTCGAACTACCGCTTGTGCTGCCCGATCGAATGCGACGTTTCAGGGTGGGAACGGTGGCCTTCACAGGCTTGGGAATGCCGGAACTTGGAGGGCGTGTGCTGGAGCGTGTCGGGACGGGAACTCCCGGTCGCATGGACGGAGGACGTGGCGGAGTGCGATTGGGGGTGGCGGCGATCTTCTTCTTGGAAGTGGGGATCGGTCCTTTCAGTCCGTCGTCTTTGAAGGAAAGTGTCTTCGTGATCGAACCGATCTTCACCTGCACTGTGCCGGCCTCGATGTCGACGCCGCCCTTGATCACCTCGATACCCTTGTCGCGGTCGCCTTCCTTAATTGAGAGATACTGCGGATCTTCGTTTGGAGGCATGTTCACCAGCATCACACGAAC
>JAYPXF010000043.1:0-5427 GCA_038154405.1 Verrucomicrobiales bacterium | reverse complement strand
GCTTTACATCGACCGGTACTTTTTCTGGTTCCGTGGGTTTGGGCGGAGGCGCAGGCTTTGGCGGAGGTCGAAGATTGAACGGATTCCGCTCCACGAACACCCAGTAATCGTTGGTCGTGGCTGTCTTCTGCTCCGCGAAGGCATTCGCAAAGCCGGCCAGCAGACCCAGGATCATGATTGTGTTTCGGAGCAACCGCACGAGTTCAATATAAGTTTCGCGGATTCAAACACCACCCCTAATTGATAGTCGCGAAAAAAGAACCGGCGACCATTTCTGATCGCCGGCTCGGGGAATTTGAAATTTCAAATCTGAGATCTCAAATCTTAGTAAGCGCCTTGGGCACCCTTGGTGTCGCGCTTCTTCATCCAGGGCATCATGCCACGGAGACGGGCGCCGACCTTTTCGATGCTGTGCTTTTCGCCGGCTTTCAGGAGCTTGTTGTAGGTCTTGTAGCCGCCTTCATATTCCTTGACCCATTCGCGGGCGAACTTGCCGTTCTGGATTTCCTTGAGCGCCTTCTTCATGCGCTTCTTGACGCTGCCGTCGATGATCTTGGGACCGGTGACGACGTCGCCCCACTTGGCGGTCTCGGAAACGGAGAAGCGCATGCCGCTGACGCCGGATTCGTTCATCAGGTCGGCGATCAGCTTCACTTCGTGTAGACATTCAAAGTAGGCCATTTCCGGAGCGTAACCGGCTTCGACCAAGGTTTCGTAACCGGCGATGACAAGGGCGGAGAGGCCGCCGCAAAGAACGGTCTGCTCACCGAACAGGTCGGTTTCGGTCTCTTCCTTGAAGTCCGTCTGGATGACGCCGGCGCGGGTGCCGCCGATGCCCTTGGCCCAGGCGAGGGCGATCTTCTTGGCCTGGCGATTGGCGTTCTGGTAGATGCCGATGAGGGAGGGAACACCCTTGCCTTCGACGTACTGGCCGCGAACGGTGTGGCCCGGGCCTTTCGGCGCGACGAGGACGACGTTCACGTCTGCGGGCGGAACGATCGTCTTGTAGTGGATGGAAAAACCATGGGAGAAGAGCAGCGTCTTGCCCGGCGCGAGGTTCGGTTCGATGTCTTCCTTGTAGACCTTGCCCTGCTTGGTGTCCGGCAGCCCGACGAAGATCACGTCGGCCTGTTTCACGGCCTGGGCGGTCGTGACGACCTTGAAACCGGCCTTCTTGGCGACCGGGATCGACTTGCTGCCCTTATAGAGGCCGATGATCACGTTGAGACCGGAATCCTTGAGGTTCAACGCGTGGGCGTGGCCCTGCGAACCGAAGCCGAGCACGGCCAACGTCTTGTCTGCGAGCACGCCGAGGTCGGCGTCTTTGTCCTTATAAACTTTAGCTGCCATATCTGTTTTGTTTGGCGACGCTGTCCTCCGCGTTGCCGGTATTGTCGAATGAAGCGGCGAGGACTCCGCCAAAGCTGAATGTTACTTGCGTGGCAGGGCGACCTTGCCGGTCCGCGTCAGGTCGATGATTCCGTAAGCCTGCATGAGATCGAGGAACTTCTCGATCTTCCCTTCGCCGCCGGTGATCTCAATCGTCAGGCTCTTGGCCTGCACGTCAACGATCTTGGCACGGAAGATATCGCTGACCTGCATGACCTCCGCGCGGGTCTTGGCGTCGACGCCGACCTTCACAAGAATCAATTCGCGGTCGATGTATTCGCCATCGCGGAAATCGATGACCTTGAGGACATCCACCAGTTTGTTGAGCTGCTTGACGATCTGTTCCAGCGTCGCGTCATCACCACGGGTGACGATGGACATGCGCGACACACTCGGATCCTGCGTGGGCGCAACGTTCAGGGAATCGATGTTGAATCCCCGGCCGCTGAACAGGCCAGCCACCCGGGTCAACACCCCGAACTTGTTCTCAACCAATACTGAGATGGTATGTCTCATAAAATCTAGTCCGCCGCAGCGGTCCGTGAGAGTCCGCTGAAAAACAAAAACCCGCGTCCTTTCGGATCCGCGGGAGGCACTTGAGGGTCATGCAAGAACCGCCCGCGTCAGCCTTTGCCGACGACGCTCAGTCCTACATTTACTCCGCTCATTTGCATCAACGGGCGCGCAAAGTAGCAATCGGCCCTAGACGGGTCAATCGTGAAGTAATCCGTCACCAGCGATCAGCAATCGGGGCTGGCGCAGGTGCTTTGAGCCGCTGATTACCGGTTGCGGATGACTGGTTGCTTTGGCAATAGCCGCCGCCACAAAACGCCCTATTACTTTGACCCAAACCGCAACTTTCCTCTAAAAACGCTGTTTCACGACCCTGAGTCGCAATGGCGTTTGTCTCCATCAAAAAGGTGTTCGAGGGCGCGGGACTGGCGTCAGCTGATCAATTTGATCAGTGGCGCGAGGACTGGAATCTCGCCGTCGAGGCCGGATCAACCGAGACGATGCTCGAATTCTTCGGGCGCGAGGCTGGTCTGGGCCAGGATGAATTCGTGAGACGCCTGGCGGAGGAACTCGGATGGGAAGCGGTCGATCTGCCGGCCTTGGACATCCCGGTCGAGGCCCGCGAACGCATCACCACCAAGGTCGCATTTCAGCATTTCGTGATGCCGGTGAGTTTCGAGGAAAACACCCTGCGGGTTGCCATCTGTGATCCCTTTGACCGCGAACTCGTCAATGCCGTGCAGTTCAACGCCCGCTGTTCGGTCAAGTTTGCGCTGGCACCGCGCCAGGAGATCGACAAGGCGCTCAAGAAATACTACGGCGTCGGCGCCGAAACCTTGGATGAATTGGCCGAGGACGAGCCGATGGAGCTGGAGATCGAGAATGACAAGGAGATCTCCGACGATGACCAGGAAGCCAGCGTCATCAAGTTCGTCAACCAGATCGTCTGGGAAGCCTACAACCAGCGCGCGACGGACATTCATTTTGAGCCGGCCGAGGATGAGCTGCGGATTCGCAACCGCATTGATGGCATTCTTCACCAGATTCCGTTGCCACCGCAGTTGAAGCGATTTCAAGCCGCGATCATCTCCCGCATCAAGGTGATGTCGGGAATGAACATCGCGGAGAAACGGTTGCCCCAGGACGGTCGTATCAACGTCCGCATCCGGGGCGAGGAGATCGACATTCGTGTCTCGACCGTTCCGACGGTCTACGGCGAGAGCGTCTCCCTGCGTCTGCTCACCCGCGGCAAGATCTTCCTGAGTCTCGACAAGCTCGGTTACGACCCGCGTGACGAAGAGGCACTGCGGGAGATCATCGTCAAGCCGCACGGGATCATGCTCGTGACCGGTCCGACCGGTTCCGGCAAATCGACTTCGCTCTACGCCTTCCTCAGTACCATCAACTCGGTCCACAAACGCATCATCACGATTGAGGAACCGGTTGAATACGAACTCAAGGGCATCAACCAGATCGCCGTGCGTTCGGACATCGGACTCACCTTCGCGATGGGCCTGCGACACATCCTGCGGCAGGACCCGAACGTGATCATGGTCGGGGAAATTCGTGACCTCGAGACCGCAGAAATCGCCATCCGTGCCGCGCTCACCGGTCACTTGGTTTTCAGCACGCTGCACACGAACGATGCGCCCAGCTCGTTCACGCGCTTGGTGGACATGGGGATTGAGCCCTTCCTTGTCGCTTCGTCGGTTGAAGCAGTGTTGGCCCAACGCCTGGTTCGTACGATCTGCAAGACCTGCAAGACCAAGGAGAAGGTCAGTCACGACTATCTGGAGAAGCTCGGTTATCCGATGGAGGAACTGGATCGGGCGCATTTCTGGAAAGGCGCCGGTTGCGAGGATTGTCGTCAGCTTGGTTATCAAGGTCGTCAGGGAATCTACGAACTGCTCCTGCTGAACGAGCATTTGCGGCCGTTGATTCTGCAACGCGCGGCGGCTTCCACCATTTCAGCGAAAGCCATTGAGCTGGGCATGAAGACCCTGCGACAGGACGGCTGGGAAAAAGCGCGGCAGGGGATCACGACGATTGAAGAGATTTTGCGCGTTACGCAATCGGAGGAACATCTTGGTGCCTTGATGGAGGATCCGAGTCTCATGGAGGCAAATCGATGAGGCGACCGGGTTGGCCAAAGGCGGTAATCGCTCTGATATTGCTGTTCTGTTGTTCGATGCTGTTCGCAGAGCCCCTGCTGGCCGCGGATGTCGGAACGAATCAACCCGTGGAGATGGAAGGTGGTGAGAGCGCGGAGGCCCCTCCTGCAGCGACTGCGGAGGAAATGCAGCAGGCGGAAATGGAAGCGCTGGCCGGACTTATCGGGATGGTGGTCGGGCTCATTGTCTCCCTTATTCTCCTATACAAGCTGATCGTCTGGATCTACCGGCTTGTAGTTCCCAAGAAGTCGGCTGCCCATTTGCCTTCAGCTGATCCGGTTGGTGCGGCTGCGACAGCGCCGGCAAACGTGGCCGCAAAAGCCAACTCAAAGACCCCAAATCAGTGCAATGTCGTTTCCGTGTCGCGCGGTCAACGAAAACTGTGGCGCTTCGGTATTTCCGGGAAAGGGCGTTCGAATCTGATGCAGGAATTCACCGAACTGCCGGAGGAGAACCTTCCGGTCAAGGTGGTTGGCAAAGGCTGGGGCGATCTGCTGAACCCACGGTTGAACATCGCCTGGTTGGCTTCGGACAAGGTGTTCCTGCGCGTGGCTGATTTCCCCGTGTGCGATCACGAGGAACTGCTCTCGATGATCGAGCTGCAGCTGGACCAGCTGTCGCCGTTGCCGGTGACGCAGATCGTATGGACCTACGAGGCCCTGCCCTCGGTCGACGGCGAAATGCAGACAATCGTTCTGGCGATCGCATCGCGGGGCGAAGTGGAACGCCACCTGGGGCAGTTGGAACAGACGGGCTACATGGCGGACCGACTTGAATTGCCGGAATTGCATCAGCTCCTTTCCGCTCACAAGCCGGATGACGGTGTCTGGTTCCTGCCCCGGACCCATGAGGATGCCAACTCGTTGCTCATCGCCTGGTGGTATGGCGGGACGCTTAAGAATATTACGATCGCAAACGTCTCCGAGAAGGAACAATGGGGCGCCGAATTGGAAGACCAGTTGGCGCAGGTCGCCTGGGCGGGTGAACTGGAAGGCTGGATCAAGGGGGATCCACATTTTCATCTGCTCGCCGACTTCGTCACGGCGGAGGAATGGAAACCGGTGCTGGAGGAAGCCACCGGCGAACCCGTGACAGTGGATGAACCCTTGCCTGTTCAACAACTCGCCGGACTGGCGGCACAGAAAGCGGCTCTGGGACAATGCTCGACCAACCTGGTTCCGGTCGACTTGCTTGAAACCTACCGGCAGAAGTTCATCGACAGCATCTGGATGCGCGGTATCGGGGCGGTGGTGATGATGTATCTGTTCGGTGTGCTCATCTATTTTGCCGCGCTGGAATACCTCAAGTTCGAACGAAACGAGATCAACCAGCAGGTATATGAATTGTCGGGGGC
>JAYPXF010000042.1:26538-31370 GCA_038154405.1 Verrucomicrobiales bacterium | reverse complement strand
CCACCTCACCCAAGGCTCCTTGGATGTCATTTACTTTTGAGGCAACAAGGACGGGCTATTTCTTGACGGGTGGGCTTTCAGGCAGCTTTGGTCGTTTGTCGAGGGTGCGGGGAACTACTTGCGAAAGCACGAACAGATATCCGGCGAAGGCCCCGCCGGCCACCATGGCGGCGATGTTGGAAATCTCATTAAAGATCTCCCAGTGCCAGACAGCGGACACCAACCAGCCCAGTGCGGCGAAGTCCGCCAGCATGAGAAAACCGACCGCCACCAGAATGCCGCCGAAGACCTTGCGCCGCCAGCGGTCCAGTTTCGACTGGAATTCCGGCGTGGCTCCGCGGACGCGTTTCCACGTGGTGTCGTTGAGCGGCAGCCAGAACGGTTTGCGGACCCAGGGACCGCGGAAGCTGGAGATCAATTCCGCCACGGCGCGATGCAGCAGTTGATCGGTCAATTCCGACGTGTGCCGGACGTTACCCAGGAAGTTGTCGGCGATCCAGTAGGAGAAACGGATGGCCATGATCATGACCCTGCTCACCGGTCGCCAGAACATCATCTGGATGCCCGCGATGCCACGCGGCTTCGCCCGTTCCGGCCGCACAACGTACTCGGACATCTTTTTCCCGAGGAAGAACTGGCAGAGCAGGGTGGGAAAATGTTTGTCGTAGCCGAAGACCGGCGGCAACAGCGTACCCACCCAATCCAGCAGCGAATCGGTCAGGATGTATCCGGTCTCCGTCGCCTCGGCCCAGCGCTCCTGCACACGCCGCATAAGCTCCTTGCCTTCCACCGGATCATCGGTGAGGTATTCCTCCTCCACTCCCATGATGTAGCCGATTACCTTCCACTGGTGCAGGATCGCGAGCTTCTGCTCGTCGGTGACATGCCGCCCGATTTTTTCGAGGCACTCATACAGCACGAGCGAGAAGGTCATGAGGGTGTATGCGGTGTCTTCCGGGCAGATGGGCACGCCATATTTCTCCACGTCAAACGGCTCCGCTGCGTGATGATGCGCATCCATCTGAGTGTGGTGTTTGTCGTGCGACTCCTCCTTGCGCTTGGGAATCGAACCGGGGTTCATAAACATGTAGCGCATGGTGGCATGCGGGAAGCGAACCTTGCGGGCGTTGACGAACCCGGGGCCCAGATGTAGCGACCTTTCTCGTGCCTCTCCCGGTATTCGGCCACGAGTTCCTGAACCTTGTCCGGATGGGCTGCATCGTGACCGTGATCCTCGTGACCGTCCGGTTTTCCGGCCTGGCGATGCAGGCGGCCATGCGCAATGGTCCAGTCACCGTCCGGATCCGTCGCCTGCAGGGCATCCAGCCAGTAATTGTCCTCAGCGACATCGAAGTCTTCGAACACCCGGATGCCATTGTGACGCATCATCGAATCCGCGAAGATGCCCGTCTCATACACCCGCTGATACATGAATTTTTTGTCAGCAAGTTTCTTGGTGCCATAGAGGGTCGGGATCGCATTGCTGATCATGTAGCAATACGAAAGACTGGCGGGACCGAGTGCCATCAACATCGGAAAGCTGTTGTCCTCCCACAGTTTGGTGGCGACATTCAGCTTCTCCTCATCCACCCATTCGGGTGCCTCGATCGGTTCGAAATAGCCTACGAAATCCCCGGGCATCGCCTCCATCAGAGCCTTCACATCGGAGCCGCGCGTGAAGGCCAGCTCGGGTTCCTCCAACAGCTTGCTCGCGACATACAACAACAGATTGGACTCCAGGCGGTTGGTGCGATAATCGATGTCGCGGTTCATGCGGCCCGTCTGTTCGGGCGACATGTAGGCAAGCGTGCCTTCGAGATGACCAGGACTGGTGATCGCCTGGGTTTCGCGGTCCAGTACGGTCGCGTGCTCAAAGTCGGTGACGCGGGTCTCCTAAGTGTCCGGCTTGACGATCAGGTTGCGGGGTTTGATGTCGCGGTGGATGATTTTGCGCTGGTGAAGTTCGCCCAGCACCTTCGCCACCTGGATGCCGATCTGCAAAACGTGCTCCACGCTGACGCCATTGTCGACCACCAGATCCTTGAGTGCCACGCTGCCCACGTCTTCGACCACCAACCATGCCTGACTGCCATGTTGCACAAGATCAAGCGCGCGGATCGCGCCGGGAATATCGAGACTGCGGCTGAACTCCAGTTCGTGCTTGAGGCGAGCGATTTCAGCTGGCGTGGGGTAGTTGCTGGCGATGGTCTTGACGATCACCGATTGGCCATCGGACTGGCGCGTGCCGCGGTAGACCACCGTGCGCTCCGCGTCAACCAACCGCTCCTTGAGATCGAATCCCGGGATGGTAGTCATAGCTGTAATCGCGACGAAACGCCCGAATCGACCTTCGTCACGTGAGGATAGCGGGCCGCGTGCGGTCAAAAATGGTCAATTACAAGCCATTCAGGTGTCTTGCGCCGAGTCTTTAGCCTGTACCAGGGCCTGGAATTTCCGTCCCAGATGCTCGGGATGGGTGAGCATGTGAAACTGCCGGATCTGCTTCGGGGAAAGCTGCCAATCTGAGGCGTGCGACTGGACCGCCTTCTCCAGAATCCGGATCAGGAACGATGACTGTTTCACCGCCTCCGCGGAGGCCAGCCCCGCCCTTTCGCCCGCTTCCTGAAATGCCGTCCAGTTCACCGTCGCAGTCAGATCTTGTTCACCCGGATCGGCCAGCAGATTGTCGACATGAGTATGATCACGATAAGCCCGCAGTGTGCCGTTGCTGCGGACCGGATTGAGTAGTTCCTCCGAGCGGGCCCCATAATCGATCGTGAGCAGTCTGCCCGAGCGAAGACTCGCGGCAGCTTCCGTCCACCACTGGATCGCATCTGGCGAGGTCTCGTGGATGAACCCGTTGGGGAGATGTGTAAAGAGATCCGGATCGACACCAGGATCCACGTCCCCGGCAAGCCGGGTCCAAATCAGCAGATCAGCCTCCGCCGCCACCCCCAGTTCAAACCAACGGCCGGCGTCGGCATCCCAGATGAACCTGCGTGTCGGAAAGGCATCCAACAGTTCATTGCTGTAAATGACCCCGTAAATCGGTCCGATCTCCTCCACAACCTCGTTCCAACCCGCGCACCAGCAAACACGATCACGTAAGGCCGACAGGGTTTCACGCTGCCATTCCCTTCGGCGCGGAGACGGCTCGATGATGACGCAGCGGATCTTCTCCAATGTTTCCGGCGCGAAAGTCCTCAGACCGGAAAGCACGTCGAGCATCAACTGACCGTTGTGCGCACCGGCCTCGACCAGGTGAAAACACGGAGCCGATGGATCCAATTTCTTGAACCACTCTGCGAATTGAAACGCGAGCAGGCGACCGAACAAGTCACCGACACTGACACTCGTGATGAAGTCACCGGCAGTGCCGACCTGATCCGAACGCTTCTCATAATAGCCATGCGTTTCGTGATACAACGCGAGCTCCATGAAGCGCGCGCACGAGATCGGTCCGGATGCTGCTGTTTCAGCGCGGATAATTTGCTGGAGTTCATTCACTTGTGTGCTTCATGCTGCGACCCGACGAGTGATCCCTCAGGTATGGCCAAGATCGATGCTTTCTTCAACTTGATGATGCAGCAAAAGGCTTCCGACCTGCATCTCGCCTCCGGCAACAACCCCATGCTCCGCATCAACGGCGAACTTCGCCGCGTGGATTATCCACCGCTTGAGAGCGACGCACTCAAGGAGATGCTCTACGAGATCGCACCCGACGTGAAGATCAAGGTTTACGAAGAAACCGGCGATGTCGACTTCGGTTACGAGATTCCGGAGGTCGCGCGTTTCCGCGCCAACTTCTTTGATCAGAAGAACGGTGTTTCAGCCGTCTTCCGTCAAATTCCCTCAAAGGTGCTTTCGTTCGAAGACTTTGAGAGCTTCGGCGCGCCCTTACCGCCCGTGCTCAAGAAGATGGCCATGCTCAACAAGGGCCTGGTGGTTGTCACCGGCCCGACCGGTTCGGGTAAGTCCACAACCCTGGCCGCGATGATCGATTACGCAAACAAGAACCGGAAGGACCACATCCTGACGGTCGAAGATCCGATCGAGTTCGTGCACGAGAGCAAGGAATCGCTCATCAACCATCGCGAGGTGGGGATGCACACCAAGTCGTTTTCCGCGGCACTCAAAGGTGCCTTGCGCGAGGATCCGGACATCATCCTCGTCGGTGAGATGCGGGATTTGGAGACGATCGAACTCGCGCTCACCGCGGCGAGCACCGGTCACCTGGTGTTCGGCACCTTGCACACGCAGAGCGCGGCCAAGACCGTCGATCGAATCATCGACGTCTTTCCCGGCGACCAGCAGAACAAGATCCGTTCAACCCTCTCGGAAGCACTTCGCGGCGTCGTCGCACAGAATCTGTTCAAGCGCATCGACAAACCCGGGCGCGTGGCGGCAACGGAGATCCTCGTGTTGACCACCGCCGTTGCCAACCTCGTGCGCGAAGGCAAGACCCACCAGATTCCGGGCATGATCCAGGTCGGCAAGAAGCTCGGCAACATGCCGTTGGACGACTCCATCATGGAACACGTACGCAACAAGCGCATCTCCCCCGAAGAGGCGTACGACAAGTGCCTCGACAAAAAGAAATTCCGTCCATTCCTCGCGAATCCGCCGCTCGACGACGACGGCATCTGATCTCCATGAATCTCGAAGCCTTTTCCGACAAGCAGCTCGACAGCCTGCTCGAACTCCTCGCCCTTGGGATGTACACCGACGGCCATCTGGCCGATGCCGAAGACAAATCCATCAAGTGGCTAGCCAATGAGGCGGGACTGAAGGCCGGCTACACTCTCGACCAGGCCATGGACCGCGCCATTTCG
>JAYPXF010000042.1:0-26528 GCA_038154405.1 Verrucomicrobiales bacterium | reverse complement strand
AGGTAAGCCACACTCCCGACGGTTTGCGTGCTGCCGTTCAACGGATTGCCGCCGTCATCGATGAACAGGACATTCGTCACGTCGCATTCGAAGCCCTGACGAAGGTTCATCGGGCCGACGCGGATGACGCGGCGGCCGAAGGCAGTTTTCAGAATATTGTCGCCGAAGTTTTTGGTCTCTAACCCGAACTCCACATGCGCACAAACGAACTCGATTACCTGTTGGACACGATGCTCACGTCGCACGGTGACGTTTCCGATCTCAACATCACGGTGGACAAACCGCTGCAGGTGGAATCCTCCGGCAACCTGACCAAGGTCGATGTCGATCCGCCGGTCGACAAGCTCACGCCGTTTCAGACCGAAATGATTGCGCTGAATCTGGTCGGCGGCAGCCGCCGGCTGACCGAAGACCTGTTGCGGACGGGTTCTTGTGACGGTGCCTATTCTCTCGGCGACAAGGCGCGCTTCCGTGTAAACGTCTTTTCCCAGCGCGGCAACTACTCCGCCGTGCTCCGCAAACTCAACACCGAGATTCCGACCCTGGAGCAGTTGAACATGCCACCGACATTCCAGGAAATGTCCAAGGAAAAGACGGGCTTGATACTGGTGACCGGCGCAACCGGTTCCGGCAAATCGACGACGCTCGCCGCCCTGCTGAACTCCATCAACCAGACCAAGTCCTGCCACATTGTCACGTTAGAGGACCCGGTTGAATTCGTGCATCCGCAACTGACCGCGACCTTCAACCAGCGCGAACTGGGCAACGACTTTGATTCATTTGCCTCCGGGTTGCGCGCCGCCTTGCGCCAGGCTCCGAAAGTGATCCTGGTGGGTGAGATGCGTGACCGCGAAACGGTGGAACTCGGTCTCAGCGCCGCAGAAACCGGCCACCTCGTTCTTTCCACGCTGCATACCATTGACGCCGGGCAGACCATCAATCGTATCCTCGGCATGTTTGAACTGGAGGAACAAGATCAGATTCGTCAACGCCTGGCCGATACCTTGCGTTGGGTGGTCGCCCAACGCCTCGCTCCCAAGATCAACGGCGGACGCCAGGCCCTGCTGGAGATAATGGGCAACAACATCCGAACCAAGGACACGATCATCCAGGGCGAGAGCGAGGGGAAGACCTTCTACGAAATCATCGAGGCCAGTGCGACCTTCGGCTGGAAGACTTTCGATATGGCCTGCATCTCCGCCTTCGAGGAAAACATGATCACCGAAGAGGACGCGTTGCTCTATTGCAGCAAACGCGGCAACTGCTCGCGTGGCATCGACAATGTGAAGAAGAAACGCGGGGAGGTGAGCGGACCGGTGGAACGTCTCGGCATGCAGGAACAAACGCGCATCGAGCGCAAACCCCGCGGCACCTCTTCGGGAGGACCTCCGCCTACGTTGAAGCTCAAGTAAACTTCAAGCATTCCATCTGTCATGAGCGATTTCGAGGAATACGAATACATCAGTCCGACCGACAAGCCCGCCCTGCTCGCGTTGAGCAGCATGGAGACGCTGGCCAACTTGCAGACCATCTGTCTGGAGCTCGGTTACAAGGTTCACGTCGCTAGCAACCACGAGGATTTCACCCGTCGTTTCAACGCGTTGAACTACCAACTCGTCGTGGTGGAGGAACAGTTCGCCTCCGCTTCGATCGAGACCAACGAAACCCTCCGGGCAATTCAGCTCATGCCCATGCAGAAACGCCGCCACTGCGTGTTTGTGCTGCTCGGCGAAAAATGGCAGACGATGAACCCATTGGTCGCGTGGCAGCAAAGCGTGCATGCCGTGGTGGGCAAGGCCGACTTCAGCAGCATCGGCCAGATCATCACCAAGGTCACCAGCGACAACGACATCTTCCTGAACACCTTCCGCGAAGTCTCCGACGCCATCGCCAAGGGCGAGATCCGGTGATCAGCGAAAGCGGACAATCCAATGCGCTCGCTCCAGTGGCGTCAGCGATCGACTTTTAGGTAGGGAGAGCGTGCCCGCGAGCCCACTTCAATGTCCCGAAGTTACCATGATCCAACACATTGAGATGAACCCACTTCGTCCTTGGGATTCCTTGTGTACTGGTAGGGACGCGTAATCACGTTCTCCAATGGCCACCCCACGACTTGACCAGGCACTCGTTGATCGCGGTCTGTTCGACAGCCGCGAGAAAGCCAAGCGGGCGGTGATGGCCGGCGTGGTCGAGGTGAACGGCCAGGTTGCGAAGAAGGCGAGCGACAAGGTCCGTGAGAACGACACGATCAGCGTCAAGGAGACGGAGAAGTTCGTAAGCCGCGGCGGCCTCAAGCTCGCACATGCATTGATTCACTTTCAGATCAACCCGACCGGATTGATCGCCATTGACCTCGGTGCTTCCACCGGTGGGTTCACGGACTGTCTGTTGCAGGCTGGTGCCCGACAGGTTTTCGCGGTGGACGTTGGACAGGGACAACTCGCCTGGAAGCTCCGTCAGGACGAACGGGTGGTGGTGATGGAGAAGACCAATGCACGCGATCTCACGTCCGCAAACTTTCCCGACCCCTTTGATCCGTTTCCCTTGGTCGTCGCGGATTGTTCATTCATCTCCCTGCGCAAAATCCTGCCGCCTGCCGTTGCTTTAATGGGTGCAGGGAGTAGAATGCTCGCGCTGATCAAGCCGCAGTTCGAAGCCGGCAAGGCCGAGGCGGACAAGGGTCGGGGAGTCATCTCCGATCCTGCGATTCACCGCCGCGTACTGGAGGAACTGCGGGCCTTTGTCAGTGAAGAACTGCCAGGCCTGAAATGGATCGGATCGACGGAGTCACCGATCAAGGGTCCGGCGGGCAACAAAGAGTTTTTGGCGCTGCTTGAAAAAGAAGACTGAACAATTTCGTCGCGTCGGACTGGTGGCCAATACCGGCAAACCGGAATGCCGCGCCATCGTCCGCAAGGCCGCACGACTGATCGGCGACACGGGCCGCGAGGTCTTCTCGGATGAAAACACGGCGCAGTTTGCCGACCTGAAAGCGCCGGCGCTGCCCGCCCTGAAACGACTCGCGCGCAACGTCGACCTGCTCATCGTGGTCGGTGGCGATGGCACCTTTCTCGGCGTCGCCCGCGAGGTGGCCGGTTCCACTACCCCTCTCATCGGTCTCAATGCCGGTCGACTGGGATTCCTCACCACCATTCCCGCCAACGAACTCACGCTTGCATTGAAACGCATCTGGGCCGGGGAACTGCGTTCCGAGACCCGGCCGTTGATGGAAGTCTCCCGGGAAGCCAACGGCAAGACGACTTCCGCCTTGGCAATGAATGATTTCGTGATCGCCCGCGGTGAAGGCTCGCGCCTCATCGAACTGGAGGTGAACGTGAACGGCGAAGAGCTGACCACGTATCGCGCGGACGGCCTCATCGTGAGTTCACCCACCGGATCGACCGCCTATTCACTGGCAGCCGGAGGCGCGATCGTCAGTCCCAACGCCGAGGTTTTCACCCTCACCCCGATCTGCCCGCACACGCTTTCCAACCGATCCGTGATCCTCAATCTGAACTCGCAGATCGAGATTATTGCGCGCTCGCGAAATCCGCAGACGCATCTGTCCGCCGATGGAATCATGTTGAGCCAATTGGGCTGCGGCGAATCAGCCGTGATCCGCCGCAGCCGCAAGTCGGTTCGGTTGTTGCACCTGGAGGGTGACTCGTTCTTCCGTACCTTGCGCGGAAAGCTGCACTGGACCGGCGCTCACGGTTGAGCGGCGGTCGACGGCGACTCGAAGCGAAGCGAAGACGCGTGCGCACTGGCTCGGAGGCCAGGGCTTCAACTCCCTGCTTCTCGGTATTCAGCAGAATGATGTTTCCGCCGGCTTCTTCCAGCGCCAGTTGGCTGGTGTAGGCACGGAGTTCAAGACCCCGTGCATCCACATGGGTCTTGGCGGCATGGCAGGAGCTACAGTCGGCAGCCAGGTAGGCGTTGCCGTGGGGATTCTCACCTTGCGGCGCCTTCAACATCTGAACGCCATCGGCATTGGGCTGCCGCAGGGAAACAAAGTTCCCAACGCCGGTGGTTCCGTAGTAGGCGATGCCGGTGGTTTCACCCAAACCGCCTTCGGCACCTCCGCCGCCACCGCCGAATCCGAAGGCCTGGGCGCAGGCCTGATTGGCCTGGAGGTCCTTCATCGCCAATTGGATGTACTCCTGCGAGAGCCCCGCGGACGTCAGCTGTTGTTCGCCGCCCTCGTTGCGGGCGATTGCCGAGGCGACCCGCTTTTCGGCGTTCTCTCGAATTCGCGCATCACCAATGCTTTGCGCTCACGAAACCGCCGTGTTCGGATCCTGGCTTGCAACATGCCGGGAAAACTCGCCCGCCAGGCGATCGTAGACCGCGCCGCTGGGTTGTTGGGAAAGCGAGGCTCCGGCGGCCGAAGAATCCGTGATGGCCCAATGTTTCAGGACGCGGGACTTTCCGCTGAGCGCATCGGACGGTTTCTGCAGGGCCACGTTCTCGAGCCATTCCATCGCCTGACTCGGCGCCGTCTTGGCCATCTCACCGGCGGTTTTCACAATGGGTTTCGAGGTGATGTATTTCTGCTCACCCAACTGGGAAATCCACAGCGCGGCGGCCGACGGATCACGATAAAGCATCTCCTGGATCACTTCATCAAAGGCGTATTGCTTGTAGAGACTGTTGTGGTAGTTGTTCGAAATGTTGCTGAACCATTGCTGGGCTCCCGCGATGCCGCCGGAAGCGATGCTGCGCTGGAGCAACAGCTTGCGGAAACGGTTGCGGGCGGGACTGCGCGGGCGTGTTTCCGTGTAGGCAGCTGCCGCGTAAAAGTCGACCATCGACCAGCCGTCGAGGATTCCGTAGATGGGGTTCTCCGGGTTGAATTCCTTGGGCAACGTATCGATCCACTGCGTCGTCGCGTGTGGGTTGATTGAAGCCCAACCGGCCAACGCGGCCATCATGTCGGAGCTGTTTTCGCTGAGTCCTTCGGACGAGACGAGATGGTCAACCGCGGCCTTGCCATCAAGTCGTCCCCAGGCGCGCAGGAACAGGCGATACTCTTCCGAAAAGCGGCGACCGGTCTTGCGCGCACTCTTGAACACGGCGGCGACGTCGGGCGCTTCATTCGCATCGAGGGCGGCAAGCAACTGACCGATGCGTTGGGTGCGGCGGACAGGATCCGGCTCGTAAAGCGCGCTTTCCCAGGTGTCGCTCTGATCCGGCATGCCCAATGGGGCGACGGCCGGTATCGCAGCGCCCGTGCTCGCTGGCCGCGCGGTTCGAGTGCGGGCAAAGGCGGCGGTCTTGGCGGATGAATTCTCCACTTTCTTTTCGATTGCGGCAGCCGGTTGGTTGCGCAGGGCTTCCAGTTCCTTTCGCAGGTCGCTGTTGGATTTCCATTGGATGGCCAGCGGTACGGCGGCGATGGCGCCCACGACGAGGACGGCGGTGTTTTGCATCGGGTTCATGGCTCGGAAGAGTTCTATGAGGAGTGGTTGTGTGGTTACGGTGGAGTTCAAGGCGCCCGCGCTGATGGCAGCCACGAGGCGTTCGGAAGTGGCGGGAACGGCTTGCGCCGACAATCCGCCAGCCAGGGCGACAGTGGTGACCGCGACGCCCTTGTTGCGGAGCAGATCGCCAAGACGTTGCAGCGCACGTTCGCCCTGCTTTTGTGCCGCACTCTCGGACTTGGCAAGCGAATCACCGATCTCGCGGAAACTTTTGTGCTCGAAGAAACGCAGCAGGATCAGTTCACGATCGGAATCGTTGAGGCCATCGATCGTCTCATCGAGCACCGGCAGGGCTTAGTGCCAGACGTTGCGGCCCTCGGCATCGGCCATCAGGTGTTGGGAAAATGCATTCATCTTGCGTGCATGGGCGTGTTGGCGGCGGTGAATGAGGGCCCACTCGTTGACGGTGGCGCGATGCAGCCAGCCGACGATGGTCGCGTGGCGGCAGAGTCTTCGCGCCTTGCCGGCCAGCGCGGCGAAGACGTTCTGTGCCACGTCCTCGGCCTGGCTGCGACTGCCGGTCCTGCGTTCCGCAACGGTAAGCACCAATCCCAGATGGCGGGACACCAACACCCGAAAGGCATCCTCGGATGCCCGACCGCGCGAACTGATTCAACAATGACTGGTCTTCCATAACGCCGGGTTCGAAGCGGCCCAATCGCCACTCCACTTAATAGACTGCACCCGGGCGGGGGAATCCGACAGGGAAAATGGCGAATGGGAAAAGTGGTCTGTAGTCAGTGCTGGCGCACCGATGCACGGTCACAACTCATGAGTGATTGGCTCTCCGTCCCAAGCTCCCGCTTGGGAACGAGGGGGGATTTGGTGGCTCGGCCGGGAGCCAGGCCACAGCATACTGGATTCTGAAGCCAGGAGCTTGGGGCTTTCCACCCCTCCGGGTTTGACCTGCGCATCCACATTGGCGCACACTGTCTTTCGGTACGGATAACGATGGAAGACCACGACACATGGACAAGCAGGGGCCATTGTTTATTGAGGAGTACGTCAAGCTCCACCCGGTGGATCTGGCGGACCGGCTTCTGCGTTTGTCCGAGTCCAAACGCGCTGACCTGCTGACGCATCTGCCCCGCGAACGCGCGGCCGCCGCCCTCGCGGAACTTTACGAGGACCAGTTTGAAGAGGTCACCAAGGACCTTGCCAAGGATCGTCTGGTCGAACTCGTCGGGGAACTCGAACACGATGATGCCGCCGACATTCTCGGTGAGATCGAGGAGGAGAAACGCGAGGAACTCCTCGACGCCCTGCCCGACGAGGTCAGCGAGCCCATCGAGGAGCTGCTGCAGTATCCGGAGGATACCGCCGGCGGCATCATGAGCGACCGCTTCATCACGCTCTCTACCGGTGAAACCGTGCAGGGCTGCCAGCAGCGTCTGCGAGAAAAGGCGGACCGGGAAAGGGATGACATCTCGTATCTCTATGTGCTCGACGGAGAAGAACGATTGGTCGGCGTCGTGCCCTTGCGGGAACTCGTGTTTGCCAGCCCGGAATCGACAGTCAAAGACGTGATGATCCGCGAAGTGCAGTTTCTCCGGGTGGATGACGACCAGGAAGAAGTCGCCCGGCGTTTCGAATTCTATGGTTACCTCGGTCTGCCCGTGTTGGACAAGGTGGGCAAACTGGTCGGTGTCGTCCGGGCCAGCGAAGCACTCGAAGTGGCACAGGAAGAGGCCACCGAGGACATGCAGCTGATGGTCGGCCTGTCTGGTGAAGAACGCTCATCCACTCCATGGATGACTTCGCTGCAACGTCGCCTGCCGTGGTTGTATGTGAATCTCTGCACCGCCTTTCTCGCCGCGATCGTGGTGGGCTACTTCGAGGAGACCATCGCGAAGTGGACGGCCCTGGCGATCTTCCTGCCGATCATCGCCGGACAAGGCGGCAACGCCGGCATGCAGACGCTGACCGTCATCATTCGTGACATGGCGCTCGGTGAACTCGAGCCGGGCGACGGCAAGAAGGCGCTGCTCAAGGAGGCCTTTCTCGGTCTCATCAACGGCATTGCCATCGGCGTAGCCGTCGGATTGGTCGGTTACCTTTGGAAGGACAGTCCGCAACTTGGCCTGGTCGCCGGCGGTGCCATGATTCTCAATCAACTGGCCGCGGCGCTGTCGGGGGTGATGATTCCCTTCGGCCTGAAGCTTCTCAAGGTGGATCCCGCCATGGCGTCCAGCATCATCCTGACAACCGTTACGGATGTCGCGGGTTTCTTCTTCTTCCTCAGTCTGGGTGCGCTGGCAATGCAGACCATGAACTGACTCCGGTCCGTTCGAAATTGTAAAGAAACCGCGAATTCGCCTTACAATCTTAGGCTTCTACCGGCCCGCATTCCGGTTCAATCTCCCTCCCTGATAACCGTTTGAAGGCTGGTCATCGACTGGCACATGACTTACCAATGGTGGCGGCATGGACTCGCTCAACAACAAAGCTCTCAAGGTCTCCAAGGAGATTGAACGCAACGAGCTGCCGGACGGCACCCGACTTCTGAAACAGCGACGCACCGGGGAATACCTGGCTTTGGAGAAGGACAACGTCGATATCCTGAAGCTGTTCGACGGCACCAAGACAGTACAGGAGATCTTCCACGAAATGCTGACCGCCGGTGAACGGCCCAAGATCCGTGAGTTCTACGACCTGATCTTTGATGCCACCGAAAAAGGTTTCCTCTACGACGGCGACAAGGAACCGACCGAGTCCAACCAGCCGGGATCAGATTGGCCGGTGCGCAGCAATCCCTTTTCCGCGCTCGTGCTCCCGATCCTGCTGATTCTTGGGGGCGTCTGTGCGGTAAGCATTTCACACCATGATCTCGTGCCAACGATGACCGGATGGCTGCTCGTGATCTTCTGCGTCTGTCTGACGATGAGCTTCTCCTATGTGCTCGCCGGTTGCGCACTTCGCGCGTTCGGACGTCAGATTTATGGCGCGGGCGTGCGGATGGATTTCTGTCTGCCGTTCTTCACCATCAACACGCGGGACGCCTTCATGGGCGGTCGCGCCTGTGAAGCCACCGTCTCGCTGAATGTCATTGCGGGGCCCTTTGCAATGATGCTGCTCGGCTGGTATATCGACCAGCCTCCCCTCATTCTCGCCGGCTGGATCGCCGCATTGATGCTCAGCGCGCCGTTTGGCAATGCTCCCGCCCACATATTGCTGCATGCCCTCTTCCGCAACGCTCACGTCGTGCCGAACAACGCCGACAAATTCATGCAGAACCGCCTGCTCGCGCAGATGTTCAATTTCAAACAGCAGTTGGCAGAGGAGAAATACTTCATCGCGTTCTCGACCTACGCGATTCTCTGGCTCGGCGGCGTGTTCCGGTTCTCTTCCGATCTGTTACAACAGCAGGTCCGGACGGTGTTTCAGGAACCGGAAGCCCTGATCACCGTCGTCGCCCTGGGTATCGTGGTCCTGACTCCGGTGGCCTACGCCATGTGGCTCGCCAGCCGCAACGTCTGGAAGGTCGCCGCACCGAAAATCTCTTCCGCCGAATCCAGCGTGAAGGCCGCCGCCCGCGAATCCTGGAAACCGGATACCGAACGCCTGGGGGAATTCCTCGAGACCATCGTTCTCTTTTCCGAACTGCCACGCGAGACGATGAACAAGATCGCCGAGGCGATGAGTTACATCCCGGTCAAGAAGGACACCCTGATCATTCGCGAGCACGACGCGGGTGATCTGTTCTTTGCGATCCATTCCGGCGAGGTCGAAATCCTCAAGGATGACGAGGCCGGTGTCGCGCAATCCGTCGCCCGACTCGGACCGGGCGATGTATTCGGCGAAATTGCCTTGTTGGACCGCAGCCCACGGACCAGTTCGGTGTGCGCGGCCACCAACTGCAACCTGCTGGCGCTGAACAAGGCCGACTTCGACGCGCTCGTGGTCGGCAAGCTGGGAGCGGAGAAGGTGCAGCAACTCATCCAGGTGTGCGCCTTTCTGCGACGCAATCCGCTGTTCCGCGACTGGCCTTCCCGGGCGCTCATCAAGATCGCGAACGAATTCACCTTCGAAGACTGCGAGGCCGGCGTCACCGTCATCGAAGAAGGCAAGACCAACGAGTTCTTCTATCTGATCTACGAAGGCGAGTTCGCCGTCAAGAACCAGGGCAAGCAGGTCGCCACCCTGGGACCGGGCGAGTTCTGCGGCGAGATCAGTCTCTTGCGGGGTGCACCGGCAAATGCGGATGTGGCGGCTTCCAAACCCACGCGGGCGTTGAAACTCGACAAGGAGAGTTTCCTCGATCTCGTGAGCCAGGACTTCGTGATGGCCCTGGCCTTGGATCGCGAAGCCGACCGCCGTAACGATGAAGTGGAAGGGTTGAAATGAGTATCATGACGAAGTTGCTGCCGGTGGCGGCATTGGGTGTGGTGGGCGCGATGAACTCCGACGTGCTCAAGGAGAACCTCGACCTGATCAGCAAGGCCAAGTCCGCCGCAACATCCGGCATCGAAATGCGCGGCATCGCCGACGCCGTGGCTGCCGAGTATTCCGAGTCCGGCCGGCTGCCGTTGCGAAACTTCGCGCAGTTCATGAAGAACAATCTCGAGGAAAAAGGCGGCGGCAAGACCCGCGACATGTCCAAGGACATGTGGGAATCCCCCTATCGGATCGTGGCCGACATCCAGAAGAACGGTTTCGAAATCTGGTCGGCGGGCCCCGATAAGCTCTGGCTCAGCGAAGACGATCTCCGTTATACCTACGATTTGACCGCCTTGGGTGGCAAGAAGGCGATCAACGCCGCCCAGTACGGTGAATGGAACGCGCTTGCCATGGCCTACAAACGCCAGAATGAAGCCCAGGCTGCCGGCAATTCTGACGGTGGAAACGCGGTCGTGAAATCCGGTAATCAAGGGAAACCGGCCGGCAAAACCTCGGACCGGGAACGCAATCGACTGGAGGCCCTCATGAAACGCGTGAAATCCGGTTCCTCCTCGGCCAAACTGGATCTGGCGGAACGGATGATGAAAGGCGACGCGCTCGTGGAGAAGAATCTGCAACAAGCCAAGACCTATCTTGAGGAAGCCTTGGGCGCGACCTCCTCCAACCTTGAGAAGAAGAAGATCCAGGCCAAACTCGACGAGGTGAAAGCCACGATAGAAATCGACGGCATTCCCGGGCAGTAGCCTGTCCACTGAAGGCAAGACGGCCCGGGTCACCACCGGCGCCAGGCCCATTCCCACTGCGACTCGAAACGCATTCGGCCCGATACTGAAACCCACTAATGCGCAGAGTGCCACGACGGCCAGAATGGTAGGCCGAATCATGTCCATTTGGCAGGTATGGCGACATCCGGACCGGTTGAAAACAAGAGACTGGGCGAAGATGCGCCGGATGTTAGGGTCCTCGCAAACCCGCAACATCATGAAACGATTCAGGAACTTCATCACCGCCGCACTGCTTTGTCTCGCCAGCCAAGGAACGGGATCCGGATTTCAGATCGCCACCTTTGAAGCGGATGTCACGCCGCCGATCGGGCATCCCCTTTTGGCGAGCATGTGTCCGCCGGCCAAGTCCATCGAGGCGAAGCTCTGGGCCAAGGGAATCGTGCTGCGAGGTGGCGAAAAGCCGGTCGTGTTCGTCTCAGTGGACTGGTGCGAGATTCGCAACGACGCTTATGACCGTTGGCGCGACGCATTGGCGACCGCCGCCGGCACGACACGGGAACGGGTGTTGGTATCCTCCATTCATCAACATGATGCACCGCTTGCCGACCTCACCGCGCAACGCATCCTGGAGCAGCGGGGGATCACGACGAATGTCGTCGATCTGAAGTTCCACGAGAGCATCGTGCAACGTGTTGCCAAGGCCGTTCGGAATGTCAGGAGCCAGCGACTCACGCACATCGGCACGGGTCAGGCCAGGGTGGAACGCATCGCGTCGAACCGGCGTTATCCGGGTCCCGACGGCAAACCCCTCTACGATCGCGGTAGCGCCACCCGCAACGCCTTCGCGATCGACGCGCCCGAAGGCGTCGTCGATCCCTTCGCCAAGGCGCTGAGTTTCTGGAACGGTGACCAGCCGGTCGCTGTTCTGCATTCCTATGCGACGCATCCGATGAGTTTCTATCGCACGGGCCGGGTGAATCCCGACTTTCCGGGCTTTGCGCGTGATCGAATGCAAAAGGAGTTTCCCGATGCGTTGCATATCTATTTTTCCGGCGCCGCAGGCAATGTGACAGCCGGCAAATACAACGACGGCAAACCGGACAATCGCCCGCGCCTGACGGACCGTCTGTTTGCCGGACTCCAGGCAGCTTGGGACAACACGAAGAAGCAACCACTGCGGAAGATCGGATTCCGCACCGCCGAGCTTCGTTTCAAACCGCGCGAAACCGGTGGCTACTCCCGTGCCGATCTGAAGCGTAAACTGGAGAACGCGAAGCGCGCGCGTGATGCCAGTCACGCCGCGATGGGACTCAGTTGGCGGGACCGGACCGAGAAGAAGAAACAGCCCATCGATGTTCCCGTGGTGGACTTCGGAAACACCGCCTTCATCCTGCTGCCAGGCGAGTCCTACATCGAATACCAGCTCTACGCGCAGGAGGTTCGCCGTGATGATTTTGTGATGGTTGCCGCGTATGGCGAATCCGCGCCGGGTTACATTCCGCTCGAGATGCATTGGCACGAAAATGACTCCAATCTGAAATCCTGGTGCTGGGTAGCCGAGGGCTCGGAAGAACGTTACAAGAAAGCCATCAAGAAAGCGCTGACCGGTGTTGAATAGTCTTACTTGGCACGTTTGTAGCGGAAGATGCGAGATCTTCCGATTCAGGGCTGAGATTTCGGAATTCTTTGCGAATTCCGCTACGGTTGCCGAATCGCTGTCGGTCTTTTCTCAAACCCAAGCAAATACCTTACTTTCCCATTCTCCAAAGTGAACTATCTTGCGGGGTGATTGTGCAACTTCCTCCGGTAGCACCGGCAATGATCCTTCCCAAAGTGAGCCTCTTTCCGGGAATGATGCTGCCGCTGTTCATCTTCGAGCCGAGGTATCGGCGGATGCTGGAAGAAGTGCTTGAGGGCGACCGTCTCTTTGCCGTGGCGATGATGGATCCGGAATCTTTCGACGAGGAACCGGCAGGCGTCGGCGGCATTGGCATGGTGCGTGCCTGTCGCGAAAACCCTGATGGCACGAGCAATCTTTTCCTGCAGGGACTCGCCCGGGTGATCATTCACGAGGTGGCCGATCGCGAACCCTATCCCAAGTTGCGCATCGAACCGGTCACTCCGCCCGATGAGCCGTCACTCAAGGCCGAGGCGCTGGCCATCAAGGTGAAGGAACTCGTCCGTCGGCAACTTGGCGTGGAAGAACCCGAAGAACGAGAAGAGCTCACTCCGGAAATGCCAGATCCCAAACGACAGCTCGCCAACAGCGTTGCCAAGCTAGATTCCCCCCCGCAGATCGCCGACCTGGTCACCTACGCCCTCATAAATGATCCCGGTCGCAAGCAGGAACTGCTCGAGACCCTCGTCATCGAGGACCGACTCGACAAGCTGATCGAGTTTTTGATGGAACAGAATTGATCCATCCCGTCACCATCGGCGCGTGCAACCGGCCCTCGACGAAGAATCCCTGTCCGATGCTGACCGCTCCCAGATCATGACCGCGCTGTTCAAGCAGCTCGTCATGCAGCAGACCAGCATGGCGCTGATGTTCCTCGGCAAGATTCCCCATCCCGAAACCGAGGAGATCCTCGACGACCTGGAAAGCGCCAAGCTCTACGTCGACCAGCTCGAGATGCTTCGCGAAAAGACCCGCGGAAATCTCAATGACGAGGAGTCACAGCTCCTGGATAGGAGCCTCACGGCCGCCCGCTCGGCATTGATTGAAAAGCTGGATGACCATGCCGATTGAGACGTAGCAGCCGACGTGAAGAGGCTCATTCTGTTGAGAGCCTCCTCACGTCGGCTGCTACGATGCGGAAATATCGCATTTTTCCTGTTCCTGCCTATACCACGATCGCACGATGCCAACGTCATGAGATCCTCGCGTGCGTTGGCATTTCTGCTCTTCTTTCTTATCGGCTTCCAAGCGATCAAGGTCTTCGCATCCGATCCCCCCAACGTGTTGCTGATCATGGCCGATGATCTCGGCTACTCGGATCTCGGTTGTTATGGCGGAGAGATCTCCACCCCCAACCTGGATCAACTGGCAGCGGAGGGAATGCGCTTCACGCAGTTCTACAATTGTGCGGTGTGTGTCACCACAAGGTCGGCCCTGTTGACGGGCCTGTATCCGCGTAACGAACGGAACAAGAGCAAGCGGATCCGGCCGAACATGATCACGCTCGGACAGGCAATGAAATCCGCCGGGTACGCGACGGCCCTGACAGGCAAGTGGCACCTTGGACACCTGCCGCCAGCGCGCCCGATCGATCGGGGATTCGATGAGTACTACGGGGTGATGGAAGGCTGCTGTAACTTCTTCAACCCCGCCAAGCCGGATCCGGTCTTCTACAACGGCGGACGCACACGCCCTTTCGCGCACAACGATCGTTCTATCACGAACTTCCCCGCGGGTTATTACACGACGGACGCATTCTCCGATCACGCCATTCGCACGATCAAACGCTTTGCCAAGAAGGATCGACCGTTCTTCCTGCATCTCTGCTACACCGCGCCGCACTTCCCATTGCATGCCCTTCCAGAAGACATCGCGAAGTATCGTGGCAAATACGCCGACGGTTATCTGGCGATGCGCAAACGAAGGCATGAGCGGCAGACTCAAATGGGTTTGTTTGCCAAACCGCCCGCGCTGACTCCAGCAGAGAACAAGAAAGGGGATTTCCGCTACGACTACGACGTGCCGGATTGGAAGAATCTCCCGGCAGTCGAACGCCGACGCGAGGAGGCACGCATGGAAACCTATGCGGCGATGGTGGATCGCATGGATCGCGGCATCGGCCGCGTGCTGGCGGCCTTGAATGAAGCCGGCGTTGCCGACAACACCGTGGTGATCTTCCTCTCGGACAACGGCGGTTGCGCCAGTTGGCCACGACCGGATCGGGAACCAGGTTTCAATGAATACAACAAGGGCATCCCGGTCGGTGACCGCCGCGGATACGAATTCGTCGGCAATGGCTGGGGCTGGGCGCAGAATGCCCCGTTCCGTCAATTCAAGACGTGGACTTATGAGGGTGGTATCGCGACGCCGATGATTGTTCGTTGGCCGAGCAAAACGAAAGTTGGAACCATCACCCATCAGGTCGGCCACATCATCGACTTCATGCCGACCTTGTTGGAGCTGGCCGGGGTGGCCTATCCGAAATCATTTGAAGGCAGAGCGCTTCTGCCGTTGGAAGGCCAAAGCCTGCTGCCGATCTTCCACGGAAAACAACGGAAGCAGCAGAAGTATTTCGCCTGGGAGCTGTACGGCAACCGCGCCGTGCGGAACGGACCGTGGAAACTGGTCTGGGGTGCCAGCGAAAAAAAATGGGAACTCTACAACTTCGACGTAGACCGGTCGGAAAGTCGTGACATTGCCACCCTCCATCCTGAACGGGTAGCTTCAATGTCAATGCACTGGGATCAATGGTGGGAGCGAATGAATCGATGACCCGTTCTGATGTCATGAAATCCATTCTTTCCACCATCGCCCTCCTTGCATGCTCCGTCGTCGTTGGCGCGAAAGATCAGCGTGTCTGGCTGTCCGAGCGCAGTGACTATCGAGACAAGGTGACCGGAACGGAGATCTGGCGCCTGACCACTGATCCGGAAGTTGAGATCATCCCCGATCGTATCAAGGAAGTCTTTTCACCAGATGGTTCGAAGATGTTGTTCCGCTCCAAGAGAAATGGGGCGTGGCATCTGTATGTAATGGAAGCGAACGGCTCAAAGATCACCCGGGTCTCCAACCAGCCGACCATCTATGGCGTGTGGTCACGGACCGGGGCATCGCTGATCTGTGCGCCTACCGTGAACAATCGCGCGGAACTACATGAAGTTGATGTGAATAGTTTTGCCGCGCGACGTATCGCCGGCCCCTACGATGCAAAGATGGGCAAGCTCGGCGTCAGTCCGGACGGCACGGGCGTTTTGTTCACCCGTTTCATCAAACAACCCATAGGCGAAAAGCAGGACGTCATGTTGTCCTCCTTCGTCAACCTGGACGGAACCGGCTACATTGATTTCTCGGGGGAAACCAAACATGGACGGATCGGCTGGATTCCGGGACGCATGGACATCCGGCGCATGAAGTCGTCCCGCCGGCAGTACGTCGTGCAACCGGACGGTTCCGGCGCCCGCTTGATCGGCGAAGGCGGCCACGAGTTCTTCACGCCCGACGGCAGTCACATGATCATCTGCGATCCGAAGGGCGGCGATCCTTCGAAGTGGCTGGGCAAATGTTCGGCCGGCATTTACGAACTCGCGACCGGCAATCGCCGCGATGTCACCCAGGAAATCACCTGGCTGGGAAGTCACCCGGCGATCAGTGCGGACGGTCGTTATGTTGCGATCGACAACGCCGGGCACAGCTATCCAGGCGCAGTCCTGATCGCAGATCTCACCGGCGTGAATCCTTTGCGCGTCCTCTGCTATCATCACGCCTCCTGGGAATCTGGCCACATTACCCATCCGACCGTTCATTGGAGTCCTGATGGCACCAAACTCGTCTTCATGTCCGACAAGGACTCGCCCAACAAGAAGATGGGCGACATGTATCTCGCCGTCGTCAGACAACCGGCCGCGCCGGTCTCGGCGCACGTTGCCAACAACCGCGCATCCGGACCGTTGCTCACGTGGCGGCCTTCCAAGCATCACCACGAAACCAAGGAATACGTCATCATGCGCAGTGTGCCTTCGCCGCGTCCCAACCTGCAGCGCGTCTTTCTGGATCGGACCGGCGTGTTTGAGGAGATTGGAGTGGTCTCGGTGGTCGATACCCATCTCGCTGGCGAACACCTGAACCGCCGCGCCACCAACGTGACGGTGCGTTCGACCGCGGGATTCCCCGACAGTGGGACGCTCATGATCGCCGGCAACCACACGATGGCTGCGCCCGAAATCGTCACCTACTCAGGTCGCACGAAAACCGCATTCCTGAACTGCCGGCGCGGCGCGGAGGATTCCGCAAGCACGTCGCATTGGAGCGGTGCCCGGGTCTGGAGCCTGACTGCAATGCGGTTTGCCGACCAACCACCCGCGGAGGGGCGGCATTACTACTACTGCGTGCGCGCCCGGGAGCATTCCGGACTCATCAGTCCGTATTCCCGAATCAGCAATCCCGCCGTGGGCAATCCCTGAATCCGTTTCAAACATGATTGAAACAGGCGGGGACGTTTCGGGTTACTATGCAAATGTCTATACCGTCGCCGCGAATACCCGAACATTCCGCTCACCCGCTGATGAATCTGGAGGAGGTGCGGGTCGATTCGCGGATCCTCGCCGGCATGGCGGGCAATCCGTTGATGGATGCCATGGGATTCGACGCGTCGGTGAAGTTCAGTTCCTTGGATGGTCGGGAACTTGCGATGGCCGAGGCCGGCGGCATGACCGATCCCAGTTTGGTTCTGAAAATTGATGGTGCGCCATGGTTGGAGGCCCGCTGCAATGTGAAGAAGGAGAAGCTGGGTCCGCTGGAGTCCGTCGACATGGACGAATGAATGGTGATCGACTGCCGGACGCGGGACGTGATCGCGGTCTGCAACTTCCGGACCTTTCGCGATCAGCTGCTGGAGTTTTACGACTGGTTCTCCTCCCTGGTGAAGGATCCCGCGGGCAACAGGATCGGTCGGATCAAGGGGTTGTTCCGTATCCGTCGCCTGATTCCCGGCATTGCCTCGTTAAGTGAGAAGCGTTTTCGCATCTCCAAGGGCAATCGGCCGCTCGCGGTGGTCGCAACTCCGCCGCGTCTGCTCGAACGATTCAATCCGGTTCGTCTCAAGGCGCTTTCCCGGAGGACGATCATCCGTTTCGAAAACGGAATCTCGGACGACGATCGGCTGTTCGTTTACGGAGTGTGTCTGGTGACAATGCGCAGCCCTTTGTGAGCCCGGTGCCTGCCTGATTGCCAAGTGGGAAGACCTAGGCGATAAATCCCCGCATGAGCCGGGTCCTTTCATTTCTCCTCCTTTTTCTGGTTTCACATCTCAGTTCGGCGGCCGACCAGAATACGATTACGGTTCTGCGCAACGGCACAGTTATCGATGGCACCGGCAGGCCGGGCTTTCGGGCCGACGTGGCCATTCGTGGAAAGCGCATCATGTTCGTTGCCCGGGATACGAAGATGCGCGGGCACGTGGATCTCGACATCAGCGGATTGGTGATCGCGCCGGGATTCATTGATATGCATGCGCACATCGATCCGATTGATCGCCTGCCGGAGGCGCGCAGCATGGTCAGTCAGGGAGTGACCACCGCCGTGGGCGGCCCCGACGGCAGCGCAGCGTGGCCGTTGGGTCCCTATCTGCGAAAGTTGGAACGCCAGGGCGTGGGTTTGAACGTCGCCATGTTGGTGGGTCACAACACGATTCGTCGTGGGGTGATGGCCTTGGAGGATCGGGCGCCCACCGCGGATGAACTTGAGCAGATGAAAACGCGCGTTGCCGAGGCGATGGACGATGGCGCCTGGGGAATCTCGACCGGACTCAAATACCTGCCGGGTTCGTTCGCCAAGACGGATGAAGTGATTGCGATTTCCAAAGTCGCCGCCTCACGTGGTGGCTTCTACACCTCGCACCTGCGCGAAGAGGGTCTGGGACTTCTGGACTCGGTAAAGGAAGCCATCGAGATTGGACGACAGGCGAAGATTCCGATCGTGTTGACCCATCACAAGGTGATCGGCCAGCCGATGTGGGGAAGCAGCCGCAAAACGCTCGCCATGGTGGATGCCGCACGCAAGGAAGGAATCGACGTGATGATGGATCAGTATCCTTATACGGCGACCTATACCGGCATCACGATCTTGGTGCCGGCATGGGCGCGCGCGGGCGGTACGGCCAAGTTCAAGGCGCGGCTGAAAGATCCGGAGCTGCGCGCCAAGATCAAGAAGGAGATCATCTTCAACCTGGAGAATGATCGCGGCGGTGGTGATCTCGGTCGGGTCCAGTTCGGACTTGTGAAATGGAACAAGGAGCTTGAGGGCAAGACGCTCAAGGACTGGGCGTTGATGAAGGGCTTGAAGCCCGATTCCGCCAACGGTGCCGAACTCGTGATCGAAGCGATTCTGAACGGCGGCGCGTCCTGCATCTATCACGTGCTCAGCGAGGACGACGTGGAACGCATCATGCAGCATCCGTTCACCATGGCGGGTTCGGACGGACGCCTGACCGAACCCGGTGACGGCCACCCGCATCCTCGCTGGTATGGCGCCTTTCCCCGGATTCTCGGACATTACGTACGGGAGAAGAAAACGCTCAAGCTCGAGGAGGCAATCCGCAAGATGACCTCTCTGCCGGCACTCCGCTTGGGAATCCCAGATCGAGGTGTCATTCGGCCCAGCAAGTTTGCCGATCTCGTTGTCTTTGATCCGAACACCATCATCGACAAGGCGACGTTCAAAGATCCACACCAGTATCCGGAAGGCATTCGCTACGTGTTTGTGAATGGAACCGGGGTGATGCTGGATGGCGAGTATCACAACCAACGAGCCGGCCAGATCTTGCGCAAGTCGTCTCACAGCAAGTCGTTCGTGTTTCCGCAAGAGGAATGGAAGCGCTGGGAATCACCCGAAAAAGCCGGCTGGTCCGCCGCCGGACTCAAGCAGGCCCGTGACTTCTCCAAGAAGCTGAAGACCGCGGCTTTGATGATCGTGCAAGGAGGACGCATCGTGGATGAATGGGGCGAGACTTGGCGACCGTTCAATTGTCATTCGATGCGCAAGAGCATCCTGAGTGCGCTCTATGGTCCGCATGTGCTTGCCGGTACGATCAACACCGCCAAGCCGATCGGGGAACTGGGCATTGATGACAACGAACCATCACTGACCGAATTGGAAAGAACCGCGACGGTCGGAGACCTCCTGAAGGCACGTTCCGGCATCTATCATCCCGCTCTCTACGAAACGAAGGCCATGGCAGCGAAAAGACCCAAGCGAGGCAGCCATCCGCCGAACACATTCTGGTATTACAACAACTGGGACTTCAATGCGGTCTGCACCATCTTCGAGAACGCCACGGGCCGCAGCATTTTCGAAGAGTTTGAAGACCGGCTCGCAGGACCGTTGCAGATGGAGGATTTTATTCGTGACCAGCACACCGGCTATGTCACGGGCACGAATTCCGTTCATCCGGCCTATCCCTTTCAGCTCAGTGCCCGCGACCTTGCCCGCTTCGGCGTGTTGTTCGCTCGCGGTGGAAAGTGGGGCGGTGAACAAGTCATCCCGAAAGGCTGGGTGATGGAAAGCACGCGCAGCTATTCCACGACCGAGCGCGGCGGTGGTTACGGTTACATGTGGTGGATGGCCAAAGATGGCAACTTCTATCCGAACGTGAAGGTCCCGGACGGCTCCTTTGCCGCCCATGGCTATCGGGGACACAAGGTTTTTGTCATCCCGCAATGGGATCTCGTCATCGTGCATCGAGTAGACACCTTCAAGCGCGAAGGCAGTGTCGGTTCGAGCGACTTCGGAAAACTGTTGAGACTGATCCTTGCCGCCCGAACAAAAGCTGATTGAGCGGCTGCGTTGCGGCGTCTAGTTTCCTTCACGATGTCTCCCTTTCGGACCCAATGCTTGCTCGCTTGTGTGGCAGGCTTGATCGGGATCACGGCGCAGGCCGGCGATCTTGGCCCGGCGGATCCGGAGACTGGGCGTGACCATTGGGCATTCACGGCGCTGCTGCAGACCCGACCGGCGGTGGAACGGAATTGGTCGCGTTCGCGGATCGATGAATTTGTTTTCGAACGGCGCGCAAAAGCGGGATTGAAACCGGCACCGGACGCGTCACCCGATGACCTCCTGCGTCGCGCGAGTTTTCTCCTTACCGGCCTGCCACCCACGGCGAAGGAGATGGCTGCTTTCGCGAACGATTCGGACCAAGACGCGTTCGAGCGTTTCGTGGATCGGCTGTTGGCTTCGCCACAGTTTGGTGAGCGATGGGGACGTCACTGGCTCGACCTGGCACGTTACGCCGACTCCAACGGCTTGGATGAGAATTTCCTGTTCCGTGAGGCCTGGCGCTATCGCAACTGGGTGATCGATGCCATGAACACGGACCTGCCTTTTGATCGTTTTGTGCTGGAGCAGATCGCGGGTGACAAACTTCCTTACGAGTCCATCGCGCAACGCGACCGACAACGGATCGGAGCGGGTTTCCTCGTCATCGGTCCCAAGGTGTTGCTGGGCGTGAAACCCGGATTGCAGAAGATGGATGTCGCGGACGAGCAGTTGGACACCATTGGCCGGACATTTCTCGGGCTGACGGTGGGGTGTGCCCGTTGTCACGACCACAAGTCCGAACCCATTCCGACGCGGGATTACTATGCTATGGCGGGCATCTTCACCTCCACCGAAGTGATGGAGCGGCGTTACATGTTGGGTCAGCAAAGGAAGATGGAGCGGCTTGTCGGTCTGGGTGGTGACGGTGAGAAGCGGGATGACGCATACGAGCACTATTGGCGGGAGGTGAAGAAGAAGCGGGAGGCTGCAAAGCGGGCACGAACGGCACGTGACTTCCTGAAAAAGAAAGACAACGCGGGACTGTTGGCCTTCGCCAAAAAGAATCCCAAGGATGTGGCCAAAGGCGCGGGCGATAGTTCCAAGGCATTCGAACAGCGGATCGCGGCCCAGAACGTCCTTATTGCCGGCCTCGACAAGTTCATTGCCGACAAGAAGAGCATTCCGCCTCGGGCCATGATTCCGGCCGACGCCGAATCACCGGCCGACGAAGCCATCCGCAAGGCGGGCGCGTACAACGAGCCGGGAGATTCGGTCCCGCGCGGATTCCTGCAGGTGATCAGTCGATCCCATCAACCGACCATCGCCGCGGGGAGCAGCGGTCGGATCGAATTGGCAGAGTGGCTCACGGACACGGAGAACGGCGCTGGTCGGCTCACCGCACGCGTTCTCGCCAACCGCATCTGGCATCATCTGATCGGTCGTGGTCTGGTTCGCACGGTAGACAATTTTGGACGCACCGGCGAGGCACCCAGCAATCCGGAGTTGCTCGATTATCTGGCTGGCGAACTCATTCGATCCGATTGGTCGATCAAGTCACTAGTGCGACAGATCGCGCTGAGCCGCACCTTTGCGATGAGCACGGAGTTTGACGAACGGGCCGGCCGGATCGATCCGGAGAACATCCTGTTGTGGCGCGCGCACCGTCGTCGACTGGATCCTGAGTCCCTGCGCGATGCCATGCTGTTGGCCGCGGACAAACTCGAACTGGCCCACGTGAATTCAACCGTCAGCTACCTGGGAGATCAGGCCACCGCGGTCGGAGCGAACAAGAACCGGCGGCGCACCGATATCCCACATCGCAGCGTCTACCTCCCCATGATCCGCAACGACCTGCCGGAGATCTTCGAGGCATTTGATTTTGCCGATCCACACTCCACGACCGGAGCGCGTCCACTCACAACGGCGGCGACGCAGAGTCTGTTCATGTTGAACGACAAGAGCGTGGCCGACGCATCCGGGGCCATAGCCGAGCGGTTGTTCGACCTCGAACCCGACAACGAATCACGACGCGTTCAGCGTCTGTTCAACCTGCTCCTCGGCGAGGCACCGACGAATCAGGAACAGGCTTTGATGCTGGCTTTCCTTCGCAAGAGCGAAACCAAGACGAAAGACACGGAGGCACCGGGTAAGCGCGCTTGGGCGCTGGCCGTGCATGCGTTACTGTCTTCCAGCCGATTTCAATTTCTCGATTAACCCCGTGAACTGCAACCGCTTCAATACCGCCTTGACCCGTCGCGACATGTTGCGCGCCAGCGCCTGCGGTTTCGGTTCTTTGGCCTTGGCGGGACTGTCACAGGCGGACGCGAACCAACCGCATTTTGCGCCCCGCGCAAAGCGGATCATCTTTCTGTTCATGTGGGGTGGGCCGAGTCACGTCGACCTCTTTGATCCCAAGCCGGAACTTAATCGGAGTGCCGGCAAACAGCTTGATGGCAAGGACGTCGGCAGATCCGGAAAGCTGGGGACATTGCTGGGATCACCCTTCAGATTTGCCCAACACGGACAAGGCGGTGTTTGGATGAGCGAGAACAATCCTCATCTCGCCCGGCACGCCGACAAACTGTGCGTCATCCGCTCTCTGCATACGGAAGGTTCGGCTCACGGCGAGGCGCTCCTGCGGCTGCACACGGGAAACGCCAATCTCGTTCGTCCCAGCGTCGGTGCCTGGGTGAGCTACGGTCTGGGTCGCGCGAATGAAAACGTGCCCGCGTTCATCACCGTGTCGCCTCCGCGCGGGCATGGCGGGATTCAGAATTACGGGAACGCGTTTCTCCCGGACACCCATCAGGCCATGGCCATCGGGTCGGCGGAAATCCCGATCGCCAAGGCGACCATTCCCAACCTGTCCAACCCGCGGGTCAGTTCTGAAATTCAACGAAGTCAACTGGATCTCATCCAGTCTCTGAATCGCTCACATCTGGCCCGCAGCGGTCGAGACAGCGGCATCGAAGGACTGATCAGCAGCTATGAATCCGCGTTTCGCATGCAGGCGACCATGCCGCAGATCATGAGTTTGAAAGGCGAATCGAAAGCCACTTTGCAGCAATACGGAATTGATGCGAATCCGACCGACAACTTTGGCCGCCAATGCCTGTTGGCGCGGAAGCTCGCCGAGGCCGGCGCGTGTTACATCCAGGTCTCGACCGACTACACTTGGGATCATCACAAGAAGGTGATCGACGGAACCATCAAGGAATCCGCCAAGACCGATCAACCGATCGCGGCACTGTTGAACGACCTGGAACAGCGCGGTCTGCTGGACGACACATTGGTGCTTTGGGGCGGCGAGTTTGGGCGGACCCCGATGGTCGAGAACGGCAACGGCCGAAATCATCATCCCCAGGGGTTCACCGTGTGGATGGCCGGCGGCGGCGTGCGGGGCGGCTTGACGTATGGTACGTCCGATGATTTTGGCTATGGGCCGGTCGAGAATCCCGTGCACATGCATGACCTCCACGCGACCTTGCTGCACATCCTCGGCATCGATCACGAACGGCTCACCTATCGCCATGCGGGACGTGATTTTCGTCTCACCGACATCTACGGCAATGTGGCCCACGACATCCTGAGCTGATCGCCGAGCGATCGGCCGTAAACAGCACCGCTCAATCTGGCGAAACCGGTGCCCGCAGCCCCTTCCGGCGGAGAAAGTGTGCCACCTCGAACGTGCTGGTTTTTTCAAAAGCCGGTTGCGTCATGAAGCTGTGTCCGCCGCGCGGGTAGATCTTGAGATCGAACGTCTGCCCCAGTTCCCGGGCCCGCTTCACAAAAGCCCTCTGGTATTGATACAGGTGGTCACGTTCCCTGAACAGGATGATGGTGGGCGGCAGCGGATCTCGCGTGAGTATTCGCGATGCGGACATTTTCAACGCGTCGTCGATCGGATGCAGCAACTGCTAGTCGCGTCGATTGAATTGGGAAATGATTTCCTGAAACGCTGCGACCTCCCTGGCGGGCAGTCTCTTGTTCCGACCAATGTCGGCCGCCAGTTCCAACAGCTTCGCCCGATGATCAAGCGGTTGGGCGTATTCGCCCTTCGTGCCCGCAATGAACCGGTTCAACATCGGCGAATACCCCGGAGCTTCCTTCTTCGTGCGGTCGACGATGTCCTTCGTCTTCACAAACCAGATGTCGATGCCGTCAAAGGCGGGGCAGTAGAGCACAAGGGCGTTCGGGCTCGGGGAGACCGTGCGATCATCGCCCGGGTCCTCGAAATGGCGGTTGAGATGGGATTGCAATGCCAGATCTCCACCACCGGAGGTTCCCGTTGCCACGATCTTTTCCGGATCGATCCCGAGCTTGGTGGCATTGGCCCGCAGGTGGCGGATGGCGCTCTTGGTGTCCGCGACCTGGTCGCGTGGCTTGGGCAGGTCCGCGATTTCTTCAAGGCTGAGCCTGGGCAGATTGCCGGAGTTGACCGGGGGCGGTCGACGGCTTGATTACGACCATGCCGAGCTTTCGGAAATACTCGCGTTGAAACGGAATCCGACAGCGAAAGATCACCAGCGCCGGACGGCGGTCGGTCACCTTCCAATCGTCGGGGTAATAGACGGTCAGCTTGCGGTATGGCTTCTTGCGAAAGACGAAGCTGGCAGTGCGTCCTTCCGAATCCGCGGCGAACGCAGGACCGCCGAAAACGAGTGGAAGCAACACCAGCAGGGACAACCCCTTCATTGGCCCAATGCTCTACACGCCCAACACGGATCTGAAAGCGTGATTCCACCTCGCCGATCCGACTGGCGGACGAGGGTTGCGTTGCCTACGCTCAAACCATCGACGCGACCGCGGGGCAATACACACGAGATCTGATCTGGGCGGTCGCGAGTGCGCCCTTGCTGGAGATGGACGGTTCACGATCCGACTGGTCGCTTGCCACCGATCAGATAGATGCGAATCGTCTGGTGACTTTCGTGGAAGAGCGGACGGAGCATCGGGTCGGGCACTACTTTGAAAACCTGATTCACTTCTGGTTGAAACACATCCGGGGTGTCGAAATCATCGCGCATCGTCAGCCGGTCCGCGATGAAGAGCGGACCTTGGGCGAACTCGACTTCGTGTTTCGCGACGAAGCCGGCCGGCTCAATCACTGGGAGGTGGCGGTCAAATTCTACCTGCAGACGACTAGCAACGACGGCCATCCGAAATATCTGGGTCCCAACACCAATGACAGCCTGGAACGCAAGCTCGAACGGATGCGGAATCATCAACTTCCCCTCAGTGGTCGGATCTACAACGACGTGGAGATACGGCAGGCCTTCGTCAAAGGGTGGTTGTTCCAGCCAACCGGCATCGACCTGGCATTGGATGTGGAGATGCTCAATCCGGGACACTTGCGAGGCGGATGGATGCATGCCGGTGAGATCGACGGGAAAGGCGGATTCGACGGCCGGGCACAGGCGTTCTCGGTCATGAAGAAACCGTTCTGGCTGACCCCGGAAAGGCCGTACCGATCCATGGATGAATTCGCTGATTGCGTACGAGACCACTTCGCCAAGCGGACGACCGCAATGCACGTCGCACTCTTCGATGAAGCCAGGGAGGAAACGCGGCGCCTGTTTGTCGTACCGGACGGCTGGCCGCATGTGAATGACCCCCGCGTGGGTTGACTTGCCGGAAACAACCGACCAGTTTGAAACCTGATTCATGAAAGCCATCCTTGTCACCCTGGTCTGCTTCATCTTTCTGACTGGTTAGTCTGCCGATCAACGCGTCCGGGCCGAAGTCGGTGATGTGCGTGTGGTCTTCGAAAGCAAACGTCAGTGGACACCGGCGCGGATTGACTTTCGCGGTCGGCCGATGACCACGGAACGCAGCGCGTATGGAACGGTGTTTTCATTTCTCTGGGTGGGGTTCATCGGCACGGCCCATCTCGAGAATGAACCGGAGGAGTTGCAATCCACAAATTGGTTGATGGACGGCAGGAAAGTGGCAGCTGCGGAGACACTGAAAGGCGCCGAAGACGTCCGTTTTCAGCGGAAGTCCAAAATCCGTTCGTTCGAAACCAGATCCGAGTGGCTCCTTCGGAACGGGCGCCTCTACGAAGCGGTCGATGTTCATGCCGCCAGCGAGACCCCGTTGAAATTGGTCTACCATTTCATGCATGCGTGGCGGCCGACGGTGTCCGGGTTCTTGGCGGGCATGGACGGACAGGCGGACATATTGAGCGGGTCCCTGCGCGACACCAAGGGGGTGGCGCGCAGGTTCTACATCGAAGAACGGGTCGATTGGATGGCCGTCTACGAACCGGAGAGCGGGCAGTTTGCGGTGTCGCGAATTCTGGAGGTTCCGAAGGAAGGCGGCGCGCGATCACGCATCTGGAATGTTCCGGGCACCTATCGCCAATACCACCTGATGTGCTTAGAGCCTGTTTGAAAAAGAAGTGTTTATATAGAGGGAGAGGTTGGACCGAGGGTG
>JAYPXF010000041.1:23381-31604 GCA_038154405.1 Verrucomicrobiales bacterium | reverse complement strand
GTCCGAAAGAAAAATGGTCGGGACGACTGGATTCGAACCAGCGACCTCCACACCCCCAGCGTGGCGCTCTACCAAGCTAAGCTACGTCCCGCCCAGTTGGGACGGGGAAGAAATCAGTATTCGGGGGTGGTGTCAATTGGTTTTGGTATTTGTGGCGATCGTTGGGGGCGATTGCAGGGTGGAGTGGGTGTTTTCGGAGTGATTCAGTAATCAGTAATCGGTGATCAGTTGCTGGCGCGGGAACTCTGACTACTGAGTTCTAATCACTGATTACTTCCTTCGTTGCCGGCATGCGGGGACGGATAGGAATGTCCATCCTACGGGCGTGTACTTGCTCAAGGATTGACGGGGTCGCGGACAAGCGGGAGACGTTCGACGAGCTCAGTCGAGTCGCTTGTCCCTCCCGTTGTGTGAATGTTGCGGGTGGCTTACCAGCCTTGGAGTTGGGCGATGCGGCCGAAGATGCCGATGCCGTAGCGGCCTTGGCGGGTGCCGCCGCTTTCGATGTATTTCTTCACGAGCGGATAGGCGGGTTCGCCCATCCAGTCGATGACGTTGTGCAGCATGTTCTCGTTGTCGGTGCCGTCGGTGATGAGATTGTCGAGAGCGGCCAAGGCTTTCTTTTTCTGGCCCAGCTTGACCAGGGTCCAGGCGGCCATGATGCGGATCTCGTGGATGTCGTCCTTGAGGGCGGCGTTGAGTTTGCGAGTGGCGGGTTTGGCGTCGGCTCCCAAGAGGTGCAGCCCAACGACGGCCCACCAGCGCATGCCTTCGTCCTGGTCCGATAGCCACTTGGTGAAGGTCTTCAGATTCTTCTTTTCCCGCGCCAGGGCGAGGTCAGCGGCATCGAGATACTTCGCCAAGGGATAGAGTCGGTCATCCCGAACCATTTCGTAGATGGTGACGTTGTTGGCGGCGGCGCGGCGTTCGCGCATTTTTTCCGGGAGCAGACCGGAGTCGCGGAGTTTCAATTGTTGTTCGCGGAGGGCGGCCTTGAGTTCGGCAATCTTCTGCTGATGTTTCGGGGAGTCGATCAGGTTGTGGACGTTGTCGAAGTCGTTCTGGTTGTCGTAGAACTCCTCGGACACACGCGGACGGAAGAAGCGGCCGGTGATGGCGTCGGTCTTGCCATCGCGATGGTGTTGTTCCCACGCGGCCGTGGCCTCGGCTTTCCACAGGTAGGCCAGGTGATGGCCAGCTGGGGCGAAGGGGTAGTAGTTCTTGTGGTAGGCGAAGCGTTTGCCGCGCATCAGCCGGACGTGGTCGAGACGTTCGTCGGCGCGTTCGCGGAAGCCGAGGTGATGGGCGGGTTCCGGCTCCATGCCTTGGCCAAGAAAGACGGTGCCTTGGAATGATCTCGGAATCTTCGCGCCGGCGAGGCTCAGCCAGGTCTTCGGCATATCGATGAAGCTGACCAGGCGGTCGACGGTCATGCCGGGTTTCGTGGCGGGGTAAAGATGCTTGAGGCCTTTGGGAATGCGCACGATCAGCGGACAGTGCACGCCGCTGGAATACAGGAAGCGTTTGCTGCGGGCCAGGACGCCGCCGTGGTCGGAGTTGTAGATGATGATGGTCTTCTCGTAGAGACCGTCCTTCTTCAACGCGTTGATGGTGTCCTGCACCTTCTTGTCCATGCGTTCGACCGCTTCGGCATACTTCGCGTAGTTCTTGCGGATGACCGGGAGGTCCGGGTGATAGGAGAAGAGCTTCATCTTGGACGGATCCTTCTTCACCTCGTCCAGACTGCCGTGCGCACGGCTTTCGTGGCTGTCGCCGATGTTGACGACCGCGAAGAACGGCTGACCGGGTTTGCGCATGCGCCAGCCATACTGGGTTTTGCCTTTCCCGCCCTTGTAGTCCCAGCACTGCTTGTCCTCGCGACCGCCGATGTTGTAGTCGGTCTTGCCGGGATTGGAGGTGTGGTAGCCGGCTTTCTTGAGGAGGTCGGGATAGTAGGGAATCTGGTCGTGCGGAATCAGGTTGCGGCTGCGCATCGGTTGCGTGCCATTGGAAATGCCGTACATGCCGGTAATCCACACGGAACGCGTCGGCGCACAGACGGCGGCATTGTCAAAACAGTAGAGATAACGAAAGCCCTCCTTCGCCAACTGATCGATGGCCGGGGTCTTGGCGTTCGTGCCGCCGTAGCAACCGACCCAGGAGATGCCGTTGTCCTCGCTGGTGATCCACAGGATGTTCGGCTTCGCAGCAGCGGAGGCGCATTGAATTGCGACGCCGAGTAGCGCCGCCACGATGAGGACATGACGTTTGAGGTTGTTCATAGATTCTCGGATTGAATGAGCGGGACTGTCGGAAATGGAATCCCCGAGGTCAAGTTAGTCGCCGGTTCGCCGGAAGTGTTCGGTGAAGAGGAGTTTCCAATCCTGTACGTTGGTGGAGTTTTCGACCTTCAGCGTGTAATGGTCCTTCCCCTCGAAGGTGTAGGTGAAACGGGTCGGGCCCATGGTCGTGGTCTCGGTGAACTGCAGCGTATCTCCATCCCAATCACCCAGCGCCGGCGCTCCGGGATCCCAGCCGTCCGAGTCGAACCAGTAGAAGGTGTATTTCTCCTGCTTGGGATCCCATCCATAGAGGCGGTGGGCCGTGTAGGGCGTCTCCGCGAGACCGGTCTGCTCGTATTCAGAAACGACCTTCCATCCGTTCAACTGCCACGTCGAACGAATGCGACTCTCGGCCTTCGCCCCTTCCGGAAGATCCGGATTGGAAGGAATGATGACCTCGCCAACCCATTCGCCGAGGGGGCGGGTGAGCTGTTGATGCGCCTCGGTGGACATGGGGTGACTACTTCAGTTCCTTCACCTTCAGATTGCGAAAGAGGACCGTGCCGGCCTTGCCGGAGTGGATCTGGAGGCTGAAGAATCCCTGCTTGTATTCCTTAGTTTTCCAGTGGGCGGCGGGAACGCCATTCAGCCAGGTCTTGATGGTGTCGCCCTTGGCCTGAATGGTGATGCGATTCCAGGAGCCCTTGGGCTTCATTGCCTTGCGGGTCTTTGCGTGGGCATCCAACCACATGGGATAAATCCAGCCGCCGGCGCTCTGGCCGTAGATGCCACCAGACCAGTAGCGTTCCTTGGCATAGGCCTCCATCTCAGCCTGGGGGCCGAAGACGGTTTCCTTCATCTTGCCTTTCCGGTCCTTTTCCTGCTTCGAATCGGCGCGGAACATGATGCCGGTGTTGCCGTCGACCTCCCACTTCAACTCGGCGGTGAAGATGAAATCCGTGTAGTCGTCCTTCTTCGTGGAAAGATAGGTGCTGGGTGAACCCGGCACGGTGGTGCCCACGATGGCGTTACCCTTCGTCTCGAACTTGCAATGACCACCACGCGGGATCCAGTTGTTGAGATTCTTGCCGTTGAAGAGTTTCGAAAATCCCTTCTTCAGATTCGGTTCCGGATAAGTGTTGATCAGCATGTCCGCCGGATCGGGAATGTTCACCTGCTTCTTGTAGACGGGAATCCACTTCTGCTGAGACGCGGCGATTTCGTTGGCTCCGACGACGGAAATCGAAAACAACAGGGCGACGGCGATACTGATCTGTTTCATGTACGCGGATTACAACCCCGTGACAGCGGAAGTGACGAGGACGAATTTGCAAAACCGTTTCAAGCCTCCAACTTTGCCAGCACTTCCTTTGGAATGCGTGCTGCGTAGACCTGCGGAATGCCGGTGCGATCGGAATTGAAGATCACCCGGTGGTTGCCCGGCGTGATGTAAGGATGTGTATGGGAGTATTGCTGCGAGCCACCGCTGGCGCCCGTATCGCAGATACGGCACGATCCGTCGGGTGGCCACATAACCGAGGTGCAGGCGCCCAGTGCTGATGTTGTCCACTACGAAGAAGCGTCCGTCCGGCGAAGCGGAAATGTGAATGAAGCCGTTTCCGCGGGCGATCAGCTTCGCCTCCTGGTCTCCCACTCCCGCCGTGTAGATGCGGCTGCCCTGTGTGGTCAGCAGGATGCGGCCGGTCTTGCCCAGCCAACATTCGTGACCGGTCACCGGCGGGGTGTGCGGCAGGCCAATCGGCAAGGGCGAACTCCTTTCTGATGAAGATCAGCCACAAACAGCTCCATCTTGCCATCGCGTATGTCCGTCGTGGCACTACGCACGAATGCAATCCGAGTTCCTTTTGCCGAACAGTAGAGTTGTTCGCCGTAAATGTCGTGGCTGATGACCGGGGCACTCGTCAGCTGCCAGATTTCAGCACCGCACAACGGATCTTTGCCCCTCCGGATCTGTTCGCGCACACAGCGGCCCGGCAAGGTGCCGCTTGCTGATGTGATTCGTGGCCCGGTCAACAATCCTGTGCCAATCCCCAGTCCGGTTGCGTTGAGGAATCTGCGGCGGGTAGCAGGGCGGGCAAGAGGAAGTGGGGAAGCCATGACCCCAGCGTAGGAGTCAGATGAACGTTTTCAATGTGAATCGGGTTGGTTCAACGGCTGTTGCAACCGAACCAGCGGGGAATGTATTGCTCGAGGTCGTCCTGGATCTCGGCCTTGTTGATGACGCCGTCGGCGCCGCTGTCGCGGGAATCGGCTTCGAGACTGGGGCTGGGATTGAAGGTGACCAACAGGAGTCGGGTCCAGATATGGGCTTCACGAGCGCGACGGGCGAAGGTGAGTCCGTTCAAACCGGGCATCCTGTAGTCCACGATCACGAGATCGACTTCCCGCTCCTTCAGTTTCTCAAGCGCGTCGGGACCGGATTGCTCGGACGCGACGATCTCGATGTCGAAGAGGCGCGGGAGCAGGAGTTCCATCGCACTGAGGAACGCGTCGTTGTCATCCACCAACATCACCCGCGGCCGCGATTGGGCGGAGCGACGACTGGACAGTCCCGGTGCCGGCCGGCTGCTGGCCGACACCAGGTCTGTCGTCGTCGGTGTGGTTGTTTCAACGCTCATCGAAATGCTTCGCCAATGCCTCGGTCAGTTCGCGCATCGAAAACGGCTTCTGGATGAATTCCACCTGCTCTGCGCTCTCCAACCGGGTAGATTTGGATCGGTATCCGCTGATCAACAGTACTGAGAGATCCGGCGTGTCGACCTGAAAATGTTCCACGAGTTCCTCGCCGCATTCGGCATTGGGCAGGACGATGTCCACGATGGCCATCGAAATCTCGGATCGGTGATCGTTCCAAATCCGTTCGGCCTCACGTTTGTCCGCGGCCTGCCAGACCTTGAAGCCAGCCTGTTCGAGGGTGACCACGATGCCGGTCAAAACATCGGTGTCGTCCTCCACCACAATCACACCGCGACCGCGTCCCTTAATCTCCGGTTCGGATTCACGCCCGATGCCGACGCGTCCTTCGTCGGGCATAGCGGGCAGGAAAAACCGGAATTCCGCGCCTTCACCCGGCTCGGATTCCAACTCGAGCCAACCCTCATGCTGACTGATGATACCGTGCACGGTCGCCAATCCGAGTCCGGTTCCCTTGCCGGACTCCTTGGTGGTGAAGAACGGGTCGAAGATATGGTCACGAATCTCCGCCGGAATTCCGCTGCCCGTGTCAATCACACTCACCTTGATCCACGAATTGGTGTCACGCGTTTCCTGGCTCACCGGCGGCTCGGTGTGCACGGCTTGTATCCGCACGGTCAATGTCCCGCCATCCGGCATCGCATCGCGGGCGTTGACGGCCAGATTGATGAGCACCTGATCAATCATCGCACTGTCACCAAACGTCGGAGGCAGCGGATCGTGAATGTCGCATTCGATCTTCACGCCCGTGCCGAGCAGGCGCTTGAGCATGCTCATGAGGTTGTGCACGGACTGGCCGAGATCGATTTCGGAAAGCTCCATGGGCTGCTGCCGGCTGAAGGCGAGCAACTGCCGCGTCAGCTTGCTGGCCCGTTCAGCGGCAGCCTGAATGTCGCGGATGCACTTGCCACGGATGCCGGGATTGAATCCGGGACGCGCGAGAATGTCCGCATTGCAACGCACGACAATCAGCAGGTTGCTGAAATCATGGGCGACGCCACCGGCCAACTGCCCAAAGGCGTCCATCTTCTGCGATTGCCGCAGCTGATGTTCGAGATTGGTCTTGTCCGTGATGTCCAAATGCATCACGAGTGCGCCCTCTGCATGATTGCCATCCATCCGCTTAGCAGTGATCTGAAACCATTTCTGGTCCCGGCCTTCGCCATGAGAATAGTCGGCCTCAAAGCCTGGCGTGGCACCGTCCAATACTTCCTGCACGCCTTGCGAGAGCTTGCGCCGCCCGCTGGTGACGGCAGAACTCACCGCTGCGCAATAGTCGAGAAAGTTGCCGCCGGTCGTCAGCGACCGGTTCATCAGACGCCGGCTGGTGAAGTGCTCGTCCCACGTCTTGTTGGTGGCCACGATCCGCCCTGAAGGATCCAGCAACGCAATGCTGGCCGGAATGGATTCCAGCATCGTCTCCTGCATTTCGTTCGCCTTCTTCTGCGGTGTGATGTCTTCGAAGAGAACGATCAGACGACCGACCTTGCCGCTGCCGTCGCGCTGGGGGAACACGGTCAAGCGCACCCACAGAGGCTCGCCCCCGGCTCGCTCGAACCGGCATTCGCCACGATGAACCAGATGGGTTCCGGACTTCATGCGCTCGATGGATTTCTCGATCGCCTCGCGGTCATCTTCCGAAGCCAGATCTATCAGACGCCGACCCGAGATCTGCCAGTTTTCCCGGGCGAACAGTTCGCGTAACGGTTCATTCACGGACTGCAGACGCCCGTCGGGAGCCGCGTAGGCGACGCCGAAGTTGGAATTCTGGAACAGGTCCTCGTGGAACTGTTCATTCGCCCGCATCGCCGCCTCCAAGCGGGCAATGCGCACAAGCGAATCCACGCGGGACAGCAACTGTTCCTGCTGAAAGGGAAGTGTGAAATAGGCATCGGCGCCACCTTTCAGACCTCGCTCCATGTCGGACTCGGAGGTATGCGTGGCGGAAAGATGCATCACCAAGGTGTGCTTCAGCTCCGGATCGTTCTTGATCTCCTTGCACACCTCGATGCCCGAGATGTCCGGCAGTCCGATGTCGAGCAACACCAGCTCCGGCCGATACTTGCGTACCAGCTGCAAACCATCGCGGCCGTTGCCGGCCTTGTGAATCCGATAGTCGGCATTGGTGAGGAGGAAACTGACGAGTTCCTGGGTGACGAAATCATCATCGATCAGCACGACGGTTGCGTCATGATTCAGATTGCGAATCCGTTCTCCCAGATTTGCCGAAAGCGTCCCCCGATTGGCGCGTCCGCCACGAAAGAACATGGAATCGATCAGACCGCCAACGCCGTCAATGAAATCGCTCTTGGGCATCAACGCGTCCGCACCCGCCTCGTTGGCGCGGGATTGCGTGACGGGGTCCTCGGCTCTGGTGATCACCACCACACGGGGCGGCTTGGCCAGCTTCTTGAGCTCCACCGCGGTCTCGATGCCGTCCTTCTCGGGCATCGTGTGATCCACGAACACGAGATCCGGTTCCACCTGTCGGGCCATGCGAATCGCCTCAGCGCCATTGAGCGCCACCCCCACCGATTCCAGACGCGGGTCACCTTTCAATGTCTCCGTCGCGGCGACGAGGAATTCCGGGCTGTCGTCCGCCACCAGCACCTTCACCCGTTGGCGGCCGGGGCTCGGCATGGCGGACTGATTGTCGGCTGTTTCGTCCATGATACAAATAGGGCGTCGCCGACGCGGCGGTACCCACGTCGACTTTCTGCCCGGGAAGATTGTTAGGAAAACCTCCAGAATCGGCCTATCAGGGGCTGCCTGAAAAGCGACGGGGAAATACCCTACGTGGGTCGACGATGCCAAGGGGGGCAGACGCGCGCAGATGATCGATTCAGGCAGTTGAGCGGGCAAGGACGCTGGCGCGTTCACGAAGCCAAGCGGCTTTACGCGGCCTCTTCGTGTTCGCCGAGTTGCTCCTGCAATTGCCGCGCCTTTTCCTCAGCGGCAGCCGGCGTTTTCGCGTAGGCGTTGAAGTCGTGGAACCAAAAGCGCTTGGCCAGCTTGTACATCCAGTGCTTCTCCGGCACTTCCTCACCCGGCAGCCACTGGCTGAAACGCGGTTGCATGGCGTCCAATTCCGCCATGGCGGACTGACGCGCCGTGGTGTCTTTCGCGCCATGCTTGTTCACAAGATCTTTCACCAGGTCCGGTCGCTCAAGCACGACACATCCTCGGGTGGCCTCGGCGCTCAGTTTGCGGAAGTCCTTCATGAACT
>JAYPXF010000041.1:0-23371 GCA_038154405.1 Verrucomicrobiales bacterium | reverse complement strand
GTTTCGTAGATGCCCCGCTTATCGTGAATTGTCTCCTTGCCGAACTGCAGGATCGGACACGGTTCAATGTCACCGTAGGGACTGATGTGATGGCTGATGCCGGTGGACATCGGGCAAAGCGCCTTGCCGTCGTGATCGTAGTAGGCATCGATGATCGCGATCGGCATCTTGGCACGCATGGAGGTGACAAATTCCCGCACGCGAACGAGCTGATCCGGACGCAGCGAGAGATCTTCGGTCATCTGCGGCCCGACCGGCCGATAGGTGTGATACCAGCAATAGTGCGCACCAAGATCGATCAGTTGGCGCAACCAGTTTTCGGATAGCAGGTCATCGATGTTTGACTGACAGACGCTCGTTGCCACACCGGTCAACACCTTCGCGTTGATCGAATTCTTCAGGCCCCGCATGGTGCGATTATAGACCTCGACCTTGCCGCGGCGCTCATTGCTCACCACTTCGTTGCCCTCGATGCTGATCAGCGGAGTCACGTTGCCGGCGCGTCGCAATCTTTCCGCGACCTTCTCCGTGATGAACTGTCCGTTGGTGAAGACCTGAAAGTAACAATCCGGATGGGCTTCCAGGATGTCGAACAGCTCCGGATGCATGAACGGCTCACCGCCAAGGATGCCGAAGAATGAATTGCCATGCGCCTTCGCGTCATTGATCAGGCGGTTCATCGCCTCGATATCAATTGTGCTGCGTTGCGCCTCCACGTCCACCCAACAGCCCTGGCAACGGAGATTGCAGGAATTGATGATCGAGATGTAAAGAAAGGCCGGGAAGTAGTCGCCGCGCTTGATGCGGCGCTTGAAGCGCTCCACTGAGAGCATGCCCTTGAAACCGAAGTTCCAGGCAAACTTGGCGACACATCGCGGGTCAGCGGAACGAAGCGTGCGATAGGCGAGTTCAGGAAACATGGCTTACCAGGGTGAGTTTTCGCGCTTCCAACGGGTGATTTCAGACTGCAGGGCCCGCACTTCCGCATGCACTGATTTCAAATCGCACACACCTGCTCGGTAGGTGAACTTGAACGACTCGGGATCGAGGTCGCGATGAAAGGTGTCGGAACTGAAGCCGGTCATCGTGCTGGCGGGCATGAGATTGAAATCGAAGTAGTTCGGCTCCGGTAGACCGTTGAGCCAATCCTCATATGACTCGTCCTCGGCCCCGATCTGGCCGCGAAAGGCGCGGATGTTCAAAGCGCTCGAGTCATTGACGCCCAAGGCCTTGCGCAATTCGTCTCCACGCGGAAGCGAGGCCTGGCGTTTGGGCCAGAGCATGCCATTCAGGACGGCCACCTGATCCAGGTATGAATGAACGTGGAGGAACACGCGCTCCGGTACCTGGTCATTCAGACTGTCCCGGATCTCCTTGAGCGCAAGATCGGCAAACCGGCAGCGCTGCTCGATTTCCTCGACCCATTTGTAGATGACCTTGTTGTCCATGGTTCGAACCCGGTGGCTATTCAGATTTCTTCTGGCGACCCAGGGCCTCCTCCGCCCGCGCCTTGGCTTCTTCGGCCTTTTGCATGATTTCATCCGGAGACGGAAGGCTCATCAGCACTTCGGCCGGAATATCATTGTTCTGGGCCAGTTTGGTGAGGCACTTCTTTCGCTCGTTGAGAGCCTGCTTCTCGTCGCGTTCCTGGCTGAATCGTTCCTTGGCCTGTTCCGAGCGTTGGCGCAAGGCGGAGAAGACATCGCCACCCAGCAAGGCGGAGATGTCGATCTTCATCTTTTCTCCCCCGACGTCAGCCGCGGTCACCTTGTCCCCGTTGATGGGACCGCTCTTGTATTTGGGAAACATTATGGCCGCCTCGGGGCAGACCCGGGAGCAGGCCGGACAATTGGTTTTGCAGTTGTCGTGGTTCTGCGCCTGGATCTGATTGTCGTCATCGACGCCGTAGACGTTGAACAGGCAGAACGACAGACACTGCATGCAGTTCGTGCAGCGATCGTAGTCGAGCACGGGAAACCAGGGCTTCCAGTTGCCAGGCTGAACGGAATCGGTTTCGGCGCGGACTGATTCGACCTTTTCGACGATCTCTTCCGTGTCGAGATTCCCGATGTCCTGAAATTTCAAGGAAGCATCGTCCTGTTCAATGCGATCGGTCGGAGCGTTTCCGCCATCAAACTTGCCGAGCACATACATCGAGCCGCGATCATGCGGAGCCACCGTTCCGGAACCAGTGGCGCGGGTGACCGAATAACCGCGCTCCAATAGAGCGGTCATGGCCGCAAGGCGGTCCGTGCCGGGCAATTCTGCGGAGCCCGTGCCTTCGTAGAGCAACACGCGGAGAGTGGATTCTTCAGTCAGACTCATGATTCGTTTCTCGGTTTACCCGTCGTCTTCTGCACCCGGCACGGTGCCGGGTGTGCCGTCTTCCGGCAGGTTGGCGGTGATCTCGGAATTGAACAGCGCGTCAACGACGTCTTCCGGGGTCTCCACGCGCATGTTCAACACCTCGGTGGTGTCATTGTTCAGCCTGCAACCGACCCCGCCAAAGATCCATTTCACCGCCCGTGGATAACAAGCGGCGATCTTCACCGGTCCGCCATCAGCAAGGCGTTTCAGCGCCGGATCCTTGCGCGCCGCCATCTCACAAAGGTCGGCCACCGCGTCAAATGCCGCACCGGATTCACACAACTTTCCCAGCACTGCCGCCTTCGTTTCCGGCGGCACGACCTGGGCGTAGTTGCAATGGCAATAGAGTATGCGCGGGGTGTCACTCATGTGCGTGGTCGAAGCTATAACCGCATTCCCATAAACTGCCAATACCCGGCCGAGTCAGCCATTCAGCCATTGCTTCAGGGTGGCGAGATCTTTCGCGTAGGCGGCCTTGCCCTTGGTGGCAACGTCCGGCTCGTTGCGATGGAGGTATTCGACGTGAAGCGAGATCGGACCGTCGAAGCGGGCGATCTTGAAATCCTTGAAAAACTTCTTCTCCACCCGGCCTTCGCCCAAGGGCACATTCTTCACTTTCAGACCGTCCCACACATAATCCTTCACGTAGATCGACCCGGTGAGCGGCATCGCACGGCGGGCGTTCAGAGGCCACGCCAAACCGCCTTCCACGGCGGCGTGACGAATGTCGAACGCCAAAGACACCGCTTCCCGCGGCAGATCCTCCACCAGGTCACAAATATCCCAGATCGGGGCGCCAACGTATTTGTTGCCCGAATGATTCTGGTAAAGGGCCTGGATTCCCAACTCCTTGTTGAGCGCCGCCAGTTCCTTCAGCTCAGACCGGAAATTGGCCAGCTGCGGTTTGATGGGCTTCTTCAGATCGTAACGATAATAGGACATCCGGTAATGCTTCACGCCAAGTTTGGCGGCCGTCCGCAACACGGCTTCCGCGTGTTGTTTCTTGTCCGTCGCGGAATTGATACCCGAGGCCATGATCGTCACCTCGCGTTTCCTCTTCCTCATTGCCGCCACCATTTCCGGCAGCTTGTCCGGTGCTGCAGCCGGTTCGATGTGACCTCCCGGACGAATCGTCGCTTCTACACCAGCCATGCCGAGTTCCGCCGTCAGCGTCGCCAGTTCGTCAAAGGTCAGGTCCTGAAACATCTTGGTGAAGAAGCAGATCCTCGGCTTTCTTCCGTGGTGATCGGCGAAGGCGGGTTGCACGGCCGAGGCGGCCAATCCTATTCCCAGAACCTCAAGACTTCTGCGACGATTCAGTTGCATGCGCAGATCGTTGCCGCCGCACCTCCGCCTCGCAAGCGAATCTTATGAACGTTTGCCCGACTTGCTTCGCAGCGACGCCCTTTGGACATCTGTCTGCAGAGGTATCCAAACTGCGCATACGATGACTCGAAACGCCCAAATGGCGTTGCTACGATGGATCGCCATGCGCCCCATCCTGCTGACTTTGTTCGTCGCCCTCGGGATTGCCGGAGCTGCAGAAGAAACACCCGAATGCGCGGCTTTACTATGTGATTCCCGGCACGTATACGAACAAACCGCCGAACGGATTGCTGATCTATCTGTACGGCGGCAACCGCTCGACCAAGAACGACATGCCGGGCGTTCACATGCTCTTTCCGCGGGCGAACGAACCGCGCGACGCGCACCTGATGGCCGACCTGTTCACCCGGACCGGATTGATCGGCGTCGGCCCGTTCGCACCGGTGGATCCGAACGACGACTGGCGCTGGAGCGTGGTGGGAACGGAAGATTACCTGGCCGACGTGATTGAAGAGGTCATTCACCGCCATGCCGTCGACCCCAATCGGAACTTCGTGATGGGCTATTCCATGGGCGGTTATGGCGCCTACCATGTGGCCCAGACCCAACCGGATCGCTACGCCAGCATCATCGCCGTTTCCGGCGACTGGGAAGCCGCCCACTGGCCGGGGCTGTTGGCACGGATTTCTGCATGGTGCACGGCGCCAACGACTCACGTCACGGCTTTCGCAGTCGCTATACGGACGCCACTTATCCGCGGCTCGCGATCCAGCAGATGAAAGCGCAAGAGGTTCCGCACACTTATCTGGAGCACAAGTGGGGACACGGTTTTGCCGCGGCCAAACCGCATGTGTTGAAACACCTGCTCGCCATCAAGGACAAATCCCGCGATCCGTTCTTTGTTCAAGTCTCGTTGGTGACACCAATCGGCAATACGGCCATCAAGTTCCGCTACGTCCAACACCGCCGCTGGGTATCCATCGACCGCATCGCTTCCGGCAAGGTCTGCTACGACGCGCTGCCTTCCATGTGGGGCCGGGTCGGATTGGAACAAACGGAGCCCATCGAAAAATGGAACGCCTGGACGCTGCCACCGTTCGACTACCACGGCAGAGGCTCAGCCGTGAGGGCGACCCATGAAGGGAACAACAGATTCACCATCGTCACCACCAACGTGAAACGCCTCAGCCTCTGGCTACACCCCGAGATGGTGAACATCAGCGAGCCGGCGACGATTAATCTCAACGGAAAGTCACGATCTGTCGAAATACCCAAACCGTCGCTCGCCACCGCCCTCGATTCCTACAAACGCCGCCGTGATTGGGGACTCATCTACCCGATTCGCCTGCAACTGAGCGTCGATTGACCTTGATCACAGCCCGATTTGCCTTTTTCTATCCGCCAACAAATCCACATGAAAACCATTCTCTCACTCTGTCTCCTCCTCGCCACGTTGGTGAATGCCGACGCGGCCAAACTGAAAGCCCTGATTGTCGACGGTCAGAACAACCACGCAGTCTGGCCCAAGGGCACGCTGATGATGAAACAATACCTCGAAGACACCGGGCTGTTCACAGTGGATGTCGAGCGCACCAAATTCACCTCGAAGGCCGGCCGGGAAAAGGCGTTCCTGAACTACGTCGGAATTGAAACGACGGATGGCAAGGCGAAGACGGATCCAGATTTTGCCCCGGACTTCGCCAAGTATGATGTCGTCGTCTCAAACTTCGGATGGGGAGCCGCACCATGGCCGGAGAAGACCCAGAGGGCGTTCGAGAAGTTCGTGAAGAACGGTGGCGGTTTTGTCTCCATTCACGCGGCGGACAACTCCTTTCCGGAGTGGGCCGCCTACAACCGCATGATCGGTCTCGGCGGCTGGGGCAATCGCAATGAGAAGGACGGCCCCTACGTCTACTACAATGACAAAGGCAAGCTCGTCCGTGACACCTCCAAAGGTCGTGGCGGCGCGCATGGCCGGCAGCACGAATTCCCGATCACGATCCGCGAACCGAATCATCCGATCACCAAGGGCCTGCCCAAGCATTGGCTCACGAGCAAGGACGAATGCTACGGGCGACTGCGTGGTCCTGCTGAGCAGATGACCATTCTCGCCACCGGCGAAGATCTTTCGAAGCCCGAGCTGAAGGGCCGTCACGAACCTTCACTGATGGTGATCAAGTTCGGAAGCGGCCGCGTGTTCCACAACACCCTGGGTCACGACAACGACGCATTGGAAGGCGTGAGTTTCATCACCACCTTCACCCGTGGCACCGAATGGGCCGCCACCGGCAAAGTCACGCAAGAAGTCCCTTCCGATTTTCCGACCAAGGACAAGGCCACCAGCCGCAAGTTTGTTCTGCGCAAGTAAAACCGGGAGTTGAATTCGCAAGAAACCGTGGGTGCGGAATACCGGGCTCACGGTTTCTCTTTGTACCGGGACATTTCAGATTCCCGCGAGCAATGGTCATTCCCACCATGCAACGAAAGAGATGAAATATTCCGACTCAACAGCCATCAAAATCGGAATTCTTCGCGAATTCCGCCACCGTTCACTGCGGTTCACTTTGCCTGTTCGTGCTCGGCGGGAGTGAATCCATCTCTGCCAGGGTCTCCACGTCGAAGCGTTCAAAGCAATCGACTGCTTCGCGGAGTCGCTTGGCTTCGTAGAGATACATGGACGCCTTGCCGAAGAAGATGGCCCCGATGAGCACGCTCCAGCCGATGCTGAGATACTTCCAGCCGAACAACGGGATGCAAAAGACGACATAGTTGAAGACCGCCCACCACGTCATCGAACCGGCCTGCTCGTCCAGTTGTTCAAGCACCGGCAAATCCGGATCATCCGTCAGGCCGTTGGCCCGGACGAATGCGATGGTTTCTTCGGGAGTCATTCGGCGGGCGGATTACTGCGCAGGCGTCCATTGATCAACTGGAATCTTCCACGCTGCCCGCGCGGACCAGCTGTACATGCTACTTGCCTGTGTGTTTATCGATGAATTCAACCGTGTCCTTGAGAATCTTTTTGACCGTCGCCTGGGTGGCGCCGGTCTTGGCCGTGCCCCAATAGAAGCCATGACTCAAGCCCGGATAGGTGATGTGAGAGATATCCTTTCCGAGCTTCTTCATTTCGGGGATCAGGATTTCGAAATTGGATCTGTAAAGACCGACCGGTTTGCCCTGCAGGATCAGGATCGGACTCTCGATCTTCTCCATCCACGCCAGCATTTCCTGGCGACGCCCGCCGGAGAATTTTTCGTGCGGCTTTTCCATCAGCGGACGATATGTCGCCGGACTGGCTGACTGGCCCGTTCTGGGATCAAGCGCCACCACCGTGGCCGGTTCCCCGGCGATTACGCCCGCCACACCAATCCGGGATGCCGTGACAATGGCGAGAATCCCGCCACCACTGCCGCCATAGAGAATCACGCGATCCGGATCGACGCCCGGCAGGTACTTGACCCGCTCCACCACCCGCTTGGCATCGTCCACGGCGTCGGAAAAACCGGTCGGCCGATCGCCCTTGGCCGACTTCCAATAGGGACGCCGGGTGGATTGCACAGTGATGAATCCACGTTGCAGAAAACGGGTCTGCACCGCGCCGATCAGGAGATTCTTGCGCAGCCCATCAAGATTCGAATATCCGCCGCCGCCGTGAAAAAAGAGAATCGCCGGCAACGGTCCTTCGCCCTTTGGTTTACGATAGGCGAAGTCCAGCGTGACGCCGTCGGGGGACTCGAGCCGGACATTCTCCAACGGTGCCTCGGCGAGGGAGATCTTGATGCCTGGAATGTGTGAGCGGGACGAAAGATTGTCGCCCCGGCTCGGATCCCGCCGCCGATGATCCCGCGCCTCCTGCCGCGTCAGTTTCCCGTCCCCGTTCTTGTCGGCTTCCGGATGACGCTTCAGGTAGTCGGCGAGTTGTTGCTCACTCTGGGCAAGAAGGTTGCCCGCCATTAGGAACGGAAGCAGAAACAGGAATCGCATGGATTCTTTGTGCACCACGTATGAGGGCGGTGAAAGACGGTTTTCATCAACGATGGGTCGGAGAAGATGAGCGACCCGCTTTCTTCCGCTGAGAAGTGAAAGACGAATCGCTTGCGCAGATTCAGTTGCCAAGCTGATCCAAACGATCTTCGAGAAGTTTACCCATCACTCGCTTGACCGCGTCGTGTCGTCCGTCGCTGCCAAGGTTATGCCATTCATTGGGATCGTTCTTCAGATCATACAGCTCCTCCGATTCTTCGTTGTAACGGATGTAGCGCCAGCGATCGGTGCGGAGGGAACAGTTGCCCTTGTCAAACATCGTCAAGGAAGTGCGACCGGTTGATTTCGAGGGATTCTTCAAGCTCGGCACGAGGGATTGGCCGTCGAGTGCATGATGTGGTGCTGGCACGTTGCACATCTCCACGAGAGTCGGGTACAGGTCGATCAGGTTGACAGGTTCGCCACAGGGTTGGTTGGCGGCAAACTGATCCGCATGGTTCTTCGGTGGCACGATGATCAGCGGAACCTTGGTGGATCGTTCCCAGCCGGTCCATTTGCCCCAGTGTTGTTTCTCGCCGAGCTGCCAACCGTGGTCGGACCACAGGACGATCACAGTGTTGTCAGCCAGGGCGGAATCGTCCAGTGCATGGAGAAGTCGGCCGATTTCATGATCCACGTAGGTGACACAGGCCAGGTAGGCCTCGATCGCGGGACGCCATTGCTTGAACTTCACAACCGTGGAATGCGCACCCGAGGTGAACGGTTCCAGTGCCCATTGCCTGGCGATCGAACTCAGGTCATCGAGGTCGTGCTTGAGAATCGGCGGCAGCTTGCCGGGATCATCTTCGAACCGGTCGAAGAAGCGCTTGGGTGCATAGAGCGGCTGGTGCGGTCGGTAATAGCCAACACCCAGGAACAGCGGCTTCTTGCTTTTCTGTTTCAGTTTCCCGATCGCCCAATCCGTGATGAGGGTGTCACCGAAATCGCTGTCCGGCACATCCCATGGTCCCCAGTCAAACGATTCGCCACCCGCTTTCTCAGGATAGCGATCGGAGGGCATGCGGTTGAGCGGCAGTACATGGGATTTGCCACGATGGATGAGCACGTGACGCGGATTGTCCGTGCCCTTGCTGGGCAGTTCTCCCTTGGTGTAATCAGCGGCCTTTTTTGTGATGGGACTCCACCGTTGTTCCGTGGCGAAGTATTCATCGAAGACTTCCTTTCGTTTCGAATGCAGCAACTTGCCGGTTCCCAAAGTGGTGTAGCCCGCCTGCTTGAACGACATCGGGAGCACAAACGGATCGCGATACTTCTTCTCCAGTTTCGGCTGACGGTTGGCCCACACCCCGTTGTTTTGCGGCATCTGCCCGGTAAACACCGCCGCCCGCGAAGGCGAACAAGCGGGCGCGGCGCAATGGGCGTTGGTGAAGAGCACACCCCGCTTGGCCAAGCGATCCATGTTCGGCGTCAATGCCTGAGGGTGGCCGTTCAGACAACCGACCCAGTCATTCAGATCATCGATCGCGATGAACAGGACATTCGGCTTGGACGCGGCCGAAACTTGAACGACTACGGCACAAAGGACACCGAAAAGCGTGAGATATCTCATACGTCAAACAACAGAAACTTTCACACAGTAGATCGGTGGCAGGGAATCGAATACACATTCCCATTTCTCTCCACCGTCGCGTCCCATCCACACCTGGCCGGTGGTGGTGCCGTAGTAGAGAGCGGGGGTTCTGTTCTCATCCACGTCCATCGCGTCACGCAACACGGTGTGGTAGGCGTCGCGGCGGGGAAGACCATTGGTCAGGCGTTTCCAGGAACGACCACCGTTCTCGCTGCGCCAAACGGCGGGGCGGGCGCCGGGACAGGTGCGGGTGGTGGCGTCCAATGGCAGGACATACACGACATCCGGATTCTGGGCATGTACGCAGATGGGGAAACCGAAATCGGACGGAAGACCTTTGGCGATCGAATACCAGGTGTGACCGTGGTCATCGCTGCGCAACACGCCGATGTCCGGTCGCGGACCGCCCGGTCCGTCCCATTCGGACCAGCCGCCATGGTTCTGCATATAGAGCCGGCCGGGAACATCCTTGTGACCGACAATCTTGTGCACGCACTGGCCAAACTCGGGAAAGGGATTCGGAATGAAGCCGGCTCCGATGCCCGTGTTCGCCGCGTTGAACGTCTCGCCTCCGTCTTCACTCAGGTAATGTCCGCCGGTGGAGATACCGAGGTGCACGCGATTGCCATCACGCAGAATGGTGTGCATGCAGAGACCGCCGTTGCCGGGTTCCAACGCCCAGATGTTCTGCAAGGCGCGTCCGTCCTTCCTCGGAAAACTCGGCGCCGACTTGGTCTCCCGGAAACTGTTCCCGAGGTCATTCGACCGGAGCACCTTCATGCCGAAGAAGGCGTTGCAGCTTGAGGCGAAGATCAGGGGCGTCGAACCTCGGGTATCGATCAGCGACGAATAAACGCCGACACCTTCGCCGAAGGGGCCGCGCAGTTTGAAGCCGCGACGCGACTTGGTGGATTCGGCCACGAACAGGCCCTTCTTGGTTCCAATCGTGAGTATGGTCTTGTCTGGCATGCTCAACCTCCGGATACGGCCGTCATGATGGTTACGACATCTCCGTTCCGCAGCGATGTATCAACCCCATCGTATTCCTGCATGTGCTCCTTGTTGACGAAAACATTCATGTGCCGTCGAACCTTTCCGGTCTCGTCACACACCCCCTCATGAACCTTCGGGTATTCCTCTTCCGATTGCTGCAACAGCGCGCGCACATCAAAGGCGTGAAGGGTGAGTTCCGGCCTCCCATTGCAATGGCGTCGCAGCGGTGTCGGAACAAAGACCGTGATGTCCGCTGTCTTGGACATTTGTCCTCAGCGAGTGGAGTGAACCGTTTCCACGTATTTCAGGTCTCCCGTGTTGCCGTCGTAGAACTGGAACATGACGTGCGGTTTCGGATAGGCCACCCAACGATCCTTCCCCGGTTCGGGCGGGTTGTTGAAGACGTTGTTCACCTGCACCACGCAGTAGTTGGGGAATCGACGATGTTCCCGCGGGATGTCGGCCAGCAGGTGCGACGACCAGCGAACCTCGCAGGCCCGGGGACCGTATTTGAACGTGCCTTGAATCGGCAGGTTGCCGGCATCCACGGCCGATCGGTGATTCGGGGAATTGTGCGGGGCTGAGGCGAACTCCCAGACGTTGTCGGTGACCTTGATCGCGTGGCTGTTGTGAAGGTCCCCCGTCAGCACAAAGACCGGCCGCTTGATCTGGTCCGTCCAATGGCGGATGAGCTTCTCGCGTTCATGGAGAAACACGGTCCAGGCATCGTCCTTGCCCGCGGCGTTGTTGCGATCGAGGTTCGCCGCGCCGGCACCGATGTGCGGCACCATGAAGTTTACCGTGGAGGCGATGAAGAAGAAGTCGGCGTCGCTCTGTTCCATTGATTGCATCAACCATTTCAACTGCGCCTTGCCGAGCATCGAGCGCTTCGGATCAGCGGGTGTCTTCACATCATGCAGGTCGCGATCAGTGCGGGTGTCCAGGAGGAAGAATTCGCAATTGGAAACGCGAAACTTCCCATACGTGCGGCGGCCAATCGAATAGACCGATTCCTTCGTTGCCAACGGCTTGGGCGTGATGCGGACACGATGTGGGTCCAGCACTTCCACGATGCGGTACACACCGTGATTTGGATCGCCGAGTTTGGGATCCGGTTCCGGTGTCTTGATGCCGGCCAGATACCCGCCGAAGTGAACATGCAGGGTCGCCATTTCATCGAGCGGCAGTTTGGTGAATTCGGTATTCGGATCAGTAAGAACGTCCGAATCCTTCACCAACCGGGCACGACCAAAATGCGCGGGGCGATCAAACTCCTGCGGATTGGCCCAAGCGAGATAGTCGAACCAGGCCCGCATCGCCGGATCGCGAAACACGGCCCGGCGATTGCGAAAGCCGGGCGTGGCACAGCCGTAAATGTCATTCACCAGTTCGTGGTCATCGGCCGTGAAGAAGCTGGGAACATTGGCATGCCACTGGCGCAGATGAGGCGCGCGATCCCAATAGAGTTTGTAGTTTTCCCAGACACCGGCAACGGCGGGACTGAACTGCAGTATGTCCGGCAACCGCTTGTCGCCCGTGCCGGTCTGTTTCTGCCATTCCGGCACGGTGTATTCGCGTTTCTCCTCGTACAGCCAATCGCCATTCAGGATCGCGAAATGGATCTTGTCCGCCACCAATCGATTCATCGTTTCGTAGGTCTTCATTGGCATCTTCAGTTCGGTTCCGTGTCGCTGGTTGTTGCAGCAACCGACCTCGAAACGGAAATTGAACAGCCCGTCCGGATTGTATTCGGCGTTGGCGAAGTCGGGGCCGGCCGGGAGGGTGCGAAACGTTCCCTTGCGCGGCTTGCCTGGCGGAAGGGTGTCCACGACGTAGTAGTATCGGGTGTCCGATTGCAGGCCGCGCAAGGTGACAATCCCGGTGTTGTCGTGACCCAGCCGGGTTGAGTCCAGCTTGGCCTGCCTCATGGGATTCCCTCGCCCCGTCCCATACTTCACTTCCACCGGACCAGGCTTCGCAGTCCGAACCCAGATGGATATTGTGTCCGTCCCTGGTCGTCCCAAGACCGGACCGTGAGTAATCTGGGCATCGGCACAACAACCGAATGCCAGCATAAACAGAAATCTTAACAGCTTCATGGCAGGATGATTTTTGTGAATTCGGAGTCGTCTTTTACAATGTGGAGATTTCCCGGCTGTCCGGTCGATTGATAGACCCGCTTCGTGTATTGGAACGAATTCTGCACCGCAGGAGCGCTCAGCTTGTGTCCCTCACCATTGACACCACCGGCGATCACCAACTTACGGGGCGCAATCATGGCCGCGAGGTGTTCCACATCCCCGAGATCGCGAAGGATACCGGGGACTATCGTTCCGAGACGTTGCCCTTCGTAGGGAACGTCACTGATGAAGCTGTTCAGCATGTTCACCGCGACCGTCTGCTCGATGCGGGGATCGATTGCGGCGGTCGTGACCGCCACCAAGGCTGCTGCCCCCCCACCGATGAGCGTGGTTTGGCCAAAGGTTTCGCGCGAATTGAGGAACGCGCGCACGTCTTGCACCCACTGCCCCAGCAACGGGCGACCAAGCCAGAGTGACCATTCAGCCGTATTGTGATCCGGGGCGCGCCGGATCTGGTCGCGATGATGAGCGTGTTCACCGGTAGCCCGCAGACTGAATGTCTCGACTTTGTGTCCCGCATCCGAGAGTGCCTTGGCAATCGGGTGTGACTTCGCCGCCTCGGCACCATCCATCGTCAGGACGACGAATTGCGGCTCACGACGATTCTTCCGCTTCGGCACTTCGCCGGCATTCAGCTCGATTCCGATCTCGGGCCGAAACACTGCCGTGTTCTTTTCCTGAAAGCCCATGGGCATGGTTCGCCCGAGCAAGCGCTCGTTGAGCTGTCGCCGCATCACCATTGTCCATTCCCGCCAGGCATCGGCCGATGTCGGAACGGGTTTGGATCCTAGTGCCTTGCGTCCTTCGCGGGCGGCGAATCTGGGAATGGTCATCCAGTTGCCCGGACGGGATTCGTCGGGATAACAACGCAGATCTTCGGGATCCTCCAATTTCATCTTGGGTTCCGGAATCGGAGAACCCGTGCCTTCACCCTTTAGATGCAGGGTCATCCAGCCATACATCGCCTCGCGCATGGGCGCATTGTAGGCGTGGGGGGATTCGAAGATCGTGTGGCGGACGTTTCCAATCTGACCGAACAGGCCGTAGACCGGGCGCACGAATTCAAGCGACTTCCTGGCCTCGCCCACCGAGAACTGAAACGCATCCCGGGTGGCGCTGATCACCATCAACGCGCGCGGGGCGGTCAGGCTCAACACCCCCCACTCCTCGGTGAACTGCAAAGCGCCGGGAACCACCTCGCACATGCAACAAGCGGCGCCGAGATAGGCCTGATAGTTGCCGACGGAACAGACGGGGACCACCGCCTTGAAACGCTCATCCCAGGCGCCGGCATACATGGTCTGATTGCCGCCACCGCTCGCACCGGTGATGCCGATGCGGTCGCCGTCCACCTCCTTGCGCGTCAGCAGGTAATCAACTGCACGCATGTTCTCGTAGACCTGCAATCCACTGAGTGGTTTGCCGGTCGGGTAGAGCGTGGCGGCGACCATTTCGCCGTGATATTCGCCAAGCTTCTTCTCGAGACCACGCTCGCCGGCTCCGAAAGCATCCACCGCCAGCACAAAGAAGCCCAACTTGGCCAAACCGATGCAACGCGCCTGCACGTTCGGATCCTGCTTGGCGCCACGCCAGTGACCGTGAACGCAGAGCACCGCAGGCAGCTCGCCTTTCCTTTCCGGCACATAGGCGTTGGCCGTCATATAAACGCCCGGCAGGGTCTGAAATACGATCTTCTCCACCCGATAGCCGTCGCGTTGCAATTCGCCGCGATGCTGGTATTGCAGCGGTGCATGCTGTTTCGGGAATCCGCCCCACGCCTTCAGCAGTTTGGCGCGAATCTCCTGACGCTGCTGCATCCAGGCAGCCTTGGTACGTGGCACTTTGTCGCCGCCACGTAATTCCTTCGCGGAAGCCTTGATGAAGTTCAGGAACGCGTTGTCAGGCTTGGTCGCAGCCGCAACTAGCATGGGGGTAACGCCGACGAGACAGATAACGAAAGGGATCAGTCGTTTCATCTTGGGAAGCCCGCATGATTCGACCGCGCGAACCGGGTTGCAAGCAGCGTCTTTGCTCAGCCTTTCACCGGCAGAGGCGGTGGCTCATCAGTCTTTCCTCTCGACAGCATGCGCTTCAATTGACGCGCGAAGGCGACGCGGGCGTCGTCGAAGAAGGTGTAGAACACTGGAATGATCAGAAGCGTCAGCAGGGTGGCGGTGGTCATGCCACCGATCAGCGTGAGACCGAAGCTCTTGTAGCTCATGCCGATGGCGCTGGGTTTGCTGACGGTCAACGGCAGCATGCCGATGATGGTGGTCAAGGCGGTCATGATGATGGGGCGGAAACGGCGGTCGGCGCCTTTCAGCAACGCCTCGGTTCGTTCCATGCCTTCGCGGCGCAGCCGGTTGACATAGTCGATCAGCACGATGCCGTTGTTCACCACCACGCCGATGAGCAGGATGATTCCCACGATGCCGAGCATGTCCATGTCCTTGTCGGTGAAGTAATGGATCCAACCGACGCCGATGCTGGCGAGCGGAATGGTGACAACGATCGACAACGGCAGAATGAAGCTCTCGAACAGGACGCCCATGAGCAGGTAGATGAACAGGACGGACATGACGGCCGCAAACTGCATGTTGGCGAGGTCCTCGTTGTTCCAGGAGAAGCGGTCCATCTGGAAACGGACCCCTTCGGGCAGGTCGATCAGATGCTGCAGGGCGAGCAGGGTTTCGCGGGCTTCCTTGGCCTTGTCCTCCTCCAGTTCCAAAACAATTGTGTGACTGACCTTGCGATTCCGGCGGTTGATGCCGCGGGGCGTATCCAGCATTCGGGGTTTCGTGAGCGCGGACACGGGGAGGAAAGATCCCGTCTCGGTCGGCACGTAAAAGTTGTCGAGATCCTTGAGGGTCTCGCGGTCCTGCTCCCGATAACGCACACGGACCGGGATCTGTTTGCCCTTTTCGTTGTAGCGCGGCAGACCGCTGCCTCGCAGGGCGTAACCGATCACGCCGGCCAACGTGCGTGGGTTGACCTGGCTGGCGGTGGCTCGTTCACGATCCACGATCAAGGCCATTTCACTGGGGGCATCCTCATTGTCCAGGCGGACACCGATGACACCGTCCACCTGGGTCACGATGGGTTCCAGCGCCTCGGCGATGTCCTCCAGCAGGGTGGCGTCCTCGCCTTCGAGCCGAATGGAAAAGACGTCATTGCCCTTGGCGTCTTCGGCGCGATCGATCTCGGAATAGTAGAGCGTCACTCCGGCCTGCTTGGGCAGTTCCTTGTAGATCTTCGTGCCGATTTCCTTGGCCGTGCTCGTGCGCGGTGCGTCCTTCTCCAGCCAGGCCTCCATCTGCCCGCCCCGTTTTCCGTGGCTGACGTAGAATCCGGACAGGCCGTATTCAGCGCGGCGGGCGTCCACGATCGCTTCAACCCTCTCGAAGTATTCGGCCGTTTCCTCGAACGTGAACTCGTTCGACATGCGGATGCCGATGCGCAGGCTGAGCTGATCCTCCTTCTGTGTGCCCGCCAGATCGATTTCCTTGAACGCCACGGTGATCGTGAAGTGATAGACCAGTCCGATGATCACCACCAATTCGAACCGCCTCCGCAGTGACGTCGCCAATGCGAGGTTGTAGACGATCTTGAGCTTGTCGAAGGTGTAGGCATAGACGCGTTCCATCAGCCGGATGAAGCGGGAATAAATCCCGCTGCGGCGTTGTTTGGTGTCCTCGAGCCGTTTGGGAAAGGTGATGTACACGCTCAACGGAATGAACACCAATGCCACGGCCAGCGAGGCGATCAGGGACACGCAGATCGGGATGGACATCCGCAACATGAAGAACTTGCCCTCGCCCTCGACCAGCGACATGGGCAGGAACACCGCAACCGTGGTCAAGGTCGCCAGGGTGATGGCCAGGGCGATCTGGCTGGCGCCATGCACACAGGCGTCGCGTTTGGAGAGACCGGAATTGCGCAGTCGCAATATGTTCTCCGCCACCACCACGGAATTGTCGACGAGCAGTCCGACACAGATCACCAGACCGAGGATGGTCAGGATGTTCAGCGTCTCGCCCATGAAATACATCACCACCAATGCGATTAGCAGACAGAGCGGGATGGACATGGCGATAATTGCCGTCAGTCGGATCTGCCGCAGGAAGATGAACAGCACCAGGGCTGCGAGAAACCCGCCGACGCGACCGTTGTTTATCAGGTTGCCCAGGGAGTCCTCGATCACCTCCCCCTGGTCGAAGAAGGGATGCAACTCCATGGTGGTCAGCCGGGGTGAGTTCTTGAGTTCGAGCAAGGTCTTGCGGACTTCGCGGCACACCTCGACCGTATTGGCCTCGGATTCCTTCTGGACGATCAGGGCGAATGCCGGCGCGCGGTTCACCCGCACGACGTGACGCCGCTCCGGAGCTTCGTAGCTGATGGTGGCGATGTCCTTGAGCCGGGTGGTCCCGTTGATCATCCGGTTTTCCAGTTCCTCGACCGACTTGTAGGCCGCCACGGATCGCAGCAGGAACTTCTTCCCCGCATCGCGAACCGTGCCCGACGCCATGGTGAAATTGTCGCCGCCGAGACTCTGGGCGACGCTGTAGATGTTGATGTTGTGGGCGTCGCTCAGCGTCTTGTCGATTTCGATGAGGATCTCCTTCTCCCGCAATCCGTCTGCCCGCACGTTGGCGACGCCGTCGATCCGGCGCAGCGGCAGGATCACATCCTTCTGGATCAGGTTGTAGACGTCGCTGAGGTTGGTATCCACGATCACGCCGATGGCCATCAGCGGAATGCCCGACATGTCGCGTTTGTAAATGTACGCGCTTTCCACGTCTTCGGGGAACAGCAACCGGGCTCGTTCCACCCGGTCGCGGACCTCCCGATAGGCGACGTCCATGTCCGTGCCGCGTTTGAATCGAATGAACACGCCGCCATTGCCGTTGCGCGTCCAGGAATTCAACCCGTCGATGTTGCGAACCGTGCTGACCTCTTCCTCCAGCGGCAGGGTGATCTTTTCCAATACGGCCTGCGCCGGCGCATCACGCCAGGGAACCGAAACGTGCACCGCCGGAAATTCGTAACCGGACGGGAATGTCTCCAGGGGAATGCCCAGACTCGCGATGAATCCGACAACCAGGATGGTGAGCAGAGACACGAACACCGTGATTCGTCGATCCAGTGAAAACCGGGTCAACGAATTCGCCGCATTCTTGGTCTCTTCTTCGGGCATCTAATTGCAGATCGTAGCAGCCGACGCAAGGAGGCTGAAGCCGTGTCCCGCAACAGGGAGGTCAGCCTCCTCACGTCCGCGGCTACGAGTCTTTTGAGTGTTCATTCCGCTTCTTCCTCCGTCTTGATGAACTTCAGGCGCGCGCTTTCCATCAGGAAGTAAACTGTCGGAATGATCAGCAGGGTCAAGAGCGTGGACGTGATGAGACCGCAGATCACGGCGATTGCCATGGGCGTGCGGATTTCCGCGCCGTCTCCCAGTCCCATGGCCATCGGAATCAGGCCCAGCACGGTGGTGGCCGTGGTGATGAGAATGGGCCGCAGGCGCACGGAACCGGCGGTAACGATGGCTTCGCGCAGCGCAATCCCGCGTCGTTGCAGGACGTTGACGTAGTCGACCAGCACGATGGCGTTGTTCACCACGATGCCCGCCAACATGATCATTCCCAGAAAGACGACCACGGACAGGCTGATCCCCAGCGCTTCCAAACCGACAAACGTCCCGAAAAATGCCAACGGAATGGTGAACATGATCACGAAAGGCTGCACCAGTGATTCAAACTGCGCGGCCATGATCACGTAGACGAGAAACATGCTGAGACCCAGCGCGAGGAACAGGCTGCCGCGGCTGCGCTCCCATTCCTCGTTCTGGCCGGTGATGAAATAGGTCTGGCCGATCGGCCATTTGACGCGGGCATCCAAGGCCCTTTCAATTGCGGTGACGGCAGAGCCGAGGGGGGCATTGCCGAGGTTGGCCTCGACGAGCGCAACCCGTTCGCCGTCGATGCGACGGATTTCGCTCGGGCCTTCGCCAATGGTCAGGTCGGCGATCGAGCTCAACGGTATGTCGACCTCCTTGCCGGGATTGATCGTGAGCTTGCCGATGTCCTCGACGCGTTGACGGTCGGTTTCCTCGAGGCGGACGAGGATCGGGATGCGACGATCCTTGCGATTGAAGCGGGTGGCCTCCGTTCCCTTGACCATGTCGCGCACCTGGCTGGCGACACCGTTGATGTTCAGACCAAAGCGCGCGATCTGATCGCGGTTGTAGGCGATCTGCACCTCGGGCGCGCCACTGCGCAGCGAGGCTTCGACATCGGCCAGTTCGGGCAGTTTCACCATGACGCCACGCACTTCGTCGGCCGTACGCTTGAGTTCCGGCAGATCATCGCCGTGCACCTCCACCACGATCGGCCGGTGCGAACTGAACAACACCGGCCGCACGACCCGCACTTCGAGGTCGGGAATCGGGTCAAAGAATTTGCGCAAGCGGCTCAGCACGCGCTCTTCCGTGCCGACGGAATCTTCGTTGTCCGCCAACAGGATCTTGAAGCGGGCGGAGTGTTCGCCCTCGTCGGAACGCTGCATGTTCGTGACGTCATAGCCGAAGGTGACCAACACGGACGTGATTTCCTCCTTGTTGGCCAGAATCGTCTGCTCAACCTCGCTCAATACCGCCTTGGTTTCTTCGAGCGGTGTGCCGACCGGCAGGTCGACCTCGAAGGTGAATTCTCCCTGATGCACTTCCGGCAGCAGTTCGGTATCCAACCGGGAAGCGGTCTGCCAGGTTCCGTAAAAGGTCGCGGCCGTGATCGCCAATACCGGCAGCGGATGCCGCAACGCCCATGATATGGTCTTCGGATAGGTCCACCGCAACGCTGCGAGAACTCCGTCCATCAGCTTCACCGGCAGCCAGGTCAGGATGCGTCCGATGATCGCCACGATCGGCACCAACACGCGGGCGACCAGAAACACGATGATACCGAAGATCAACAGGACGATCTTTCCGATCAGTTCGAGGAACAGGCTGATGAGGAAGCGGGGAATCGCGTACGGCGTCAGGAGGATCCGCTTCCACATGCGCCCGGTGGTGAAATGTCCCTTCAACACGATCCACGAAGGGAAACTCTTGAACAAGGCACCGGCTTCCTCAACACCACGCAACTCCACCTTCTGCCGGCTGGCCAGCATCGGAATGAAAAAGAGTGCCACCATCAATGATGCCAACAGTGAGGTCACGACCGCGATGCCCAGATCACCGAAGGCCTGTCCGGCGATGCCCTCGACGAACACCATGGGAAAGAACACCGCCACGGATGTCAGCGTGGAGGCGAAAACCGCGCCGCGAACTTCGCTGGTTCCCCGGATCGCGGCGGGCACCACCTCGTCGCCTTCCTCGCGACAGCGGAAGATGGATTCGAGCACAACGATGGAGGAGTCCACCAGCATGCCGATGCCGAGCGCAAGGCCGCCCAATGACATGATGTTCAACGACACGCCCCACATGTTGAGCGGCGCAAAGGTGATCAACAACGACATCGGGATGCTGATGCCGATGATGATCGTGGGCTTAACCTCGCGAAGGAACAGGAAGAGGATGATGATGGCCAGGCAGCCGCCGATGATCGCGGTGTTGCGAACCTCGTTGATGCTGTTCTCGATGAAGATCGAACGATCCGCCACCACCTTGAGAATCGCGCCCTCCTCATATTTCAACTGACCGGCCAAACCGGCGTTCTTGTCCCGCTTGGCGGTCTTCTCGGGCTCAGGTGGCTTGTGCCCGCCCCAAAGCTGCTGCCGTTCCTTCTTGGGAATGCCTTCGATCGCGCGGATGACGGTCTTCGCCACTGCCACCATGTTGGCGTCCGCCTCCTTGTAGATGTCGATCTGCACGCTCTCGGCGCCGTCCGTGCGCGTGATGATCTCGCGTTCACGATGAGCGCGCACAACCCGGCCGATGTCCTTGAGTCGGATCTCCCGTCCTTCACGCCGACGGATCACCATTTCCTGAATCTGTTCGAGATCTTCAAATTCGTTGAGCGTTCGTACCATGTATTCGCCGCGACCTTCCGTGATCTGGCCGCCGGCAACGTTGATGTTTTCCTGACCAAGGCGACTGACGATCTGCTGAAAGGTGATGTCCGTGCGCAACAGATCCGCCTCGTTCAGCAGTACATGGATTTCCTCCTCCAATCCGCCACGCACGCGAACGGCCGCGATGCCCTTGATCGGTTCGAGTTGTCGCTTGATCTGCAGTTCGGCAATGCGGCGCAGACGGCGCAATCCGGCCTCGCCCTGGTATCGTTCGTCTTCACCGGAAAGGCTCAACTCCATGATCGGGTCCAGTGAAGGATCAAAATGAAGAATCAACGGTCGTTTGGCCTCACGCGGCATGAACACCAGATCCAGTTTCTCCAGCGTGTTCTGCGTGGCGTCCGACATCTCCGTGCCCCAGTTGAATTCCAGCACCACGTCGCTGATTCCCGCGCGACTGATGCTGCTGATGCGGTTGAGTCCGCTGACGACACCCAAAGCCTCCTCGATCCGCCGGCTCACATCGTTCTCCACTTCTTCCGGTGCCGAACCCGGATATTCCGTGCGCACCGTCAACGTCGGATAATTCAATTCGGGCATCAACGTGATCGGCAGCCGGCTGAAGGAAAAATAGCCAAACACCACCGCCGCGCTGAACAGCATCAGAACCGCCACCGGTCGATCTGTCGTGAAGGAAGAAAGGAGACCCTCCTCCTGCCTTTGAGCGTCGTCACTCACAACAATGCTTCCTCCCGCAGCGCCAGCGATTCAACAACTCCGGTGGGGAGAACGTAGCCGCGAGCCCCAACTAGACCCCTGTCAGGGTGAACGAATAGAGAACCTTGAAACCTATCGCCCCTTCGGGACTCTAAACTGGGCTCGCGGGTACGCTCTCCCCACCGAATCAATTGACCGCTGGCGCTGGGGGTGGTCATGCCGCTGATCAATCTCCGGCGGTTTCGTTCGTTGGCGCGTTGGTACTGGTCACCTCCGCTTCGGATTTCTCCTCAGCTTCGTCATCCGTGTCCTCTTCGTCCTCAGGCGGCGTGTCGCCGGGCAATTCGACCAACGCGTCATCCCGCAATCCCGTCTGGCCGGCAATGATGATCTCGTCGCCTTCCTTGAATCCTTCCTTGGGCTCAACGAAATCCCGATCGGTCAACAAGGGTTCGACCAAGGCGCGTTTCACCCGTCGCTTCGGCTGGAGCAGATACACGAACATCTGGTCGCCCCCGTAGACGATCGCACGTTTGGGAATGAGCAGCGCATCCGCGTGCGTGGCCACCACCAGTTCGGCATCCACATACATGCCGGGGCGAAGCCGACCGCGGGTCTTCACACCGACGGTGACTTTCACCGTGCCGCTGTCCTTGTCCACAATGGGAGCAATGCGTTTCACGAAACCTTCGAACACCTTTTCGGTGATCGACTTGGCAACCACGCGCACCGGCTGATCAATCTCCAGGTTTCCAAGATGCCGCTCCGCAACATAAACCCGCGCAACGATGGAATCGAAATCGATGATGTCGAACAGGTGTTGTCCGTTGTTCACGTGATCGCCGATCTTGACCAGCCGCGACGTGATCGTTCCCGCAATGGGTGCCTTGATCTCCGTGAAATCCACCTGTCTCTCAGCCTCCTCCAAACTCACCTGAAGCTGCTCCAGTCGATGTTTTTCGTCGTCGTAATCCTTCTGCGGCACCAGCTCGTCTTTGAACATTTTCTCAGTCCGCGCGAAATTCGACTTGGCCTGGTTCAACTGGCTGAGCGCCTTCTTGTACGCCAGTCGTTGGTCCGTGTCCTCCAGGCGCAGGAGCACCTGCCCTTTTTTCACCACGTCACCTTCCTCCACCAGCAGTTCGATCACCTGGTTGGCGGCGCGGGACAACACCCTCACCTCCTGCTCGGCCTCAAGGTGATTGGACGCCTTGATCACGTCCTCAATCTTGCCGCGTTCGATCTTGGTGACCGCCACCGGCACGCCGCGTTCCTTCTTTTCCTCCTCCTTCTCGGACTTCTCCTCGGCCTTCTTCGCTTTACCGGTGCTCACCTGGAACTTGCAACCGCTGACGCCGAGCAGAAATGCCAAAAGAACCGCAAGGGCGGGAAGGATGGGATGTCGGAGTCGGGTCATGGGCACGGGATCTTGAACACACCGCCGCCGCGGAGGTTTCAGGGATTGAGCCCGAAGGCATATGCAATTGCGAGCGGATAGTTTGTGACGTGGTGGTCACGTGTGCGATCAGAATTGGAGGCAGATCGCGAACGAGTAGTCAGTAATCGGTCATCTGTGATCAGTGCTGGCGCACGGGAGACTGATTGCTGACCTCTGACTACTGAATACTTTACTGGGGTTGCCTCCGATCTCAATCACACCCGGTGGTAGCTGAACTCCCATGGATTCCGCATCTTGTTGTCATGCTTACGGGGTGCCGCGCGATTCCCGGCTTGCTGACTGAGTCCGCGATTCGTGATTGAAATGGAATCTACTTTACCGGATCACCTATGTGTTCCGCGTGCGAAATCGAACCATTCACATTTTTCCATTGGTAATTCTGGCTGCCGCGTGCCTGGGGACACGCGTTGCCGCCGAACCGACGGTCGGCGGCAGCAAGAACGTGACCGACGATGCACTTCTGCGCGGTCGCGTTTTGTTGAGTGAACTGAACTGCCGGGCCTGTCATCAATCATCCCAAGGTCGCCAATCCCACAGCATGGTGGCGCCGAATCTGCGCAACGTAGCCCGCTTGGCATCGCGTGCTTATCTTGAACGATTCATCGCGGCGCCACAGACGGTGAAAACGGGAACGCGAATGCCTGATGTTCTCGGTGGTCTGGCGGATTCCGAACGCCGGGAGACCGCCCGGTCTCTGGTGCAATTCCTCGTCTCGATTCGCGATACCTCGTCTGAACTCAGATCCGC
>JAYPXF010000040.1:0-31647 GCA_038154405.1 Verrucomicrobiales bacterium | reverse complement strand
GCGCACCCCTTCTGACACTTCCAACGCGGTCGGGTTGCGCTGAAAGAAACGTCGCCACAAATGCGTGATCCGGCCCGGCGTCCCGGCGATCCGAACAAAGGCCGGGTCGGCTACCGTCTTGACCGCGAGCTCCTTTACGAACGGACTGTTCATCAGGAACAGTGCCTGTTGCGGCACCGACGTCTCCACACGCTTGGCCGTTGAGACATCCGGCGAGGCGAGGTCGAAGTTGCGCAGGAAGCCGGGGAGGTTGCCTCGTTCGACCCGACCATAGACCGTTCGCCGATGATTGAACGCGTTAGTGAACATCGGCATCGCCAAGCCGCCTTGCCGCGAATCCAACTGATCGGTCACCGTCAGCAGATTGTCCCGTGTCGGCTCCAGATCCAACCGGCGGACGTTCATGCGCCACAACAACCGGTTTGCCGGATCCTTTTCGTGCGCGTCCGGGCGGTCGGCACTGGACTGACGGTAGGTGGCGGAATTCAGGATCAAACGATGCAGTTGTTTCACCGACCAATCGCGTTGCATGAATTCGTGGGCGAGCCAGTCCAACAGCTTCGGATGCGTGGGCTCCGGCGCGCGGACACCAAAATCACTGGGGCTGTCGACCAGCGGGGCACCGAAGTGATGCATCCAGAGGCGATTCACGAACACGCGCGCCGTCAGGGGATTCCGTTCATCCACAATGGCATCGGCCAGTTCCAAGCGACCGCTGCCATTCGTGAACGCTTTGCGCTGTCCACGTGAAGCAACCGCCAGAAATCGCCGGGGAACCACATCGCCGCGCACATTGGGGTTGCCGCGCTGAAAAACCCTGGGCTCCCGTGGCCGCGGGCGATCTTCCAGAACCATCGCTCGAGGCGGCGCACCGGGATGTTCGCCATCCAGCTCCGCGATGCGCGCCTTCAACGCATTCAGCGGCTCGCGAACCAGATACACCAGATTCGCATGCTTGGACTCCGGCGCGGTGGCGGGAGAATCGGCCGCGCGCAGGAACTGCCTCACCTTTTCCATCGCGGTGTCCGCAAGGGATTTCTCAGAATCACACCGTTCACAAAGCGCATTGTATCGGTCTGCCAGATCACGAAGTGATTTCACATCTCCGCCCGAGAACATGGCCGTGACGGCTCCGTTCAACCGGCATTCTCCGAACCGACCGGAGCCGAACGAGCGGATCAGTTCCCCCCACTTGGCACGATCACTGGAAGCAAGAACGACCCAGGGTGAGAGAATCGGATGAGGCTTGCGTTCCAAGTTCCGAAGGTAGTTCCGCCACTGGTCAAAGATCACGGGGACGAGTTGGTGCTCACGCAGGAATCGCTGTTTGGCCTCCCCGAGAAGCGGCGGATAAAACTGCTGAACCGCCAACAGGTAGTCCCCGGTGGATTTCCGGATTCGATGTTGAGCGAGTTCCACCTCAGCAGCGAAGCGGGTGTTGTAGGCAAGCTCGCGCTTCCTCCTTGCCTCAAGGTAATCCTCATACACTGCCGCCGGCGGAGTCACGCCAAGTAGCGGCGATTCCGACGGCACGCGACAACTGTCGAACACACCATACAGCGAGTAATAGTCGGCAATCGGAACGGGGTCATACTTGTGATCGTGACAGCGGGCGCATTGCACCGTCAGTCCCATCAGGCCGCGCGTCACCACGTCAATGCGATCGTCAATCACCAGGTTCTGATCATCGAGGAACGTCTTACCAACGGTCAGGAAACCCAAGGCTGCCAACGCCCGCCGATCTCCTCCGTCCACCAGGAAATCGGCGGCGATCTGCTCCCGCACAAACTCATTGAACGGCTTGCCCTCGTTGAATGCGCGAATCACATAGTCACGATAGGTGTAGCTGTAGGGAAAATGTCGCTGCTTGCCCACAGCCCGGTAACCCGCCGTATCCGCATAGCGCGCCACGTCCAACCAATGTCGTCCCCACCGCTCGCCATACCTGGGATCCGCCAAGAGCCGATCGACGATCTGTGCCCAGGCGTGCTTGTCCTTCCTCACACGGAATTCCTCCACGTCTGCAAACGACGGCGGCACACCAAGCAGGTCGAAATACACGCGACGCATCAACGTGCGCGCATCTGCCGACGGCGACGGCCGCAGTCCCGCCAATCGCAGTTTTTGAGACACAAAGGCATCAACCGGCGTCCGGGATTCATTCAATCCGGAATTCATCGGCGGCTGCGGTCGTCGCACCGGTTTGAATGCCCAATGATCCGCTACCTGTGCCGGCGTAACCAACGGCGGCACAAAACCACGATCCTTCTTGCGGGGATCGTAGGCGCCCAGCCGCACCCATTCTTCCAAGGTCTCCAACTCTCTGACTGACAAGGGCGGACCTTTCGGAGGCATTGTAAGATCGGCGTGCTCACCCCGCACCACCTGTATGAGCAGACTTCGATTGGGCTGCCCTGGGCGAATCGCACGACCGCGTTTGCCGCCTTTCACCCAGCCGGCACGATATTCCAAGGAGAGTCCCGATTTCGGATTTGAGCCAGAGTGACACTTGAGGCATTTGGCGACCAGGAGGGGCCGAATGTTCTTCTCAAAGAAGTTCCTCCCCACATCCGATTCAGACGGAACGGCTCCGAATGCCAAACCGGCGGTGAAAACCAGCACGGACGAGTAAGCCCACCGAATCATTTGTGTCGCGTATTGTGTCACCGAAAGCATGAGAATAGCGTCTATTGAGCCGACGAAACAGCACGCAAAATAATTCCAAAAGCCTGGTACCAAAGGGATTAAGGATTTGACACCCAAATTGCACAATTCTAGCGTTACCGAAACACTATGGCCGAGCCTCCAAAACCCGGCGGGAAAGTTGCGCCTAAAAAAGAGACTGTACGAATCAGTTTGCCTCCCAAGCCTTCTGCGAAGGAAACGGAGCGTCTGACCCTGCCTCCCAAACCTGCCGCTGGCGCTGCGCCGGCTCCAGCTGCACCTCCAGCAGCTGCAGCCCCTGCCGCTGGCGGAGCGGCTCCGGCAAAACAGACTGTTCGACTTCAACTGCCGCCCAAACCCGGCGGCGGTGGCGCGGCACCGGCTGCTCCAGCAGCGCCCGCAGATGGCGCACCTCCGGCTGCCGGAGGCGGCGGTTCCGCCAAACAGACCGTTCGCTTGCAGATGCCTCCCAAACCCGCAGCTGGCGGCGGGGGTGGCGGTGCCAAGCAGACTGTTCGTCTCCAAATGCCTCCCAAACCGGCCGCTGGTGGCGGTGGTGGTGGCGGTGCCAAACAAACCGTCCGATTGAATCTTCCCCCCAAGGGTGGCCCGGCAAGTGGACCTCCCGGCGGAGCACAGGTCAAAGCCGTCGTTCCGCAAACCGCTCCCGGAGCGCCTTCGAGCGCGGAAATCCCGGAGCATGACGATGCGGAAATGCCAACCATGGACTCGCAAGATGCTCCGACCATGGATTCCTCCGCTCCGCCCGCCAAACCCGGTCCTCCCGGACCGATGAGCGGCCCTCCCGGAGCCAAGCCTCCGGCCGCTGCATCCACAGACTCCACACCGTCCGCAGTCTCGCTTCCCGCCAAGAAGGCTCCCAAGCCCAAAATGGGAATGCAGAAGGGTGGTGCCACTCTGCCGAAGAAAGCGGGCAGCAGCGTGAGCTGGGTGGACATCCTCTTGGCTGTTTTCGCCATGGGTGCCGGTATCGCGGCTGCCGTCATGGTATTTCGCCTCTTGGAGATTCTTCCGAAATAGTCCCTTTTCAAATTGCCGGTCACCACTAGGTTCGCCGCAAAGGAAAAACAGAAATGGCAGCAGACAACATCGTTACTCTTTCCGAAGACAACTTCGACGCCGAAGTCATCAACTCCTCCACGCCCGTGGTCGTCGACTTTTGGGCCGAATGGTGCGGCCCATGCAAGATGCTCGCCCCCGTGCTCGACGAACTTGCCGGCGACTACGACGGCAAGGTGAAGATCGGCAAGGTGGACGTGGATTCGAACCAACAGCTTGCCGGCAAATACGGCATCAGCAGCATTCCGCAGCTCTTCTTCTTCAAGAATGGCGAAGTCGTGAATCAGATCACCGGCCTGAAGTCCAAAGGCGATCTGGCCGCGGCCTTCGACGAAGTCAGCGGTTGATTCCCAATTCAATCCGGCGGACGTAGCTTATGGCACTGATCGTCACGCCCGGACAGCTTGCCAAGCGCGCGGAATTCTATTTTCAGCTCAGCGCGATGATTCGCGCCGGGCTTCCGCTTATCAAGTCACTGGAGAATCTGGAGCGCAAACCTCCCGGAATGGGCTATGCCCGCCCAATCCGGAAGATTCTTGATCATCTCCAGCAGGGCAACTCGTTTACCTCCGCTCTGCAGACGATCGGCAATTGGATGTCCCCGTTTGACAAGGCACTCTTGGATGCCGGCGAAAAGAGCGGCCGCCTCGACGAGTGTTTCAAGATGCTCGCCGACTATTACGAGGCAACCACCAAGCGAATCCGACAGGTGATTGGACGCATGATGTATCCCGTCGGCCTGCTGCACTTCGCTCTGCTGATATTCCCCTTGGACAAGCTCCGGGGAATGATTCTCGACGGCGACGTGAACGCCTTTCTCATGCAGAAGGTGGGAACTTTCATCCCCGCCTACCTGATCTGCTTCGCATTGCTGGTTCTACTGCAAAGCAAACGATTCTCGTTCTGGCGCTCGGCAATCGAATTCATCCTGGGAGTGACCCCCTTCATTGGAGGTGCCCGCAAGGCCGTCGCGCTCACTTCCGCCCTGGAGGCTTTGATCAATGCCGGCGTGAACATCATCGATTCCTGGGAGATGGCGGCCGAAGCCAGCGGATCTCCACGCATCCAACGCGCCGTCGGGAAGTGGCGTCCTCACATTGAATCCGGAGCCTGCACCCCCGGCGATATGTTGCAGACGACGCGCGCGTTTCCGGATGTATTCGCCAGCATCTACAAGACCGGTGAACTCAGCGGCCAACTCGATGATTCACTCACCCGACTGCGCGAATACTACCATCAGGAAAGCGAACGCAAGATGGACGTCTTCACCAAGACGTTGATCACCATCGTGGTGATGGGTGTGATGCTGACCGTCGCCTACTTCATCATCTCCTTCTATTCCGAACACTTCAAAGGCATCGGCAAGGCCCTCGAAGGACTGGATGATCTCCAATAGATGCGCAATCACGCAGACGCTGCGATCACAAACCGTTCGAACAGTCTGCGATAACCGGGATTCTGTTCCTGAAAGCGTTCCGGATGGAACTGCACGGAGAGACCGAATGGCAGTCGATCGGCATCCGTGAATTCCATCACTTCCACCACACCATCCGAAGTAGTTGCGGTGGCACGCAATCCATCGGCCACATCGACAACTGCCTGATGGTGCGAGCTGTTGACTTTCACATCCGTCCGGCCCAACAACTCCGCCGCAACCGAATCAGCCTCGACATTTACTGGGTGCATCAGGCGGCATCCCTGTTCTCCGTTGCGGTGCGGAATGGCGTCCGGCATTTCCAGTGAAAGATCGGCCATCAAACCGCCGCCCATGGCCACGTTGAGAAGCTGGTGTCCTCGGCAGATGGCGAACAGCGGTTTGCGCTGATTCAACGTTTCATGCGCCAAGGCGATTTCCAATTCATCGCGCCGTCGGCTTCCGGGGCGGATGGTTTCCGCAATCTCAAGCGGCAGATCGGTGCAGTATTTCTCCGGGTAGATATCCTCCCCCCCCGTGATCAGCACACCGGCAACGAGCGAAACGTATTGCGCAATGTCTTTCGCCCGACCGGAAACCGGAAATGCGATGGGCAATCCACCCGCGGCGATCACGGCTTCCGGGTAGCAGTTGGAAAGACTCAACGACGCGTCACCGAACTCGCTGCCACGCGAATCGTAGCAACCGGTCAACAAGATGAGCGGACGCCGGGACATCTCAGATCTCCGCCTCAGGAAATCTCGCTCGTATCAACCGGACCAGCTTCTTCTCATCCTGCTCCGGAATCTTTTTGCGACTGATGCGCCGTCGCACTGCATCCAGCAGACTCAGCCAATCCTCCAAAGGTGGCTCGGCAACCTCCTCCCACTGCTCAAACCTCTTGTACTGCTGATAAAATCGCCACTGGTCGCCATTGGGTTCGGCACAGATCTTGACGCGATTTCCTTCCTCGTCCCTGCGCTTCCAACCGATTTCACCCTTGGCCGACATTCACTCGTCTTCCTCAGGCAGGTCCACGCAGGCAACCGCCATCGCCGGAATGCCCTCTTCGCGGCCGACAAAACCCATGGTCTCGTTCGTGGTGGCCTTGATGCCGACCTTTTTCGGCGAAAGTCCGAGTGCCGAGGCGATGTTTGCCTTCATGGCATCCACGTGAGGCATCATCTTCGGTCGTTCCGCAATGAGCGTTGCGTCCACGTTCACGATGCGACCGTTCCGCTCCCGAACCTGTCGCGCCGCTTCTTCGAGAAAGATCCGGCTGGGTGCGTCCTTCCAACGTGGATCGGTGTTGGGAAAAAACTGGCCGATGTCCCCCTCCCCGATTGCGCCAAGCACGGAATCGCAGACTGCATGCATCAGAGCGTCCGCATCCGAGTGACCATCCAAGCCTTTGTCATGGGGGATCTCGACACCACCGAGAATAAGTTTCCTGCCCTCCACCAACTGGTGGACGTCGTAGCCGATGCCAACGTGAATCATCTGAATCCAGTCCGGGTTTACTTGTTCTTCACGCCCTTCACCCGATAGCAGGGAATCTCGCCCAGCTCTTCATGCGTGATGCTGGAGCGATCGGCTTCAATGATCTTGAAGACCTTTTGGTAGAGTTCCGGTCCGATGAGCACATCGCCGTTTTCAGCACCTCGACAGAAGCCCTTGGCTTTGGCCAATCCGGGACCGACCAGAGTGAAGTTCATGCTTTCCGTCGTGCCGACGAATCCGTGAAAGATGGTTCCGAGATTAACGCCCACCCGGAAGTGCCAGATGTTGCCACCGTTCTGAACCCGCTTCACGTTCAGATCCTTCACGGCATCCCGCATGGCAATGGCAGCCACTACCGCTTTCTCGAGCCGTTTCTCATCCTCGTAGGGAGCACCGAACAACGCGACCATGGCCTCGCCACTGAAGCGATCAACCGTGCCGTCGTACTTAAAGATGGCGTTCTGCAGAGCGGTGAAGTATTCGCCGATCATCTCGGTTGCTGTGTCCGCCGGCATCTCACTTCCGGCTGACTGGAATCCGACGAGTTCCGCGAACAACACGGGCAGATCGTCCTTGCGGCCGGCGGGCTTGATCTGGTTGTCCTTGAGATTGTTGAGCAGTTTTTCCTGGATTCCGGATGGGAACTTGCGCACCAAACGATTCAGCATCGTGGAGTTGTGCACCAAGTCGGACTGCAATTCCTGATTGCGAACGATTGAGGCGATGTAGTGGGCGACCGCCAATAGGAACTGCATGTCATTCTCACCGAACGGCGTGCTCCGCTCCGGATCGTCAATGTAGATCGCACCCAACGGTTTCTCCCGCGAAAGGATCGGCGCATACATGCCGGTCTCCACCTTGACCAGTTTTGGGTTAAGGCTGGAGCCGCCTTCAATATTTCGTTCAAGGATGAATCCGTGACCTTCCTCCATCACGCGGCGGGCGAGATTCTCGCTCACCACCACGTTGCCATCAGGAACGCTCGCTTTGACTGAGAGTTTCTTCTGCGAATCGTCGTTCAATAGAATGGCGCCGTGTTTGGCACCGGGAATCAGTTCCACCACCCGGTTGAGAACCTGTTGCAACATTTCTGCAGCCTTCATGTCCGGCTTGAAACCAAGCGGAACCTCGAACAGCTGGGCCAACGCATCCTTGAATTTGGAATCCTCGGCGGCGGCGGATGCCGTCGATTTGGATTCGCCTGCCTTCGCTGCCGGTGCTTTGGTGGCTTCCGGCTTGGCGCTCTTCTCCTTAGCTTCGGCTTTGGCCGGGGCAGGTTTATCAGAAGCGGATTTGGGAACGGCGGGAGCCTTGGGTTTGGCCGGAGCCGGCTTTTGTTCAGCTTTTTCTCCGGCTGATTTCGCTTCAGGTGCAGGCATTGCTGGAGCAGAAGGTGGCTTGGGAGCGGTGGGAGCCTTGGGTTTTGCCGGCGCGGCAGGAGCTTCCGCTTTTTCCGGCGCCTTGGGCGCGGAAGGAGGAGCTGGCTTCTTCACCTCGGGTTTCGGAACTGGAGCCTGAGCCGGCTTGTCAGCAGCGGGGGCCGGCGCTGATTTCGCCTTGGCTCTGGGCGGCTTGATGGATCCGCTCGGCGGCAAGACAGACTTGGGAGCTGCTGCAGGGGCAGCCGGCTCTTCTTTCGCGGCCGGCGACTTGAGGGAGCCTTGCGGAGGGAGAATCGAGGATGGCTTGGGCGAAGGGGGCGGATTCATCGCCGATGCGCCCGGCGTCGGCTGTGCCGGGGCTGCGGCCTGCAATTCGACGCGGATTGCAGTTTCGCCCAGTCGAATGCTGCTTTTCGGGTTGATCGCAGCGGTTTCCACGAATTGTTCGTCCACCACCGTGCCGTTCGTGCTGCGCAAATCCTCGATGACGCAGCCGTCCCCCGATTGCTTGATGCGGCAATGCTTTCGTGAAACCGTCGGATCGTCGCCCAAATCGATATCGGGCGCACTGAGCGGACTCAAGCGGCCGATCAGGATATCCTTTCGCTCAACGTCGCGAACCTGCTGTTGGCCGTGATAGGTGTAATAAATGCGCATGGGACTAGACTATTCAGCTCCTGCACGCCTCTGCCCCGAGGAAAAAGCCGCCGTGAAGCCCAAATCGGTGCAAAATCTTAGTGTATAGCCCCCTCAGGGCAAGCAAATGCGTGCCATCGCTCCTCGGGTATATCCCCGGGCACGAGGGACTTGCGCAGCGGTCCGATCAGGTTTGAGTATTGCCTTGTGCGCCACTTCGCGCCCCCCCCCCTGTCCTGCTCAAAGCGCTCGCCGCCGGTACGCTTGGTGGCGCCGCAACCCTGCCTCGGCTGTACCTCTGGCAGGATCGCACGGACGCGGTCTGGTTCCTGGCCGGAATGCTCGGCTGGTGTTTGTTCATGCTTTGGGGATTCGTGTTCGCCTGGGAGCCGATTTACGGGCAGGCAAAGCCCTTCACCTTTCACAAATCCGCCAAAGTCTGGGGCATTCTGACCCTATCCGGAGTCGCCGCGGCGGCAGTGCTACATGTCGGATTGGATCCAACTTACCGTCAGATGTTTCCCAAGGAATATCCGAATGATCCGGAAGAATGGATTGCTTTTACCCTGTTCAATCTCTCCCACACCGATCTGTTCCTGTGCTTTGCTCCAATGGCGTTCTTCGCCCGGCTCATTCCGAACGCAACATGGGTTATGGGGCTGACGATCGGATTCAACCTGCTGGTGCTCGGCCTCAAAGTCAGCAGTGGCCCGGACTTGTCTTCCGCCTTGGTGATCATCGCTCTCAGCGTCTAACGCCTAGCGGATGCGACTGCCGCAGTCCTTTTGTATCGATGGGGAGGAGTCTGGCCGGTCTGGTATCTGACGGTGCTGCTGAACCTGCGCCACGTCTTTCAACTCGGCGCCTGAGCCTATCGATGCCGATAGATGATACGCGCCTTGGAGGGATCATAGGAGGACATCTCCACCTTGTCCCCCACACTGATACGGATGAAATTCTTGCGCATCTTGCCGGAAATGTGCGCGAGCACCTCGTGGCCGTTGGGCAGCACCGCACGGAACATTGTCCTAGGCAGAACCTGAGTAATGGTTCCCGTAAATCGTATGGCTTCTTCCTTTTCGGCCATAGAGTTAACACCATTCTTATTCACCCAAAATCTCGCAAAATCAACCGCGGTTTTGGCGCCAAAGAAGTGAAACGTGCGACCGGGCTCGGGACCGCCTAGTCTGATCCGGATCGTGCTGGCCAGTGTTCGCTGTCCAGCACCTTGATGGCACCATTCATGCGGTGCCGAAACATGACCGGTAGCCCGTTCGAATTGGCGATTTCCAACCCCGCCTGCGGCCCCAGAACCGTCAGAGCCGTTGCCCAGGCATCGGCCGACATGCAATTGTCGCGCAATACACTGACCGCCAGATCGCGCTGCGGCAGTGGGCGTCCGCTCTTGGGATCCACGATGTGGGCGAATCTACGGCCATTGATATCCAGGAAATTCCGGTAATCACCAGAGCTCGCAAGTGCGGCATTCTTCAGAGGCAACACTTCTTCGATCCTGGACTTGCCAACCACCGGATCTTCAATTCCCACACGCCAAGGCCCACCCTGCTCACGCTGCCCCGATGCACGAAGTTCGCCCCCGATCTCAACCAGATAATTCGTGCAAGCCCCTCGCTCCATCATCTCGACCAACTGATCCACCGCAAATCCTTTGGCAATCGCCGATACATCGATCTGCAATTCCGCCAAACTCTTTCTCAGTCCCGGAGGATCCTCACGATGTTCCAGATTGCGGTAGCCGACCGCCCGTCTTGCCGCAGCTATCGCCTCCGTATCCGGCAATTCGTCGGGAACTTCAGCGCTTCCGAATCCCCACAGCCGGACAAGTGGATACGTCGTTATGTCAAATGCGCCATCGGTCTTTCGGCTGACCAACTCCGCGGCTGCAACCACTCTTACCATGTCGGCAGACACGGGAAACCAATTCGTGGATCGCGTCGAATTGAATCGTGAGATCTGCGAATCTTCCCGCCAGGTCGACATCTGGTTCTCCAGTTCCTCCAACCGATCGTCCAAGCTCTTGCGCAACGCCTTCAAGTCGTCCGGATTCGTGGAACCCTCATATTTCAATGACCAGGTCGTGCCCATGGCGAAACCAGTGAGCTCCTGGTAGGCGCGAGTTGGCGAAAAATTGCGTCGCTCTCCGCAGGCCGTAAGAACGACTGACAGGAGACCTGCCACTCCCATGCGCTGGTATCGCTCAAAAGTCATAGAGCCAGGCTTGCACGCGTTCGTGGTAGAAATGCGATGCACCAACGATCAGCACAACCATCCCCCCCCCGACATCGCGACGACCAAACCGATCTCGTGATCCATGAGACCGGACAAATTCAAGCAACGAACCCGTCGGACAACCGTACTTGCAGTATGCCTTCGGGACGAGCACCGAGGCGATCAATCCGACGATCGCCACGGCAATGGTCGCCGTCCCGGCAATGCCCAGAATGTAGGCGTCAAACGGCTCGAAATCCGCCAGATCAAATTCCAGCGGGATCATCACAAGCAACATCATGAAACCGAGCAACAATCCCGGTCCCCAACGCAATCCAGCATCCAAGCCTGCCGGTAGTGCGATTCGCCATTGGGGAGGCGTGTTCTTCAGGATGATCTCCTGCACCGCGCCATGCGGGCAGATTTGCTGACAGTATAACGGGCGCTTCGTCGCCCACGGCACCAACAATGCGGCGGCAGCCAACAACACCAAGCCAGGAGCCAACGTCCAAGCGACGCCGGCCCTTGCCCAGCCACTCAACAACGACTGCGCCAGCAGATCACCGGTGAGAAACCCCACATAACCGATCACATACCATTGAAACCATTTTCGCGCCTTGGCACGGCCGCGGTGCTTGGAAAATGTGAGAAACAACCCAAGACAAATGGCGCCGATCAATCCGACATCCTCCGTTTCCCAGACCACCGACTGCTTCACCGCCTTCCCCTGCGTCACGCGGAACCGATGGACAATTCCGCGAGCCACGGCCGTGCTCGTCATGGTCGCTCCGGCCACCCCTTCGAACCTTTCAGCCATCAGGTCCGTTCCAGCCACCTCACTCCAGCCCTTCCCGTTGAATTTCCTTTTGAACGACCAGTCCAGCATCACGTCCTCGGCGTGTTTCACCGTGTCTTCACTCGAGCGGATGTTGATGCCCCTGACCTTCCATTTGTCGTCCAACGCCACCAACGTATCTGTGGTTCCGGAATAGCCGATGATGTGGGAGGCATCCGGCATGGTGCGCAGCAGGTAACCGATGCGCCCCCCCTGTGGATCGTAAACCATCATTCCTCCGAGGGCGGAATGGTCATGCTTGATCGACGCCGCATTGGTCCAAAAGAACTGAGCCTCCGGCACTTCAATCGGTCGATCCCCGGTCACCCGCAGTCGTACGTGATGATCCCGAATCAACCAACAGATGATGACGAGGACGGCCAGCCGATAGACCTGCAGCAACACAGGTTTCAGCCGCAAGGACAATCGACGTAACGAAGTTCCTGGTTCGGTCGCCGTGCGTTCCGAATCATCCATCTTGATCTCTCCTGTTCCAGCTGCAGCGAACTAGTCATTTTGCAGAATCAGACGAACCGCATCCGAATGGACATTGCCATTCGCTCCCTTGGCAATGAGCTCCACAGTCGCCGGTTTGCCGGGACCGAAACGAAACGTGCCCAGAGAAATGAACGACGGTTTGATCGGCGCCGCGTTCTTCATGTTCACCGTCACCGTCTTGGAACCATCAGCACTGTTCACGGTAACCTGCGCATTCGAGGCCCGGTTCGGGTGATGTTGATAGGCGAACTGGACCTCGTAATTCCCCGCCTTCTCCACACTGAACTCATACTTGGCGGTCGCCCCGGAGTTGCCGGGGGCATAGCGGTAATTGTCCCCCACGTAGTTTTTCAAGCCGGCGCCGCTCCTCCAGTGATCCGAATGTTCCGCCTTGAGATCATCGATCACGATTCCCTCCAGACTCCTCGGATCAATATACTTGTCCTCAACCGGAGGCAGTTTGACGGCACCATCAGCCGCGTAGAAATCGCCGCTCACCGTGTCTCTCCTCGTCACCCCGGAAAGACGGCAGAGCTGCAGCAACTCTTCGAGATAAGAGTGATAGACGGCGGCGGGCAAACAGTCGTGTTTGACGCAGATGGATGCGGCCTTGCCGACAACCTCACCGATCATGCCACCGGTCCGCATCACCCGGATCGTACCCAACGCCTGATGCGTCACACTGATGTTTCGGCCGGCCGTGAACAGATTTTCGATATTGCGCGAATAGAAGCTGCGATACGGCAGCGGGTAGCCGCGACGACGGTCCACGCCTTTTCCGTGTACCGCCTTCGCAATGAACGGGTTGTCGGGATATTTCTTCATGTACTCCTCACGCGGATAATGCAGATCAATCGACCAGGTGGTCGGCACCGTGCCATCCGGAAATTCACGTTTGCTCACGATGTCTTCCTGCGTGAGCACCACATCGCCGAGCAACTGCGTGGATTCGCGCGGACCACCGATATATGCGGACCATTCAAGTTCGGCATTGCGATGCTCGGCCGCGCCTTCCTTGCTGTGCTTCATCGCCGCAAACGCGCCATACATCGCCCTCATGTTCCAGTCGCGGACGTATTCGAGATCATTCAACGGATCGAGATCGAAGCCGCTCTCCCAGAACCACTCCGCATGAAAGCGGCGCGGATAGGGAAAATCGCTCATCTCCAATTTCAACGCCCAAGGAACTTTGGGAAACGAACGCGGTCCATCGGCGTTCTTCCACTTCCACATGTTGCTCATGCCGAGATGGCCACGCGCCTGGATGGTGTTGTCCGCACCGGCCAGCAAACCGATGTAGGCATGTCCCGTGCAGTCGGCAAACAACTTGCCCGAAAAGCGCCGGACCTGTCCCGTCCTCACATCCATGGCCAGCACAGCGGAAATCTCATTGTCCGATTTCTCCACTCGAAATCCGTGATGCCACAGGAACAACGACAGGTTCTTCTCCGCCCGCACGACCTTTTCCTTGTGCGCGTCACCGAACTCCTCATACGTTCCCGGCGAAGCCTTTGCGTGATCCGCGAATTCCTCGACGATCTCGCCCAGGCGAACAAAGCGGCCGCGCCGGGTGTTGCCTTTCGCCCAGACACGAATCTCCGAACTCCCGTTCCCCCCCAACACACCCCGGTTCTGAATCAATGCGACCCTGCATCCCATGCGCGCCGCGGAGATGGCCGCCCCCAAGCCACCATATCCACCGCCGATCACCACCAGATCAAACGGTCCCTCCTCCGTCGGTTTCTTCGGCAGACCGGCATACTTCGTCCGCCACTCACTCATGGGTTGGTTGTCATTCGGCGGCATAAATCCCTTCTCATTGGAGAGCAGGATGGCGTCACAGCGACCTTCGAAGCCGGTGAGATCCCTTAGCGCAAGAGACACTTTGGAGTCCTTGAGCAGCACCATGCCGCCATAGTGCCAATGCCACTTCGCCCCCTTGGTCCCAAAGGTCGAATCCAAAGCCTTGCCGTTGACCAGCAGTTGAAATCTGCCCGGGGCACCCGGTGCATCCCAATGCGCCACCCAGTCCTTTGTACGGACCCAAACGCGATAGTATCCGGTCTCCGGGACTTCGACGGTCGTGGTCGCGTCCTCCACCGGACGTCCCAATCCATGAGCCAGCAGATACGGCGATCCCATGATCTCAATGAACTGCGTGTCCAGTTTCCATCCTCCATGTTTCTTGAAGCCCTCTGCCTCCACGAGAACGGTCGCGGCATCCGACCGCACAAGTCCCACAACCAGCAACAACGCCAAACAAATCGTATTCTTCATGTATTGGTGGAGTCCTTATACCGGTTTTTCGGACAGCAAAACCGTAAAATCTTCGACCGCCATTGTCCTCGGCGCAGACGGGCCTCACGTTGACAGGCCCCAGTCCGCCACTTAACGTCTCCGCCGCAGCATGAACGAGTTGACCAGCTCACTGATTGAATTGATTCGCCGAACCTCCGCCGAAATCCCGGACGACGTCCAAAAAGCCATTCTGGCCGCGCTGGAGAACGAGAAAAAGGGCACCATTGCAGAATCGGCCCTCAATATCATCGAACAGAACATCGAACTGGCCCGCCAGAAATCCCAGCCGATCTGCCAGGACACCGGCAGCGTGATTTTCTACGTGGACTGCCCGGTCGGATTCGATCAGATCGAATTTGAGGACGCCGCCCAAATGGCCGTCAAGCAGGCCACCAAGAAAGGATTCCTGCGTCAAAACTCCGTTGACTCCCTCACGGGCCGAAACGATGGCACCAATCTGGGTCCTGGCGCGCCGACCCTTCACTTCCACCAACATCGCAGCGACGAGCTCAACGTTCGTCTCATTCTCAAGGGCGGCGGCTGCGAAAACGTCGGTGCCCAATATGCCTTGCCTGCCACCAAATTGAAGGCCAACCGTGACCTCGACGGGTGTCGCAAGGCCATTCTCGACGCGGTGGTGCAAGCCCAGGGCAAAGGTTGCGGGCCCGGAATCCTTGGGGTCTGCATCGGCGGTGATCGGGCGACCGGCTACGAACATTCCAAACAACAGCTCCTCCGCATGTTGGACGACGCCAATCCGAATCCGGAACTCGACGAACTGGAAAAGAACATCGTGAGCACCGCGAACGAATTGGGCATCGGCCCGATGGGCTTTGGCGGCAAGACCACCCTGCTGGGCTGCAAGATCGGAGCATTGAACCGAGTTCCGGCATCCTACTTTGTCAGCGTCAGCTACATGTGCTGGGCCTATCGCCGACAGGGATGCTCCCTGAACGCGAACGGTGGCATCCAGGACTGGCTTTACTAAAATGGTAGAACTCACCCTCCCATTCACCGAAGAGAAGATCCGTTCGCTCAAAGTGGGCGACGAGGTTTCCATCACCGGTCGCCTTTTCACCGGCCGTGACGCCGTTCACAAGTATCTCCACGAAGGAGGCAAGCTGCCGGATGGCGTCGAGCTCAAGGATGGCATCATCTACCACTGCGGCCCGGTCGTGATCGAAGACGGCGACGGATGGAAGGTCACCGCCGCCGGCCCCACAACGTCAATTCGTGAAGAACCTTACCAGTGGCAGATCATTCGCGACTTCGGAATTCGCGGCGTGATCGGCAAAGGCGGAATGGGTGAAAAGACCCTGGCCGCCTGTAAAGAATATGGCGCCGTGTACTTTCACGGCATCGGCGGTGCAGCCCAGGTCCTTGCGGAGAGAATCAAGCGGGTCAACAACGTGTTCATGAAGGAAGAATTCGGCTCACCGGAGGCAATTTGGGAACTCGAAATTGAAGACTTCCCCGCGGTCGTCACGATGGATTCACATGGCAATTCGCTTCACCGCGACGTGATGGAAAGCAGCCAGGCCGCCTTGAAAGAGCACATCTGATTCGAGCTGCCATTCACTACGATCGACTTTCAAAAGAAAACAGAAAAGCCCCGCCCGAAGTTTTCCGAGCGGGGCTTCGTTGAATCCTGAATCGATTAGTAGACCTGGGTTGCTTCGATCTCCATCACCGGACGATCCTTCAGGAGCGCGGTGGTGATCTCGGCAGTCACACGGCCATCACCCACGGCTGCCGCCTTCGCCCTGATGGTCCAGGTAGCAACCTGTTTGGGACCGATGCTAGCGAGCGGCGCGAAGACCACATTCTTGCCCTGAATCGTGCCGGCAGTCTGACCACTGGCACCGGTCGGCGTGATCTGAGCCGGGAACTTCACGATCACCTTCACATTTCGATCTTCCGCAGTGCCCTGATTGGTCACGCGCAATGTGTAGGTCGTCGATTCACCCACCAAAAGCGGATCGGGATCATCAACCATCTCGACCAGCACGGCGGCAAAACCACGCCAGATCGTCTGTGCCTGGCTGGCATCAGAAAGACCATCAGCAGAGTTCACGGAAGCGTGATTAACCGTCACTCCCGGCTCACGTGCCTGGAGACCGATGCTCAGTTTCTGACTCTTGCCGGCATCCAGAGTTCCGACCGTCCAAGTCGCCTGATTGCCAACAACCTGTGCCCCGGGTGCACCGGTGATCACTGCATTGGTAGGCGCATTGTCCGTGACGGTGACACCAGTCAACGTGGTGTCCCCGACATTGGAAACCGTGATGTCATAGTTCGCGGTCTTGCCGAGGAACTGTTGCGGCGGCCCGGTCTTCTCAATCTTGATGCCCGGCTTCACGACCTTGGTGATCGCCTGAGCATTGGCCGAATCCGTGTTCGCGGAACTCGCCGACACCAGGTTGGTGAAGACTCCCCGCTGAGCGGCAGTCACCACCACCGTGGCCTGTTTCGCGTCGCCGGGTTGGAGCGTGCCGGCGTCGAAGACGAGTTCCCGTTTGCCAGACTCATGAGTGAATCCCGGGGGCAACGTGTCTTTGACCTCGACCAGTTCTGCGGGCGATGTCCCGGTATTGCGCACCACAATGTTGTAGGTCACACGGTCTCCCACGTTTGCCGTAGCCGGTCCGGTCTTCTCCACTGTCAGAGCAGGTTTGCCCACCTTGGTGACCACGCAACCGAATGGCAGCGCATGAATGGTGGAACAACTGCGCAGGGATCCTTCCGCCATCGGCTTGATCCACACGCTCACATTCCGCTTCTCGGCTTCCTTGAGTTCAGCCCAGTTCCAGACCAGTTTCTTGCCGGAAACCGATGCGGGTGCCGGATCCGCTTTGACGAATTCCGCGTTGGCGGGAACGAAATGCGTGAGTTCAACGTTCCCGACATGGGCGCGTGGATTGACCACAATCGTGTTCTCGATTGTCTGGCCGACCGATGCCGTGGCCGGCGAATGCTTCGTCAATTCGACCAGGTCAGTCCTCAGATCCAGATGATTCGCGGAAGATTGCACCTTCGTTGCCGGAGCGGGCGCCGGTGCCACCTCCGTATTTGGAACGGGGACCGCACTCGCCGGCACAGCGATATCATACGAACGCCCCCGATGATTCGCGGTATCAAACGTGTAAGTTCTCGATTCGCGACGCGATACACAACCGGTGGCCAAAGATGCTAACAGGCCCCCGACTACGAAGAGCTGGAAGCCCGGTTTCGCAAACTGCTTGATGTTCATAATTCTTCTTCCGATGGAGATTTGAGGCTTGGTTCAATAACGACGGGATGAGTTCGTATGCATCGGATCATCCCGTGTTTCCCGTGGTAATTCAACCCGATTCGCGGAGGATTTTTCCGAACCAAGTTCGCATTCGTTCACCAACTCAGCTTCTGGAGTCGGGAGGCCACTTCCTCGGCGTTGGCGCGACTGTTGAACGCAGAGATACGGAAGAAACCCTCGCCCGCCGAGCCAAAGCCTGCACCGGGAGTGATCACCACATTCGCGTCGTTCAGCACCCGGTCGAACGCATCCCAACTTCCGACACCTGAAGGGCATTCCACCCAGATGTAGGGTGCATTCGTGCCGCCATACACGGTCAATCCGGCCGTCTTTGCCCCGTCGGACAGGATCTGCGCATTGCCCATGTAGTGTTCGATCAATTCCCCGACCTGCGCCTTGCCTTCATCTGAGTAGACCGCTTCCGCCCCCCGCTGAACCGGATAGCTGACGCCGTTGAACTTGGTGCTCTGACGACGGGCCCAGAGCGGGTGCAATGCCACGTCTTCGCCCGAGGCGGACTTGCCGGTCAATTCCTTGGGAACCACGGTGAAGGCACATCTCGTTCCGGTGAATCCACCGTTCTTTGAGAAACTGCGGAATTCGACCGCGCACTCACGCGCGCCCGGGATCTCATAGATCGAAGCCGGGATCGATGCATCCTGAATGAATGCCGCATAGGCCGCATCGTAGAGAATGATCGCCGAATGCTTGCGGGCATACTCAACCCAGGCGGTGAGCTGTTCCCGCGTCGCGACCGTGCCGGTCGGATTGTTGGGATAGCAAAGGTAGATGATATCAACCGCCTCTTCGGGAATCGCCGGGACAAATCCATTCTCAGCCGTGCATGGGAGATACACCAAACCGCCGTATACGCCTTCGTCGTTCGAATCACCGGTGTTTCCAACCATCACATTGGTATCCACATAAACCGGATACACGGGATTCATCACGGCGATGCGATTGTTGGCTCCCAGAATATCGAGGAAATTCGCACTGTCGCATTTCGAACCGTCGGACACGAAGATTTCCGCCGGGTCGATGTCCATTCCGTTGGATCGGTAATCATTCTCAGCGATAGCTTCCCGCAGGAACTCGTAACCCTGCTCCGGACCATATCCACGAAAGGTCGACCGGTCGCCCATCTCATCAACCGCAGCGTGAACCGCCTTGACCACCGCCAGGGGCAGGGCTTCGGTCACATCACCGATTCCACAACGAATCAGACGAGACGATGCCTCCGCGTTGTTGTCACAGAATTCGCGCACTCGGCGGGCGATTTCGGGAAAGAGATATCCCGCCTTCAACTTGAGATAGTTGTCATTGACGTATGCCATAACGATGTCGGGCGCGGACGATAGCGAACGGCCAGTTGTGGCGCAATGCGTTTCAAAGTCGCCGACATCACCCGGCGGTCTCAAATCCAACTTTACAACAAAAATCCTCCGTGCAACCCTCGCAATATGATGGCTACGTTCAAGCGTTCAATCGCGCTCGCCGGAGTGCTGGCTCTCACCGGATGTGTCACATCGTCGGTGACGAATCTCACTCCCCGATTTCAGGACAGAAACGCGGAGAACGTCTATCCCGTCGAAATCGAATTCAACTCGAACCTGCGCACCATCAGGCAGGAGACCGTCCGGCCCTACGTGCAGGTTGATGATGACAATTACCTAATGCGACGCACCCCAGTCGTGAAGCACCGCTGGGAGACACTGATTCCGGTTTCCCCTGACCAGTCGGTGCTAAACTATCGGGTCAAGGTGGATTTCACCTACGATTCCCTTCCCGAACCCAAGGTGAATAGCGTTTTGGCAGGCCCCTTTCAGTTGATACTGGGTTCCGGCAATTAGATCGGGCGATCGTTTTTGAAGCATTCGCTCAATCAGTCCTGACCCGGTAGAACTGGATCGACTGATTTGAAGAGGAAGACATGTCCGTGTATTGGATGTAGCCAAACGGCGCGTAGTTTGTGGCGACGGTGATCCAGTTCGCCAAATCGATTGAACGCTGGATTCGGTATACCTGATTCGTCTGCCCCTCCACCCGGATCTGGAATTTCTCATTCACGAATCTCATGGCATTGGTGTTCAGCGACACCAGCACGTTGGTGTTGACTGCCTCACGCAGGGGGATATCCACATTGTCTATGAAAACCGCATCCTGGTTGCCGTCATTCGCACCGTCACGGACGTACACCCATGCCACCGTGTTCGTACCCGCCGGCACATTGAATGTAAAATCTTCCCAATCCGACAATCCGGTTCGGCTGAGCAGATTCGTCCCGTTGAGGAAAAAGTCAAAACGGTCCCAAATGGCCTCCGTACTCACCTTGAAACTGAATCGCGCAACATCGGCACGCATTCCCCGAGTGATCGAGAGCACGTTGCTTTGACCATGAGCAGTCACCCCGGAACGTGCGAAATAGGTTCCGCCAAAAACAGTGTTCGTCATGAGCGATGTCGCGGCCTGCACCACCCAACCGGTTGAACCTTGAGAAACCCAATCTACTCCACCGGAAAATCCTCCAGCCTCAAAATCATCCGAAATCTGCCGCCGTGCAAAGACCGCGGTCAGGTTCACATTCGATCGGATGTTGAACTCCAATGGATTGTCCAAAGAGAGGATATCGCCAGTCCAGGTAACAAAATTGTATCCGCTGTTGGTTCGGGCCTGAAGCGACACAAGGGCATTGGATTGAAAAGTCCCCGACCCGGGGAACACAATACCGCCAACCGTATTCGTGACCGTGGCCGTAAACACCGCCTGCGCCGAGAAAGAATGATGCAACACGATCGTGCCGGAGGCACCGGCCAGCCCGTCCACCGCTATCGCGTATTTCCGACCGGCAACCACGCCGCTGGAGATTTCACTGTGAACCTGGCCGCTCGGTGCATCGTCGTTTGCTGAAACCTGGGTCAATTCGTTGATACGATCCCCGGTGTAGAGTGCCATGAGCGTATCAATGGTCGAATTGGTCGTAGAAAGCGACAACACACCATTCTGAGGAGCGGTAAAACTATACCAGATGGACTTCCCGCCAATCTTCCCGGCGTGCCGAGGTTCGTTGCCCTCGAACGTGGCGTTGATATTGTTGACAGTCACGGAGCCGCTCGTATTGGTGAGCGCAACGGCGTTGGCGAAGATGTCATTGATCGGGTCAAATGCCCTCAACGTCACGGCGAAGGACACCGGGTCGCTTCGATTCTGGGCAACGTCAAACGCAACCACTTGGAGAAGATTTGATCCCGGTTGAAGAACTGCCGAAAGGGTCCAGTTGTTGGTTCCCGTGGCCGTGATCGGTATCCCGTCATTTCCGATCACCTGCACCAGTCCAACATCGGAATTGTCCGGCGCCGGATCCACGGCGGTTCCCGACAGCGTGATGGTCGCGTTGTTCACGATGAGACCAGATGGCGGATTGGTGATACTTAGACTTCCACTGACCAGATTGGTGATGGCAACAATTGGCAGCCTTTCGTCCGGAGCACCGTTGAAAGCCATGCGCATCCGGATGTTGCCAAAGTCATTGGTGGTGGCCCCGGCCACCGCGATTCGATACGTCGTTCCCGCAACCGCTTCGAAAGTGACAAACGCCTTGTCCCTGACAAACTGGCCAAATCGATTTGTCACGTCGTTGGAACTCACAACCTCTTGAAGAGTTGCAATCGCACTGTTCGTATAAACTGCCAGGACGGTGTTAAACTGGCTTCCCAAGGTATCAATGATGACAGGTCCGCCTGTGACCGGTGCCCAATTCCACCACACGCTGTTTCCATACGCAGACACATTGGCATGCACCGGTTCATTGGGCTCAGTTGAAGCAAAGAAGTTTCTGCCAATGACAAAACCGTTGGTCTCTGGCAAACGGTCCGGAATCTTTTGAGCATTGGCAAAGAAGTCATTTCCGGGCGGTGGAGCCACGGTGTAGACGTTCGTCAGGACCAGCGGATTCTTGCCCGGAGCAGAAACGGAGATGATGTTACTGATCACCGTATTGGTGCTCGGGAGATTGATCGAGCGGGTGTAGACATTGTCGTTGGCCTGCACGTCGGGAGCCCCTCCATTGTTCAGGAAGGTCAGATTGGTGAAGAAACCGGGCGCGGTGGCGCTCACCACTGCGTTCGTCACCGGAGTCGTATCAAAAACCTTGGCACTGAACGTCTGTGCCGAACCCGCCGGTATCAGCGATCCGCTGGGGGGGGACACGACCACCTCCAAGTTGCCGTCCGCAGGTGCAGAGAGGAGCAGTTTGGCCCACCAGGTCCCCCAGCGATCCACGTTGGAAACGGGAAGTGAGGCATACTCCTGCACGGTCCATAGATCAAGATTGTTCAAGGGGTCGAGCACCGTGGCACTGTATCTGCCCCAGAGGTTTTGTCCCAAACTGCTGTCCAGCTTGGTGTAGGGAGCTTCGCCCGCCTTGTATATGATCTCACTCCGCATCGAATTTGCCGGATCCGTGCCGAAACGGAACGAGTAGCTGGCACTCGGATACTGCGTCGCGGAGAAGCTGGAATATCCGACCATCGCGTCGCCGTTGCGGTTTACGGCAATGCTCGGATAGGCGTAATAGCGGATGTTGTTCGGATCTTCAATACGTCCGAACTGTACGACATTCCCGCTGGTGCTCAATTGCCACCACTGTACGGCTGAGCGCGTCGGCGTTCCCGACGGGAGAAAAACGGTCTGCGCGCACCATAGCGTACCTCCCTGATATACCAGGTTCTGAATACGAGAATCGCCCGCGGTGATCAGAACGGGTGAATCTCGCTGCGGTAGAAAATCGGCTGTCCCGACGCTCGGAAAGTCGCTCCACGGGGATCCACCCACCGGTTGTGCCGCCTGATTCAACGAGAAGACCAGATTGGTCGTGGCAGTCAGTCGGAACAGTCGGACGGATCCGTTGCCAAAGCCATCGTCGCCCTGTCCGTTTGCCATCAGGAACATCTCATTGGCCAGACTGTCCCGGGCTACGGCTGGCGTCAGCGAAGAGACGGTGAAATCTTCCTCCACCCCGATCAGCACGTTCGTCGCCGCAACATTGCCCAGCGGAACCGTCGACTCCAAGACTGCACGATCAAAAACATAAACCCGGCTCCGACTGAACGCGTTTCCTTGCACTTGTCGTAGATTCTTCGTGACCACAATCCAGTCGTCATTGAATCCCAATCCCCCTATCTCACCCCACAGTCGGTTGGTAGTGTCAATATCGATGGAATAACGAAACCATGCCCCGATCGGATCATTTCCGGCCGATACACCAATCAACAATCTTGATGAGGCCGTTTGCGGGTTTGCACACGCCGCAAAGATCCATCGATCTGAGTTGTGATCGTATAAGATCTTGGGAGACAGGACACGGCCGTTCAGTCCGATCTGCCCGCTCCAGAAATTGGACAAGGTGTCTTGTAGCAGGGGCGTTCCATTCTTGTCCTGGATCAAGACTTCCGAGTTCATTGCCACCATCAGATGATTGGTGCCGGCCGCCGCCGCAATATCCGGAGGAATCGTGGTAAAGTTGTCCAGTATCGCCGAGAAATTCGTGGCCGGGTCCGGTGACGAGGTCGAAGGCACCCTGACGGGCGAGGACTTCAGCGCGCCCGGGAGCTTGGAAATGTCTATCACCGATCCCATCACTTTCGCAGAACTCAGAAGAGGATGTTGCTGCGCCGTCAGATCACAGGTTACACCGCCACAAAAGGCAACGAGCCAAAACAGTGGCATCGTCTGCAACAAGAAATGTCTAATCTGTAAGTTCATCAGTGGGTATGGTCACAGCGGGGAGTTATGCGACGCCCTGCCGGCATTTCTAGGGCGTGTAGCCGATCCGAAAAAACTGCATCGTTGCGTTCGTCGGAATGCTGTTCGTGTAGGTGAAATCGCTGTTCACCTGATTCGCGTTGAACAGGTTAGTCACCACCCCCCAACCACTCTGCAGACTGGTGGTGGATTCCACGCGATAGAATGTTTCCTTCGCGGCCCTCCAGGTAACCAAGGAAGACCTCGCCGAGTTGTTCGTAACGAAAGAAATGTTACCCCGCATGAGAACACCGTCGAAAGGGGTACCGCTGTTGAGTCTGTCCTCGGCCGCATTCACGACTCCGTCACCATCTGAATCCAGGATTGTACTGTTGAACTTGGCACTGTTGATCACCGTCTGAATCGCCACTCCCTTGGAATCAATATAGGAAAACGGCTGCGATGAGTTTGGTCCGGTGAAGTCTTTCACCCAAAAAATCCTGTTCTTCAGATCAGGATTGGACGCGTTCGACACCGCGTTCAAAACCCACTCCACCGAGGGCGAGGCATTCGCAAAATAGATCGCCATATTGTTGGCGACATCGAGGTGAGCTCCCAAGTTCTCATTAGTGATACTCCCCCGCAGATCCAGCAGATCCACGTAGAGCGCATTGCTGGTTGTCGTTGAAGCCCCGGAGAATCGCACACCATAGGGCTGTCCCGGCAGCGTGGTGGTGGAAACGATCAGGCGTCCGACCGCCATGTTATTCGAATATCCGTTGACGCTCTTTCCGCGATCTTCACCGGGCCAGACGTGATTGATGATGAGGTCCCGGGGAATGAACGTTTCAAATGCGGTACCCAGCAGATCGCCGGTCGCAGCCTTGTGAGTCACGGAGAATCCACGTCCCACACTTACGGTATTGCTTCCCACGGCGCCTCCATCACTGACTGAATTGGTGATCTTCATGAGGAATCGAGCGGGGGTGAACAGATCCTGTTCGATGAGCTTCAGAGTGTTTCCTTCAAGGGTCAGATCACCGACCGATAAATGCCTCCCTCTCCGGTTGGCTGCCGCTTGAGCCTGCAGTTTGATGGCATCAGCCGTTATGGTCAGCGGACCACCCGTGTTGCCCGTAAGCGAGGCCAGAGTTGGGGGAACAAAATCCGAGGAAAAGCTGAACGCCGCATTGGTCCCGGCGGATTCGTAATTGGTTGCCCGGATATTGATCGTGTTGGCCAGCAGAATCCCGTCGTGAATGTATTGATTCATCTTGGTTCCCGCCGGAGTCATGTCGGCCAAACCGGGTGCCGTGATTATCCCAAAGTTCGTGAAGTTTTGAATCTGAGGAAAACTTGCCGGCTGCAAGTTTGGTATATTGCGGGTATCCAGCCGCAGCTCGGTCCCGGTGTTGAAGGTGACGGCCGGTGAATCGAAGGTGAAGGATCGTGCGGCATTCAGGGTGTTCTGAACCACCACATTCGTGCACCGGATGTTCAGTGCCGGAAGACTCACTTCTGTGTTTTCCCCCAAAAGTGAGGCATCCAGCAGCAACACATGATATTGATAACCTTCCCCGGTAACGCCCGCCTGATTGGTCCAGGTGGCGCTGTAAGCCCGGATGAATCCGTTCATGTTGGTAATGAACCGGGGGACGAAGTTGGTGAGCGAAATAGTTCCGTTATCACGGGCAACGTTGAATACGAGATTCGGCGCAGAAAAGACCGCCCCATCGGCGCTCAACAGGTTTGAGGTCGTAACTTGAATCGTGTTTTCGGCTTCGATGCGAGCCAACCGAAGATTCAGGTTTGTACCAATGATCTCCACCCTGCCCGGCGCATTGGTCGGATCATCCAGCGACTGATTGGAACCGCCCGTCACCGTTGCGAGCGCATTCGTACGGGGAGTGCCAACCTTTCCGGCCCAGGCATTGAACGCGTAGTTAGTTGTGGAACGATTGGTGAGCATGCTGCCAAACGGGAAGAAAATATCAGGTGTGTGCACGGCATTGGACCTGAGGCCGAAGGAATTCGTGCTGAAGAGACTCTCCATACCCGGTCCGCGCAGCAGGTGGAATGAGCGAGGCCGGAAAGTAATGCCCGCCGAGTTCTGCGCCAGCGTTTCATTTGTCTGCGACAAGGAGGTATCAACGAAAAACAGTTGATTGGTCTCCAGACTGCTCAATGTCCGGTTGGTCTTGGTCAAGGCAAACCGGACGACCGGCAAGGCATGAAATCCATCCTGAAGGAATCTGACGTCAGAAGTGATGTTGGGCGCCAAGGTATTCGTATTGACCAGCACCACCTGAATGACCCGATTGGTGAAGTTTACCACATTGGTCCAAACGTAACTGGTGTAGTTTGTCTGGGAATAGAAGTTGAGTGCCGAAACACTTTGCAGCGCCGGCCAGACAACCTCGTGAAACGGGGTGGAAACGGTACTCGGGGAAGGAGGGAATGGATTGGAATCCAGTTGTATCGCCACGTTGGCCTGCCCCGCTTGCAAACGCCCTCCGCGACCGGCCGCCCAATAGACATCCTCAACGCCCAGCGGGTTGTTGTAGTTGGTGGGGCGGGTGTCGAAGACCGGGAAAAATGAGAACTGGTTCGAATTTTCGACAAAAGTGGAGATCGCGCCACGCTCCAAATCAACATCCTGACCTTCCATTCGTATTACGCTCGCGGTCGTGGACCTGATTCGCCCGGGAGAGAAGATTCGATCAGCCCGCACATCCATCCGTCCGACCGGTGGAGTGCCAAACTGAAACACCAGGCCTTGCGACGCCTGAACCTGAATCGTTCCGAGGTTTTCAAACACCCGCGCCGGCCTGCTGATGGTATTTGTCAAGAGTTCAAAGCGGACGCCCGGATCAAAGGTCATTGTACCACTTTGAAGATTCGTATAGAAACTCGTGTTCAATGTGGCGTATGGACTCGGCGAAACCGTGTTCTGGAACGTAAACTGGCCAGCATTGCTGAAACGCACGGCGTTCACCTGCGCGTTGTTTGTAGTACCCGGATTGACGTAGATCTCATCCGGCGTCACCGCCGCCCTCAGAGCAACTGCCGGAGCGAAACAAATGCCGGCCAGAAATACGGTCCGCAGTACGTTCTTGATTCCCGGGTATCGCATGAATTGGTATTATTCAGAAAGGCTAATTGCCGGTGCCCGAGCCGTTGCCGCCGAAAGGCGAACTACCAGTGCCGACCGGCGCACTTCCAACCGACTGTTCAATTTCAGCCACAGAGGTCGAATCCGGAAAAACGGAGAATATCGTCGTGGTATCGAAATGGCCGTAGAGGAAACCCGAAGCGGCCACCTGATTCTCATCGAGAAAGAACGGGAACGAATTCAAACGATGTGGGCCCAACCGATTGAATGAGATGACAATATTCAGATCGATCACACCGGGACCGTAGATTTCACCACCAGTCCCAGCCGTCTGCGTGGAAGAGTTCAGAGCGCTGTTGTCCACCATGTTGCCGGATGCAATCGACCTCTGAAACGGGAGAGGTGAAGAGTCTGCATCGACACCAAGATCATCAGCCCGAAAGAGCACATCCGGCTGCGTAACAGCCCGTTGCAATCGCTGCTCGTTCGCAAGATTGTTGGTGATAAACCGATCAACAAACTCATTGGTGATGGCCAGGGTGGTGCCTACCAGTGAATCAAAGATCACCTTGCGAAACTGAAGACGACCAATACCGGGCCGCAGGGCCTGATTCACCAAAGTGTTCGTTTGAAACGAATTTGTCGCTCCGGGCGCGCCAAAAAATGGCGACTGATTCGGTGCATTGGACGACAGGGTTATTCCCCCCACGCCACCGGCACCACCACCGCCGCCGCCACCGCCACCGCCGCCGCCGCCATTCAGGGATTCGATATTCTTGTTGTTGTATCGATAGAGATATCTGAGCGCTGCCGCATCCTCGCGTGTGAGCCCCGTGAAATATTCTCCCGGTCCCAGATTCCCAGCCCGCAACGGATCCGTATTGTCAATTCCTGCCAAGGTGCTGAAATCAACCGCTGAAGGATCAATCGGCCGCTCGACCGCATCCGAATAGGTGACACCGCCGATCTGGATTGGATCAAAAATTGTATAGGTATAGATCGTGCCGTTGACAGCGTTTGTCGGGGCGAACGTAAATGGGTCAAAATTCCGCTGGATTACCAGGTAGTTGGTCGTGCCCGCCGCCGGCGTGGTTCGATCTCGTAGCACCCATGTCCAACGCTCGGGAGCACCGGCGCCAAATTGGCCCAAGATTGCGCCCAAAGACAGAGATTTCAGATCAAAGATGTTCAGATTCGCGGCAGTGAAATTGACCGGTCCCTTGGCTTGCAGGGGAAAATCATTCAGATCCATGTTGTCGGCCGCTGGCAGATCATTGAGAATCTTGATTGCCTCATCAATGGCAGTCACTCCCTTGGAACCGAAATAGTTCAAGAATGTTGAGTCATAGGCGTAGTTCGCCCAAGGCAGGTTCGAACGATACTCTTCGCCAAGGTTCATCGGCCCGCCGGTCTCACCAAGCGTCAACTGGAGGTCATAGCCAATGCTGTTGTCCATCCATGAGGTGAACGGTCCAAGCAGCGAGAACCCCTGGACGGTGCGCAGATCCGCCACGAGCGCAAGCATCGTGAACCAACAAATAGCAAGCTGTCTGCACCGCGTGTTCATCTCATCCTCAGAATTCTGAATATGGCGGAATCACCGATTCCACCCACCGTAATGGCATCTGTTGTATCAGGCGCAAACCGAGGCCCGCCCAAGTCATTCCAGCTGGGTGAATCGGCCGAATACTGAATCCGGTAGATAGACCCTGGACGGGAATTCCATTTCAACCAGACATTCGCACCGAGTTTTTCTATCGAAGCTGCCAACACGCTGGCTGCCCGAGTCGGATTTGTACCCGCAAGAAATTCTGCCAAATTGCTGGCACCATCCCCATCGGAATCCTCGTTGCGATCCGGAAACGTGACCAAATTCGGCCAGTAGATCCGTTGCCAGTCGTCGGGCAACCCATCGAAGTTCCCGTCCTCGCCCCAAGTGGCGCAGAGGGTTGCCGTAGACAGATCTCCCCTGCGTCCGTCGGAAAGGAGAAACGTCAAACGGAATGAGTGCGAGCTTCCTGCCAGCAAGTTCGAGACGATCAGTTGGCTGTTGGTCGTCGTGATCGGTGTCGCAGCCCCATCGACATGCAGTTCGTAGGCATCTACGGCGTAGCCGGCCAATGATGGCCAGGTGACCAGAACACGCGATTGACTCAACGGACTTGCAAATGGCGCCGGCATCGTCGGCAGAGGATGGGTCGAAGCCAAACGTTGACCGAAAAGTTCGAACCCGTTTCCGCCCGTCAGGAAACTGCTCCACACGGCGAGGAAGCGACCGGCACTGTCCGCCGCAATCACGGGATGCAGCTGGCGATTGTAAGTGGTCGTATTGATCTTCAGTTCACGGTCAAACGCTACGCCGCTGGAATTCAGAATGCGCCCGTATACCCCGGAGAACGATCCATCCTGTCCCAAGCTCGTCCAGACGACAAACACACTCCCACCATGTCGAGCCAGTCGCGGTTCAAACTGATCTCCATATCGATTCTCATTCACCAATCGTTGGTCGCCGGCCACCTCTCCAACCTGACTCACGCCGGTCGCATACACATCCCATCCACTGTTGCGATCTCTGACGTTGTTCTGAGACCAGGCGACAACATATCCACCTGCCCCGGAAGCGCTCACACTCGGATTCGCACAAATTTCATTGCCGACATTGAGGCGACGCTCAGACCCCATCGCTCCGCCCTCCGCATCAAATTTACGTTCGATGATCTGCGCTGAAAACTGAGCGCCACCAAACTGATCAGCACCAAGCAGCACCTCCGACACCCAAACGACCACAAACCCACCATCCGCGAGCGCGGCTACAGCGGGAGATCTTTGATTCAAATGAGTCTGCTGATTCACCTGAAATTCGGAGCCGAGAGAAGTGCCGTCAGCTGCAAACATCCTTCCCATCACCGCGCGTAAGTGACCATCCTGCTCGGACGATTCCCACACGACCACAATGTTGCCATTCGTCAGCACAGCCACTGCCGCATTTACCTGAAAATGCTCACTGTATTGGTTCACCCGAAGATCTGAGGCAACGAAAGTTCCGTCAGCGCGCAACAGTCGGAGATAGATATCCTGCTTCCCAACCTCCCCACCATGCCAGACTACCGCCGCACCGCCATCGCGCATCAATGCCAATCTGGGTTTCTCCTGGTGCCCTTGTCCGATGCTGTTGATACGAATCGGAGAAAGGCTGCCCGAAAGGTTGTTGTTCAAACGTTGCGCTGCGATCCCACTTCCCACTCCGTCGATGGCATCATCTTGCCAAACCACATAACCTCCCGAAGTGTCAAACGCCACGTCTGAGTAAACCTGATTCCCGGGCAAGGAACCCGAAATCACATATTCCCCTCCCAAGGGCGCCAAGACGTCCTGTGCCAACAGACCACACGGCATCAACCCGACGAACGCCGTCGTCAATGCCGCCATGATTGCCTGCCGTGAAAAACCCATATTATTTCTTAATCAGAGGTAACAAAGCGATATATCGTTGTCCACGAATTACTGGTTTTCGGCCGATACGGATAAATACTTACAATCTGAAAGAGATTTACAGATCGACCGATATGCGCGGTCGCTTGTCCTATTCGCGTGCCGAAAACGCATGATTCGGAGGCAGCCATCGATTCAATTCGTTGAGTTGGCTTGAAATCAACGCCTGCTTCGCAACAACGGCTGCGATTTGGCCCCCTGCGCAAAAGGCATCTCGCTGGGCGTATGCACCTTGTTGCCGGCCGGATCGATGATGGTCGGCGTGACAAAGATGACCAAGTTGCTCTTCCGGGTGATCTTGTGCTCCGAACGAAACAGCTTTCCGAACAGGGGAAGGTCGCCGAGCACTGGAAGCTTGTCCCGAGTGTTCACGACATTCTCGGAGATCAATCCACCCAGCATGACCGTCTGCTGGTCCCAGACGACCACACTGGTCACCACCTGCCGCACACGCGTGCGTGGCAAGGGAACCGCTGCCTGAATTGGCACACCAACCGTGCTGCCGGCAACTGATTGGCCGATAAACGAGAATGGTCCGGGATCATCATAGCCCACAAATTCGACGATCGACGGAATCAAGGCCATGTTGATCGAGTAGCCATCTGCGTTGACCGTCGGTAGAACGTTCAGCACCGGACCCTGTGCGATACCGGTCGTAATCGGGGAAAACGTTTGGCTCACTGCCCCGCCCGCTCCTGCGCCGCCGACGACACCGCCGCCGCCACCACCACCCGGCGTCGTTCCCGCCGTCACTCCCGTGACGATTGTCGTGAAGTCCTGTGCATTGATCATCGCCTGACGTCCGCTGATCGTGACAACCCGGGGGGCCGAAAGAACATCCGTGCCATCACGACGTTCCAAGGCGTTGATCACCGTGCGGAATTGAGGGTCGGTAAGAATACCAGTCAGCGTAAACAACGCGGGAGCCTGATTCCGCAAAGTCTGACTGGTGATGTTTCCGTCGGTAGGGCGGGAAGCGATCGGCAACGCTCCAGTAAACTGGGTGGGCTGAGGAAACACACCGGATGGGTTGGCAAACGAGCCATCGGGGTCGGCATAGGAAGGCGCCGTTCCACCCTGCAAGCCCATCTGGCCGCCTTGAATCGGAATGTTTCCAAGAAACCATTCGAATCCGAATCCCTTGTTATCATTCTGGGAAATCTCGGTGAACTTGGATTCCACCAACACCTGCGGAGGGGTGACATTCAGCAGTTCGATCGCCTGTTGGATGATATCCAGATCCTGAAGACTTGCCCGGACCATCAGCAATCCGTTCCGGTCATTGAAGAACACCTGTGTCTGCGCCGATCCCAGATTGCCCACACCCGCAGCGGAGAAGTAGTCTCGAACCTGTGTGTTGACATCCGATTGGAGGGTGACCGCAGTCACACCCGGCAGGCCGCCACCGCCAAGGCCACCGCCACCGGCACCACCACCACCGGCAGCACCACCACCTTGACCACCACCACCTTGACC
>JAYPXF010000039.1:14385-31929 GCA_038154405.1 Verrucomicrobiales bacterium | reverse complement strand
CAATAAGGAAGGCCTCGCCGAGGACACCTGCGTTCTTTTCCTGAGCGACAACGGCCGCCCGTTTCCTCGCGACAAGACCACGGTCTACGACAGTGGCGTGAAAACTCCCTTCGTCATCCGCTGGCCCAAAGGCATTCAACCCGGCAGCACCACGGACAGCTTGGTGAGTTCCATCGACATCGGTCCGACCATCCTGAAACTGGCCGGCGTAAGGGGAACACCCGCTTGGTTTCACGGCGTGTCCATTGCGCCAGTTTTGAGCGATCCGACCAAGTCCGTTCGCGACCATGTATTCGCCGAGCGCCATTGGCATGATTTCGAGTGCTTCGGCCGCGCCACCCGCGACGGACGCTACAAATACATTCGCAATTACTACTTTGATCTTCCGCTCACCCCGCCGGCAGACGCCTTGCGCAGCCCCACCTATCGCGCGATGCAGGCATTACGCAACGAAGGCATGCTGGCCGGCAACAAGCAGTTCTCCTTCAAGACCCCGCGTCCCTATGAGGAACTCTACGACACCCAGACCGATCCGCATGAAATGCACAACCTGATCGACAATCCGCGCTACCTCACCGTTCTGCGCAACCTACGTCAGGTGATGGACGACTGGCGTGCCGACACCCACGACATCCTGCCTGCCAAACGCACGGAAGACGAATTCGACCGCGAAACCGGAGCACCGCAGCCAAACCGCATTCGGCCCCGAGTACCTCCGAAGCGCGCCCAATACAGCTACTGACCTTTTCCTGAAGCAGACCTGAAACCGATCCGTCCACTTATCCATCCCATGAAGAGAATCAACCCGTTGATTGCCGTGGCGCTGGCCTCAGCGACGCTGAGTCTGAGCGCAGTCACCACGCAGGAAATCCAACAGTCCATCCGCGCAATCAAGTCCGTCGGCCCCGAAGGCAAGGGCAATGCCCGCGCTTCCAAAGCCTGGCAGAAATTGTCGCAGGCAGATGACAATGCGTTGATTCCACTGTTCAATGCGATGAACGACGCCACACCGCTTGCCGCCAACTGGCTGCGCGGCGCGATTCACGCCATTGCCGACCGCGGCATCCAATCCGGCCACGGCCTGCCGAACGCCGCCATCGAACGCTGGTTGCGCGACACTTCCAACAATCCGCGCGCCCGTCGTCTCGCCTACGACCTGATCAAGCGGGTGGATTCCAAGAAAGCCGACTTCCTGATCCGCAAGTTCAAGAACGATCCAAGCGTCGAACTTCGTCGCGACGCCGTGCAACTCGTGCTCAACGACGCTGCAGCGAGCAAGCAGAACGGAAACAATTCGAACGCCAAGAAGCTCTACTCCGACGCATTTCAGAACGCCCGAGACGTCAAACAGATTCAGGCCGCCGTATCCGCATTACGTGGATACGGCCAGACGGTTGACGTGCCCAAACAGTTCGGATTCCTGATGAGCTGGCAAATCATCGGCCCGTTCGACAATTCGGAACGTGAAGGCTTTGCCAAGGTATATCCACCGGAGAACAAGATCGATCTTTCCGCCACCTACCAAGGAAAGGAAGCCAAGGTCAAATGGCAGCCTTTTGTCTCCGAAGACGAATACGGCAAGATCGACATGAACCTGCCCTACGGCATGATCAAGGAAGTCGTCAGCTACGCCTACACCGAGTATGACGCCACCGAATCCCGCAAGGCCGAGCTTCGTCTAGGTGGCAAAAACGCCTGGAAGATCTGGGTGAACGGCAAGTTCATCTTCGGCCGCGACGAATATCATCGCGGCAAACGCATCGACCAGTACTCGCTGCCGATTGATCTGAAGAAAGGCACCAACACCATCCTCGTGAAGGTTTGCCAGAATGAACAGGAACAGTCCTGGACCAAGGACTGGGATTTCCAGGTGCGCATCAGTGATGCCACCGGCGCGGCCATCCTGGCCAAGAACCGCAAACCGACCCCAAAAGCGGCCTTGTCCCCGGCGAAGAAAAAGTAATTCAAACGACAGGAGATTTTGAAGATGAACAAGACAGTTTTCACCCTCGCCCTCACCACTGCTCTGGCCGCACAGATATCGGCAGGAAACTGGACGCAATTCCGCGGCCCCGACGGGAGCGGAGTTGCCAACGAAAAGCTCCCGACTGCGCTCGCCAAGAAGAACATCAAGTGGGAGATCGACATTCCCGGTCGCGGGCTATCCAGCCCGGTGATCCAAGGCGACAAGGTTTTCCTCAGCGCCGCCAGCGGTCCTGAACAGACCCGGCTGCACGTCATCTGCCTGAGCTCGAAGTCCGGCAAGAAGATCTGGGAGCGTCAGTTCTGGGCCACCGGACGAACCATGACCCACCCCAAGACCTGCGTCGCCGCCCCGACTCCGGTCATTCATGGCAATCGCCTCTTCGTACTCTACAGCTCCAACGATCTGCTTTGCCTCGATCTGGATGGCAACCTGCAATGGCTGCGCGGACTGACCTTGGATTACCCGAACGCCAGCAACAGTCTTGGCATGTCCAGTTCCCCCATAGTGGTCGACGGCGTCCTGGTTGTGCAGGTGGAAAACGACAGCGAATCCTTCGCTGCCGGCATCAACGTCCGCACCGGCGAGAATCTCTGGAAACTCGATCGCCCGAAAGGCGCCAACTGGACCTCCCCCACCGCTGCCAAGACAAGTGGCAAATGGGTCGCCGTTCTCCAATCCGGCAAGGGCATTCACGCGGTCGATCCGAGGACCGGCGAAGAGGCATGGTATTTCCGCGGCGGTGCCTCAACGATTCCGTCCAGTACGCTTGGCCCCGACGGAACGCTCTATGTTCCGTCCAACGGCATCACCGCCTTGAAGCCCGGCAGCGCTTCCAAGGATGTGAAGGAAGTCTGGGTATCCGGCCGACTCAAGCCCGGCACCTCCAGCCCACTCATCCTCGGCAACCGCATCTTCACCGTTAACAACAGCGGTGTGCTCACCTGCGGCGACACCTCCAACGGAGACCGCCTCTGGCAAATCCGCATGAAAGGCAAGAAGTTCAGCGCCACCCCTCTCGCTTCCGCCGGACACATCTACGCAGTCAATGAAGACGGCGTTCTCCAGGTCATCAGCTACAAGGGCGAAGAGGGCGAAGTGCTCAGCACCTTGGAGCTCGGCGACGTCGTCCTCGCCACCCCGTCCATCGCCAACGGCGCCATCTACGTCCGCAGCGACAAGCGCCTCTGGAAGATCGGCGGGTGAGTCTATCCCGCCGCACGGCACTCTCAATCGTGGCGTCACTGATGATTGTCAGTGGCGCCATTTTGTTTTTCTCCGCCTTTTGGTTACCAGGATATCTTGCCCGGGCCGGAGAGTTTCTGGGCGAAGGCCAGGCCACAGCAATGCCATGGTATATCTCGTTCGCTCCGGGAATGTGAATCATTCCAGTTGACGTCCTCGTAACAGGCTCTCATCTATGCCGAGGAACAGAAGTTGCCGTTGAGCCATTGATTCAACTGATGGCATGGACAATCGCAATATTGTCCATCTGGGTCGCCGCGGGATTGAGCCTCTGGATCGGCGTGGCTTACGCATATTTTCCTCTTGGAAACTGATCTCCCCACTCTGCGGCAGATTCCGACACGACCATGTAGAATTAGAATCGCTCGTCCCTAGCGAGCAAGCTACGTTCCCAGCACCATGAAACGCATCAGTTTTCTCCTCGCCATGATCTTGGCGGCGGCATTTGCGCAGGCAGCATCGCCAGATAAGCCCAACATCGTCCTCATCATGTCGGACGATATGGGTTACTCCGATCTCGGAAGTTTCGGCGGCGAAATTGAAACGCCACACTTGGATTCGCTGGCCGACGGCGGACTCCGCTTCTCACGCTTCTACAGTCAGAACATGTGCGTTGTTTCCCGCGCCTGCCTGCTGACCGGGGTCTACCACAAGACTTCACTGCGCAACAAGGCGATCAACACGCGTTGCGTCACGATCCCGGAGATGCTAAAAGGTCAGGGCTACACGACCGCCATGGCCGGCAAGTGGCATCTCGCCCGCTACGACGACAAGTCCACCTGGCCAAATCAGCGCGGTTTTGATCGCTACTACGGAATCCTTGGCGGCGCGGCCAGCTTCTTCGCACCTTCCCATCTGATTCGCGACAACCAAGACGCCAGTGCGGATTTTGAACGGGAAGACTACTACTTCACCGACGCCATCAGTGACAACGCGGTCAACTACATCAATAAAGCGGACAAGGAAAAGCCCTTGTTCCTCTACGTTGCCTACACCGCCGCACATTGGCCACTGCATGCCCGCGATTCCGACATAGCGAAATACAAAGGACGCTACTCCCAAGGCTGGGACAAACTGCGCCAAGAACGCTACGCCCGCATGAAGAAACTCGGAATCATCCGCGTAGACACCCCGCTCTCACCGCGAAACGAAAAGGTTCCGGCGTGGAAAGACGAGGAGCACAAGGCATGGCATGAACGCCGCATGGAAGTTTACGCAGCCCAAGTGGACGTCATGGACCAAGGCATCGGCCGCATCATCAAGGCGCTCAAACACACCGGTCGCTTCGAAAACACGCTGATCATGTTCATGATCGACAATGGCGGCTGCCACGTCGAATACGGAAAGGATCGCAAGGGCGATTACCTGCCCAATCAAACCCGCGACGGTCGCCCCATGCGCCCCGGTAATCTTCCGCACATCATGCCCGGTCCGGAAGACACCTATCAGAGCTACGGCTACGGATGGGCCAACGCGAGCAACACACCGTTCCGCCACTACAAACAGCACGATCATGAAGGCGGCATCCACACCCCGATGATCGCGCATTGGCCGAAAGGCATTCCCGCTCGCGGAGCCGTCACCTTCCAACTCGCTCACCTGATCGACGTGATGCCCACCGCGTTGGAGATGACCGGCAGCAATTACCCGAAGCAATTCGACGGCAAAAAGATCTATCCGACTGACGGTCAAAGTCTCCTGCCGATCTTTCAGGGCCGACAGCGTGAAGAACCCAAGGCCCTTTTCTTCACCCAGGCTCGAGGGAAAGCGATTCGCCAAGGCGAATGGAAACTGGTCGCCATCAAGAACTCCGGCAAGAAGGCCAACAACAAGAAAACGAACTGGGAGCTGTACAACATCTCTGAAGATCCCGCCGAATTGAACAACTTGGCGCGGCAGAAGCCAAAGAAGGTCAAGGAACTCGCCGCCGAATTCGATCGCTGGCTCAAGATGAGCGCCGCTCGGAAGTAAGCCGTTCAATCCCATCTCCGATCTTCCATCTCCCAGAAAGAACAAGGCGCCGATCCGTGTTACCGGATCGGCGGCTTTCCCAACATCCAAACCAACGAGCCTTGTGCGTGCCGGTTTCCAACAGTAAGCTGAAAGCAGTTTGAACGCATTACTCAATTCGGAGGAGTCCGATCCAGAAAGGGGCCATCGAGTACAACTGCCAGACCCGAGGCAATGCAATGACACATCAACACTGACATTGCATACTTATCCCTCAGGTAGGCAAACGATTGGAATACTTCAATAATCCAGAAGAAATGTCGTTTTCCGATATGGCACATTCAATGCAACATGAAGTGCATAAAGCGAGAGGCACTCATGCAAACCGAATCCCATACCAGCAGACTCGAAAACATCGCGCCACTAGAGAACGTCGAACTCATCGCCCGCACTTCGGCCTCGGTTGCCGTAATCGTGACCGGGTTGCCTGTGATCGGCTACGCTCTCTTCCCAGTTCTGTCATAATCCGAACACCAATGACCATGCATCGGACCCCATTGATCCGGCCCACCTGCCCGAAGACGAAACGGAATGTGATGTCGATTTAGATAACCAGACTCCTGGATTGCGCACTACCACCGATTGGAACCGGCATCGGCAACCTGCTGATGCTCCCGAGCTTCATTTAGACTGAGACTGGACTACCGCCGATAAAGCGGGACTGAAGAGCCTGATTGCCCGATTCGTCAAAATCGGACTATTCTTGCAAGTTCTAGACGTTCGATGACCCGGCACTTCTTATTTACAGCTCTGGTGTGGTGCGTGTTCGCACCGGCGCTTCTCGTTGCCACCCCTGCCAACAAAACGGCACTGCTGAAGCATCTGGGTCCGTTCGCCAAGTCGACTCTCAACACCTGCGCCACCTGCCACGTGCATGCTGAGGCTCACGGCGCAAAATCGCTGAAGGAATTTCCGCACAACGCATTTGGCCAAAGTCTCAGGCAGTTCGGTCGAAAAAAGGATCTGACCGAACGTCTCCATCTCCTGGCCGGCAGGGATGCTGACGGGGATGGGATCACGAACCTGGATGAATTGCTCGCAGGAACTCGTCCCGGCACGGCCGACAAAATCACCGACGCCAAGAAACTGGGCGAAACACGAGTCCGGTTCGAGGAATACTCCAAGCGCTACGCGTGGAAACCGTTCAAGCCGGTCGTACGCCCACAACCGCCACTGCCACGGCCTGGCGAATTCTTCGCCAGTGCAATCGACAACTTCATTCGCGATACCCAGCGCCGTCACGGGGTGGAGCCGCGGCCGCAAACGACGAAGGAGACTCTTCTGCGCCGCGCGTATCTCGACCTCATCGGCCTCGCCCCCACTCCAAATGAACGCGACGCCTACCTGAATGATACCTTCCCGGACGCATACGAGCGCATGGTCAACCGCCTGCTGGAACGACCGGAATACGGAGAACGCTGGGCGCGGCACTGGATGGACATCTGGCGTTACAGCGACTGGGCCGGCTACAAGGCGGCGTTGCGCGACAGCCAGCGCCACATCTGGCATTGGCGCGACTGGATCGTCGAGTCCCTGAATGCCGACAAACCCTACGACCAGATGATCCGCGAAATGATCGCGGCCGATGAACTGCATCCCGAAGACGCCGACAAGCTGCGCGGGACCGGATACTTGGCTCGCCACTATTTCGCCAATCGCCAGCAATGGATGGACAATGTCGTCACCCACACCTCGCAGGCCTTTCTCGGCATCACCCTCGGCTGTTCCAAATGCCATGACCACATGTATGACGACTTCCCGATGAAGGATTACTACGCCATGCGCGCGATCTTCGAATCCTACAACGTCCGCACCGACCGCGTGGCTGGACAGCTGGACATCATGAGAGACGGCATCCCACGCGCATATGATCAGTCCGTAACCTCCAAGACTTACATGTTCGAACGCGGAGACGAACGACGTCCGATTCGCGACCAGGCAATCCAACCGGATGTACCTGCTTCGCTGGGAGGCAGCTACACCGTAAAACCTGTCAAACTACCACGTCTTGCCTACAAGCCAGAACGCAGATCATTCGTGGTGGCGGACATGATGTCCGCCGCCAAACAGAAGCTGGGAGCCGCCAAATCGGACACGACGAAGAAGGCTGCCGCGTTGCGACTGGCAGCCCTGGAAGCAGAGTTGGCAGCCGAGCGCATTGAGGATTCCGGAAGGAAGAGTTCCCAGGAATGGAAGAAGGCGGCGGAGAAAACCCACAGACTTCAACGTGAGGCTGCCGTGGCCGAGGCCAAAGCGGCAGTTGAAGCGGGAGAGAAAGCGCAGTCCGCGGCGGAGTCCGCGATGAAGAGCGCCAAGAGTTCCACCGCCAAATCCAGCGCCTCGCGAAAGATGAGCACGGCCAAGAAGAACATCGCCGCCGCACAGAAGAAACTCGCCACCGCCGAGAAGGCGATGAAAGGCAAGCTCTCCACCAAATACAAGTCACGCGCAACCAAGGCCTACCTCGCAACCAGCAGCGGTCGGCGTTCCGCCTTCGCCCGTTGGCTCAGTGCGAAGGAGAATCCCCTGACTGCACGCGTGGCGATGAACCACATCTGGCTGCGGCATTTTGGTCAGCCGATTGTCCCCACCGCAAACGAGTTTGGAGCGAACGGGCGCGAGCCCACGCACCCCGCCCTGCTCGACTGGCTCGCGGCCGAGTTCATGGATCGCAATTGGAGCATGAAGGAAATGCACCGGTTGATCGTGACCAGCCAGACCTATCGGCAGAGCGCCACCACCGATGCGAAGAGTCATAAGATTGATCCGGACAACAAATGGCTGTGGCGATGGCCTACACGACGCATGGAAGGCGAAATCGTCCGGGACAATCTGCTGCATATCGCCGACACCATCGACCGATCATTTGGTGGCCCCGATATCGCCCACACGCAGGCACAGAGCTCCAAACGCCGCAGCATCTACCTCCGCCACGCCCACGAAAAGCTCGTGGAGTTTGTCCAGATCTTCGACGGCCCCAAGGTCAGCGAATGCTACATGCGCGAGGAAAGCGTGCAGCCTCACCAGGCTCTGGCTCTCGCCAACAGCCCGCTCACCTTCGACCAGTCAAAGACACTCGCGAAAACAATCGGCAAACACGCTCAAGATGACCGGGAATTCACAGATGTGGCGTATGCTACAATCTTATCCCGCCACCCAAACCCTGATGAATTGAAGCTCTGCCTGGAGTTTTTGAACCAGGCCTCCGGCAATGCCCGCGAGCGGCTCGTGATGATCCTCTTCAACCACAATGATTTCGTGACCATTCGATGATGAGCAACGCACACAACCGTCGCACTTTCCTGTCCGACACCGGCATGGGCATGACCGGCATGGCCCTCTCGGCCATGTTGTTCAAGGACGGCGTCCAAGCGGCCGAGACACAAGACATCGGCCCTCACTTCGAGCCTCAGGCCAAGTCGGTGATCTGGATCTTCCTGATCGGCGGGCTCAGTCACCTGGAGAGCTTTGACCCCAAACCCGCGCTCAACAAATACGCCGGCAAATCAATCGACGACACACCCCATGCAGACAGCGTCCTGAACAAGGACAAGATCAACGAAATCCTGCTGGATCCGGACAAACAGAAACGCGAGGTCTACAAGAAGCTGTTGCGGTTGCAGACCGGCTACCAACCCTACGGGCAGAGCGGCATCGAGGTGAGTGATTGGTTCCCCCACATCGGAACCTGTGCGGATGACATTTCCATCGCGCGTGGGATGTGGACCATAGACAACAACCACGGCGCACAGCTCACCTATCATACCGGTCGAAAGATCACCGAAGGTGCATTTCCCACCATCGGATCCTGGGTCAGCTACGGATTGGGCACACAAAATCAGAATCTGCCGGAGTATGTCGTGCTTGGAAATCCCAGTGCGGATTGTTGCGGTGCCGCCTGGACGCACGGCGCTTCCTATCTTGGTCCCCAATACGCCGGAGTGCGCATGAAGGTGGACGCGAAGAATCCACTTTCGTTTGTTCGCCCGGCTGACAGCAAGTTCACGATCGAGCAGCAACGCGAGAACTTCAATCTCCTCGGCAAACTCAACCGCATCGCCGGCATCGAATATCCGGACGATCCCAAGCTGGAAGCCCGCATCAAATCCTACGAACTCGCTTTCGAGATGCAGACCGCCGTGCCGGACGTGATGAACTTCACCAGTGAGTCAAGGGCGACCACAGATCTGTACGGGTTGGGTGACAAGACCACCGCCGACTTTGCCGGCAAATGTCTTGCCGCCCGGCGACTGGTGGAAAGCGGAGTTCGCTTCGTGCAGTTGTTCCACGGTTATCGCGGCAACGCGGGTGCATGGGATTCCCATCTCAACATCAAGACGCTCCATTCCGGTTTGGCCGCACAGATTGACAAACCCGTCGCGGGACTCATCAAGGACCTGCGCCAACGCGGAATGCTCAACGACACCATGGTGGTGGTGGGTTCCGAATTCGGACGCACGCCCGGCGCGGAGTATCGCGCCGGCAACACCCGTGTTTCCGGAACCGGCCGCGACCATCATCCGCACGGATTCAACGTCCTCATGGCGGGCGGCGGCGTGAAGCGAGGGCACGTCTACGGCGCAACGGATGAACTCGGTTTCCACGCCGTAGAAAACCGCCACTATGTCACCGACTTGCACGCGACCGTCCTGCATCAGATGGGACTCGACGCCCGCCGTCTCGAAGTCCCCGGCCGCAAGCGACTGGAACGGGATTTCGGCGAAGTGATGCAGGGCATTTTGGCGTGAAGCCGGTTTTTCCTGCCGCTATCGTTGCAACATGAACTTGAGCACAGTATTCCTCAGGGTCACGGCCTGCGCGTTGATCGGAATGTTGATGGGAGGACTGTTCGGATATTGGGGAGGCAATGTGACACCAGATCTCTTCAAGCATCTCTTTCCATCGGGGGAAATCGAACCGGAGGGGCTGGCAACATCCTGCGGCGCGACCGCCGGGGTGGTGTTGGGCGGAGGTCTCGGCTGCTTCGGAATCGTCATGCAATTCTGGACCAAACGATCGGACGATGCCGCGACCGCCCCGCCGGCCCCTCCCCCCAATGCCTGACGCCAAGACATCAACGGCCAAGCCAAACCGACTGGACGTCTGGGGCGACAGCATGACCAACGGACTTCCTTCCCTGTCGCGCCAACGAAGAAAGCGCGAAACCAGCAAGAAACGCCGAAAGCTCTTCAAATGCGACGATCAATCCGCCAGAACTGATTACGGATGACTGCACACGGATTACATTGTTTCGCAGCAGTTTCCCGTTGACTCCGACCGGCTCCGGCCTCATTACATTGCGCGGATGATTCACGTCGCCAATAAATGTCAAGCTCAAGCGGTATCCGCGAAACGCCACCCAATGTGGCAACGCGTATCCGTTATTGCGCACGCATTCAGCGGCGGGAGAGTCATTCGATGAACTGAACAGAACAAAGAATTTCCGAAGCCCACCGCTGATCAAGGCGGTGGGCTTTTTCTTTGCCCTCGCCGACGGTGGATTCGGGAAACAACACGACATGAAAACGAAACTCAATATCAAGACGGCACCGGTTGCCATACCGGTGATTCCCCGTGTCGATGCGCCCGCCTCCGATGTGGTCATCCTCGAAACCCTGTATCGCAAGATGGGGCTGCCAACCTATCCCGCCATCGCCGCCGCCTGGAGCGATTTTGAGATGTTCCGCAACGGTCCCCCCGGAGAACGTAGGTTGATCACATGAGCCCCCTGCACAATCCCTCGGCCTCGCGGGGACGACTTGTGGCTGCTTTTGCCGCGATCTATCTGATCTGGGGTTCGACCTATCTGGTCATTCGCTACGCGATCGAAACCATTCCACCGTTCTTCATGTTCGGCTCCCGCTGTGTCGCTGCGGGGGCAATTCTGTTCCTCTGGGCCCTGGTCAAAGGCGCCCGTCCTCCCAACCGTCGACAATGGCTCAATGCCGCCGGTATCGGCTTCCTGCTCCTGCTGGGCGGTTCTGCCACCATCGCCTGCGCGGAGAAATACGTTCCGTCCAGCATCGCCGCGCTGATCGTCGCCGCCATGCCCCTCTGGATGCTCCTCTTCGACTGGAAAGCCAGTCGACCGAACGGGGCAACCCTTCTGGGACTCGTAATCGGCTTCACCGGCGTCGGAATGCTGGTCACCAACGGACGGGGTTATGAGGGCGAACCTCTCAAACTTTTCCCTGTGCTCCTCTGTGTGGCCGGCACCATCTCGTGGGCCTTGGGATCGATCCTGAGCCGCAAGGCGGACAAACCTGAATCCCCGTTCATGAACGTGGCAGCACAAATGATCGCCGGCGGTCTCATTACCATCCTCGGAGGTGCCGCCTTGGGCGAAATTGGCCAATTCTCGTTCGCGTCCATCTCCATGCGCTCGTTCCTGGCTTGGATATACCTGCTTGTGTTCGGCTCCCTCATCGCGTTCACCGCCTACATCTGGCTGTTCACCGCCACCACGCCGACAAAGGTTTCGACCTACGCGTTCGTGAATCCTCCCATCGCGGTGCTGCTCGGCTGCACGATCGGCACCGAAACTTTTTCCGGGCACATGCTGCTGGCGAAGGTCATGATCGTGGTCGCCGTGGCCGCAATCATTCTGCAGAAGCAACCAGAACTTCAGGTCAGCAAGTGCACCGAACTCAAACAAGCGGAGGAGACCGCCTGAGATGTCGACCACCGGCAAACGATGGAATCGCTTGCGTTGGCGCGTGGAAACGTGCCGGACGTTCAAGCTCGCCCTGCCGATCATCTTCGGAATGCTCGGTCAGAATCTGCTCGGCATCGCCGACGTGGCCATGGTCGGCCGCGTCGGCGTGACCGAACTGGCGGCCTGCGGTCTGGTGTTCAACGTCGCGCATATTCCCCTGCTGGCAGGACTGGGCCTGTTGGCGTCCGTCTCCATCCGATCCGCCCAGGCCTTCGGTGCCAACAATCCTCAGGAAGCGGCCGAGTGCCTGCGCCATGGACTACTCATTTCCGCGCTTTGCGGTCTCGGAATGGGCTTTTCGATGATCCTGTTGGATGAGCATCTGCATCGCTTTGGGCAACCGGAGCATGTGGTTGCTTCTTCCCACGCCTATATGATGCTGTATGGTTGGTCGTTGGCCGGGATCATATTCTCCCACACGATCAAGCAGTATTGCGAATCGTTGAATGATCCCTGGCCGCCGATGATCATCCTGCTCGCCGGAGTCGCCCTGAACATCCTGCTCAACTGGGTGTTCATCTACGGCAACTGGGGATCGCCGCCGCTGGGATTGGAAGGTGCCGGTCTGGCCACCTTGATCTCCCGCTGGATGATGGCCATCGCATCAGTGCTCTACGTTCTGAGTGCCGCAAAACTGCTAAAGTTTCGTCCACCGCAATGGTTGCGTGACTGGAGCTGGCCCCGGATCAAGGATCTGCTGCAACTCGGTTTCCCCATCTGCATCCAGCACGTGATGGAAGTGGGCGCTTTTGTGTTTGGCGCCCTCATGATGGGCTGGTTTGGAGCCACGGCGATGGCTGCCCATCAGATTGCCATCACCTGCGCATCATCCACCTTCATCGTGGCGCTCAGCGTCGGCATGGCGGTCGGCGTGCGTGTCGGCCACGCGTGGGGCGCGGAATTGCCGGGGCGCCTGCGACGCATCGTGGGTGGAGGCATGATCATGGGCGTTGGCATCATGGGACTTTGCGCGATCGAGTTTCTCACCATCGGAACCACCATCGCCGGCTGGTTCACCGATGTGCCTGAAGTGATCCGGGTCGCCGGTCTCCTTTTCATCGCCGCCGGAGTTTTTCAGATCAGCGACGGAACCCAGGTGGTGATGATGTTCGCCCTGCGCGGCATGAGCGACGTGAAGATCCCCACGGCAATCGCCGTAGTTTCCTACTGGCTGGTCTCATTGCCCGTCGGCTACCTGATCGCCTTCACGTGGAACAGAGGTCCCATCGGGATATGGTTTGGCTACGTGGTTGGTCTCACCGGGGTCGCCGTATTGGCCTCCATCAGATTCCACCGTCTCAGCAAGGCGAGAGCGTAGCGGTTTTTCTCCAGCCGCAAGTGGAGGGAACCGATCCGTCGGTTCCGCTTTCGCATCCGGACCGAGCAGCCCAACAAATCGGCATCGACGGAGCGATGCCCTCCACGAGGCAACAGATGGCTTTCCCTTTGCCACCCGGCCCCTGATACTCCCGCCGCGATGCCGGACCTCAGAGATACCGACGAACACCAGCGTCTCAACTCCCCCCACGACGAAATCGTCGCCCCGTGGATGCAATGGGGCCCCTACATGTCCGAGCGTTCCTGGGGCACGGTGCGCGAGGATTACAGCGAAGACGGCAATGCCTGGGATTACTTCCCCCATGACCACGCCCGTTCCCGCATGTATCGCTGGGGCGAAGACGGTTTGGCCGGCATCTGTGACCGCTACCAGGTCATGTGTTTCTCGCCGGCCTTCTGGAACAGTAACGATTCGATCCTGAAGGAACGCCTGTTCGGTCTGGTCCCCACCGAGTCCAATCACGGGGAGGACGTGAAGGAGTATTACTACTACCTGGATTCCACGCCGACCCACTCTTACATGAAGTGGCTCTACAAGTATCCGCAAGGCGAATTCCCGTATGACAAGTTGATCGATGAAAGTCGCCGTCGCACCAACGCCGTTGGCGAATACGAACTGCTCGACACCGGTGCGTTCGACGAAGATCGCTACTGGGACATCTTCGTGGAATACGCCAAAGCCGGCCCGCAGGACATCTGCATCAAGATCAAGGCATTCAACCGCGGCCCCGAGCCCGCCACTCTGCACGTAGTCCCCCAACTCTGGTACCGCAATCGCTGGACCTGGAAGGAGGAAGACCTCACACCGCCGAACATCTCCTTTGGGCCCAATCGCCGCACGCATCTCTGCCTCGTGGCGGACGACGAAGACGCCCCACCCGTTCAACGACTCACCTTCGATTACCGCCTCGGCAAACGCTACCTCTACGCCGAAGCCGGTGGCACCCCGTTGTTCACGAACAACGAAACAAATGCCGCGCGTGTCTTCGACAAGCATGTCGGCAATCCGACTCCGTTCGTAAAGGATGCCTTCCACCGCCAGATCGTTGATGGCGAGGAATGCACCAATCCTGAGCAGACGGGCACCAAAGCCGGGATTCACTACGTAAAAGGTCCCATTGACCCCGGCGAGAGCGTGACCATTCGGCTGCGACTCAGTGATGAATCGATTGCGCGCCCGTTTACCGACGTGGAACAGATCATCGCCACCCGCAAGGCGGAAGCGGACGATTTTTACACCGCCATCCATCCACGCCGTGCATCTGAAGACGAACGGCGCATCCAACGCCAAGCCCTCGCCGGCCTCCTCTGGACCAAGCAACTCTACCTTTTCGATGTGGAGGAATGGCTGAAGGGTGACGATCCCAACACGCCCCCGGCCGAGCATCGCGTTCGCATCCGCAACCAGCATTGGCGGCATCTCAACTCGATGCGCATCCTTTCCATGCCGGACAAATGGGAGTACCCGTGGTTCGCCGCATGGGATCTCGCGTTTCACACCGTGCCGTTCGCACTGGTGGACCCTGCCTTCGCCAAGCGCCAGTTGTCACTACTGTTGGCCGAGCAGTTCCAGCACCCCAACGGTCAACTCCCCGCATACGAGTGGGAGTTCTCGGACATGAACCCGCCGGTCCACGCCTGGGCAGTCTGGCGCGTCTACAACATGGACCGCATCCAGAACGAAAAAGCCGACCGTGTGTTTCTCGAGAAATGCTTCCACAAACTGCTCATCAACTTCGCCTGGTGGGTGAACAAGGTGGACAGCGACGGCAACAACGTCTTCGAAGGCGGCTTCCTCGGACTTGACAACGTCACCGTGCTGGACCGCAGCGAGGAGCTTCCCGAAGGCATGAAACTCTACCAGGCCGACGCCACCGGCTGGATGGGCATGTATTGCCTGAACATGATGCGCATGGCCCTCGAACTCGCAAAGGAGAACAGCACCTACGAAGGTCTCGCCACCAAGTTCTTCGAGCATTACGTCTACATCGGCGCCGCCATGAAGCGCATCGGCCACAAGGGCTTTCAGCTTTGGGACAAGGAAGACGGCTTCTTCTACGACCTGCTGCGTCATCCCGACGGACGCATGGAACAGTTCAAGGTCCGCTCACTTGTAGGCCTGATCCCACTCTTCGCGATCGAGCGCCTCGAAGCGAGCTGGCTCGCACCCTTCAAGAGTTTCCGAGCTGATCTCGAATGGTTTTTCAAGAACCGCAAGGACCTTGTCGAACAATCCATCACCACGATGGAACACTATGGCGAAAAGGTTCACGTCCTCTCCATCCTCAACCCCGAGCAACTCAGCCGCATTCTCTCGACCGTCTGGTCAAAGCACGAATTCAGGTCCGACTACGGCCTGCGTAGTCTCTCGAAATTCCACGAGCACAATCCTTTTCATCTCGGCGACAAAAACGTCGGCTACGAACCTGGTGAATCCATCGCCTTGCTCAAGGGCGGCAACAGCAACTGGCGCGGCCCCATCTGGTTCCCCGTCACGTTCATGCTCATCGAGTCACTGAGAAAAATGCGCAAGGGCTACGGCGACATGCTCAGCGTCGAGCAAACCGACGGCACCCGCCAGTTCATCAACCTCGACGCCATGTCCCACGGCTTCGCCGAAGGTTTGCTCAACATCTTCACCCGCGACGAAGATGGCCATCGCCCCGTGTTCGGTGATGAAGAAAAGATGCAGAATGACCCTCACTGGAAGGATTACCTGCTCTTCTACGAATACTTCCATGGCGACACCGGCAAGGGCCTCGGAGCCTCCCACCAAACCGGCTGGACCGCCCTGATCGCCTCCATCATCGACGAGTGGCGATGAATTGAGAAATCAATCAACAGCCACCTGAAAGCGGAGTCATCGGACTGTCTCTGCCGCAATCCTGCCATACATCGCGATGACTCGCTCGTAGGTTGCACGGGCAACACGCTTTTCGGCCTTGGAGAATCTTCGCTCGCGGACGCGCCAGAGTTGTTCAGTGCATTCGATGGCCCACAGGGCGCTGGCACGGGAGGCGCGGATGGGTTTGCCGTCGACTTCGATGAGAACCGGATTGGTGTGCAGTTGAGGAAACTGACGGATGGCGACCCAGCTGCTGCGATCAACCTTCACATTGAACTTCACGTCGTGCAACCGATCGTCCGCCTTGATCTTACGGCGGCCTTTCACCTCTCCATTCAAGATCAGCTCAATGATTCGTTCGCCGCGATACAGGTCTTCGTTGCGGGAAGGATGTTGATTGATGGTGTCGCCGATCAACCGGGCTCCATTGAGCGGCGTGCGGCCGCCGTATTCGACTTCGATCGGTGTTTCCGAACTGAAGGCGACCTTCGCACTGATCGACACAGTTCTTGGTTTCGCCAGGCGCAACGTAGATCCGCTTCCCTTGCCGTTAACTTCAAAATCGATCGCATGGGCGTAACCGTCGGAGACGTATGAGCGGCCTTCACCAATGGCATTGCACCATTCGGTGAAATCCAGTTTATCGCGTTGGCCTAGTTGAGCGTAGACACGGCCTTGACCGACGCGCGTGCCGCTCATGCAAGGAAAATCAGTTTCACCACTGACCCAAAGCGGGAATCCGCAGTTGAGCAAATGGTACCAGCAATTCCATTCCGGAATGCGGGCAGTGTCCATGGCACTGATGAAATCACAGGTTCCCAACGGCACGGTCACGAAGATCTCCTGCGCGCCGCCGCCATTCATCTCGGGAATGGCGATGTTCGGCAGTTGGTCGTCGGCGCGTTCGTGGCTCTGCATCAATTCGTCCACACTCAACCGGCCATCGCGGCTCCGATCAATTGCACGAAAGGCTTCAGGCAACAATCCCGCTTCTGCCTCCGCTGCGTTCACGTGGCCGTCACCATCCTTGTCCAATCGCGCAACCAGTCGCTTGGATGCCGCTGCCGGATCGATCTGCAGGCCACCCGCGGAATGCGCATAGCCGGTCACCGCGCCCTGCTCTTTCGCCCACTTCAATGTGGGTACCGTCCAAATCGGCCAGTTCTTGCTGCCAGTTGCTCCGGGGTAGATCTGGTCTTTCAGATTCAACAGACAGACATGACCGAAGGCAGCGGAGCCGAAACCGCTGACTTCGATGTCGTACTTCAACAACGTCAGCGGCTCGCTCACCTCGTCCGCGCCGGGGCTGAAGAACTTTTTCTGATAATCAAAACCTGGTCCCCACGTCAGGACACAACCGACGTTCAGTCCCTCCCCCTTCACCTGCCGAAACACGTCTTCGGGCTC
>JAYPXF010000039.1:2741-14375 GCA_038154405.1 Verrucomicrobiales bacterium | reverse complement strand
GAGTCGGAAACTGATAGTGCGCACACCCGGAAGCGTGAATGTGATGATCCCCACCGAAATAGCCATGTTTCGCCGGATGAATCCAACGTTCCATCTGCACATCGATGGCAGTCTTTTCCTTACCAACGGAGATCTCCCGTTCGAGCCATCGGTATTCCGGCCCACGTCCATAGCGCATCGTGTATGTGCCGGGGGCCAGATATACCAATTCACCGTCAGACCGATAGATATGACGTTGAAAAAAGAGATCCGGAGCCACGCGCTTTGCCTGAGCGGGGTAAATACGACCGGCTGCGTCGGTAAACTCGAAACGTCCGGTCGTGGGAACGCCATCGATGTCCCTTACTCTCAAGGTCACCGGCACTGCCGGTTGGATGTCAAACAGCACAGCTATCTCCCCGCGAAATCCCAGATCCTGGGTTCCTTGCCCGATATTGAACCCGATCACCGCTTCTCGTTTGCCGTGTTCTGACGCATAGATCAGCGCGATCTTGTATTCGACGACCAGACCGTTCAGCTCATCGCTCATGGGCGATGAGGAATACATCTCGAGATCAAGGAATCGGTCCGATCGCTTTTCCTTGTTTACAACCTCGATCAGATCGGTCTGCTGCTGGCGCAGAAGAATGAATTTGGATGCCCCGTCGTAGACCGCACCTGCCTGCTCACTCGTGATGCGCAATCGCGGAGTCGTGTCACTCTCGTTGACCACCTTGACCAAGACCGGAGTGTAAGCGCCCTGTTGCAGCCGAAATCGCGGCTTCGATCGCGAGACCTTCACCCGTGATTCCGGATTGATCGAAACCGTGAACAGCACGCGCTTGTCGAGCAGTTCCTGAATTGCCCTGGAATCCTGACGCACAACTGCGCGATCCAATCCATCGACGTGCAATGGTTCTCCAAGAAACGCAAGGGCCTGATGCAAGCGGCGAACGTTCGAGGCCAACGGTTGGCCTTCAACCTCAACCACGGCGGCCATGGCTGTCAGGTTCGCGACCAAAAACAAGGCGAAGAGAATTCTCATTTCGACAGACGACCCAGGATGTTGCGGGTGATGCGGTCCACGATTGGATCCTTGCCGCGCAGCCCGTGTGACCAATCCGTGGTGCCAGAGGTCACCACCGTTCCACCGTCCTGGTAGATGCCCAACACGGCATTGCCGATCCGGCCCTTCTCCCAACGTTCATACCATTCAGAATCGTCGGGATGCCACTTGGCCGGAGCCGTTCCCAGCACGGAGAACGTCTTTGGTGTGCCATCCTTGCCAGTTGGATACGGCAGACCGTCTCGCCACTCCAACTGGCAACCATCACACTCGTAGCCGACGATAGTGCTCTTGCCGCCGAACTCATCACCTCGTTTCAATCCCGTTCCGGCGAAGAGCCAATGATCCGGACGATGAACAGTGAAGGCCCCGGAACCATCCATGAGCTGTTTGTGACTCTTGTGGTAGCCGCCATAGAGGAAACACACGCCGGTCAGCTCATTCTCGGGGCGCTTCACCAGATGATGACTCCATAGGGTTGAGAGGGTGCTGTGGTCATTCGATTTGAAGACGGGATCCATATGGTAGTTTTGCTTCCAACAAACCTGTGCCCGTCCATTGTCCTCACAGCGGATCTGCCAACACACGCTGTTGCCACTGAAGAAGGCAACATTGCCACCGTTCTTGATGTAGGTCTCCAGATTGTCCCGCATCGAAGCGGACCAATACTCATCGTGGCCGATGCTGAGTACCAGGTTGTAGTGTTTGAGAATTTCCGGGCGAAACTCGAGATCGGAGTTCACCGCGTAATCCAACCGATAACCGTTCTGTTCCGCCCAGCGAACAAAATGCAGTTCCCAGCTGCCGAACTGACTCCGCGGCGGCCGATCGAAAGAAACCCGGTGCCCCTGCACATTTGCACGGCCGTGATAACCGTAAAGACTCAACCCTCCCCAGTTGTTGTAGGCGTTGTAGGTATTCGCGCAGAGCTGCAGCAGGATCTTGGTATCTCTTCCCGGGTTCGCTGCCCGGACCACGAAGTAGCAACTCCCCTCCGCAGTGCGCGTATTGCGGTGCACGAATTTGCCCCCACGATCCGTAACCCGCAGCTTAACGTGGTAATAGCCGCTTCGCAGTTTCTCCGGAATCTTCCATTTCCAACTCACCGGCCAACCGCAACCGTGACTCGATGCCTTCTCGGGGATCGGATACTCAGCCCCGGCGATGCTGTCTTCTCGATGCACCACCTCGTCTTTCACACCCAAGCGCAGAATCTCGACCGAATATCGAGACGCGCTGGTCGATACATGGAAGGCGACTTCTTCACCTGGTTCGTAGCTCAGCCCCCCGGTGTAACCTTCAACAAACAGCGGCTTGGGAACATCCGCCTGAGAAGTGGTGACAAACATTGCCAAGGTGGCGCAGGACAGAACACGCGAAAGAATCTTCATGGTAGCGATTCGCTTTGTAACCGACCCGCTTCAGGAAGCAATCGCGAACCTCGGTCATTCGTTTGACGCGCCGCGTGTCACATCATAGCTTCTCAATCATGAAACACGCCCTCTTGGCATTCTCAGTGTCACTCCTTTTGGTCGGCTGCTCGGCACCGAAGGCACAGGTAACCGTGCCAACTCCAGCTCACACACTTTATGATGCCGAACCGGAATCGCGGGAGGCCTATCTCGCCGCGTATCAAACGGGTTATGCTGACTATCTTGTCGGAAGGAGCAGTCTTCGGCTTCACGCAGAATCCTCCACCGATCCACGACTTCACGGCTACGCGGACGGCGCCTTGGTCGCGATGAGAAACTCGTCCAAGGCGACAACGGCAAAGCAGTCAGATCGCGACACGATCCTTCCAAAAGTCTCATCGGAAATCCTGCCAGGTATGACGGAGCGTTACGGCGACAAGATGGAAGACGGTTTCAAGTTTCTCTGGCACGGGTTCTGACCAACCCCTCAGGTTGTTGGAGTGGGCTCGCAGGGGTACCCCTACCCGATCGCAATCTCTCCGTCCGAGATTCGTTGGAGAATCCTAACCGCGAGTTTGTGTTCCTGTTCCTGAATTCGAACGTGAAGGGATTCCGCCGTGTCATCAGGAAGAATCTCCACCGCCTGTTGCCCCAGAATCGGTCCGGTGTCTATCCCCTGATCCACGATATGCACCGTGCATCCGGTCACCTTCACCCCATATTCAAGAGCCTGCTTCCAAGCCGCCAACCCAGGGAAAGAGGGCAGCAACGAGGGATGTATGTTCAACACGCGATTCGGAAATTCCCGCAGAAACCCACCTTTCAAAATCCGCATGAACCCGGCCAGCACGATCACGTCCACTTCGGCATCACGCATCGCCTGAACGTAGGCGGTCTCGGACTCGTCATCCAGTTTGGTACGAAACTTGCCCGGGACAATATACCGACACGGACATTCCCGCTCCTGAGCACTATGCAGAATCCCGGAATCCTCCACATCGCTGAGAACGATTCCGATCTCGGCATTCAACGAGGTATTCGCTATCGCATCGGCAATTGCGGCAAAGTTTGATCCCTTGCCGGAACCCAACACACCGATCGCCAGTTTCTTCGCTTCAGTCACCGCCGAAGAATTAACAGAGCGTCAAACAATTCGCCATCAAATGTCGTCACGCTGACTTTGAAATTGCGGAGAACTTCCTCGCCGGGGATAACCATTCACATGTCACGCCGATCCCTGATTGCGTTCGTCTGCCTCCTCCTGTTTTCCGTCCCGGAAACGTCCCACGCCCAGACCCTGCAACCGCCCGGTTTCCGCCCGGCCCGGCACGAAGTCCATTTCCTCAAGGACGGCGCCATCATCCCCTCCCCCGGCAAAATCATCAATCAAGGCGCAATTCTGATTCGCAATGGGATCATCGAAGCCGTAGGCAAGAATCTGAAAGCTCCCCGAGACGCCCGGATCTGGGAGATGAAGGGCGCGACGATCTATGCGGGTTTCATTGAATCTTACTGGACTGTAGATTCGGATGCTCCGCCAGTAGACTCGAACGGTTTCATTCCCATTCGCGCGGGCAGCGCTGTGAAATTCCAAGGCACGGAGAATCATTCGGACACCAAGCGCCCCAACGGCCCCAACTATGAGATCCACGGCATGCGCCCCGAGTATCGGTTGTTGGATGAGATGTCCGTTTCCAAATCCAGGATCGAGAGCCTTCGCAAGCAGGGTTTCACTGCGGCAAACGTAACACCCACCGAGGGTATCGTTCGCGGTGTGAGTTCATTGATCAGCCTCGGTGACGGACGGGCCAATGAGATCATTCTCCGCCCCGACGTCTTTCAACATGCCGCCTTCGAAACAATGAAGGATGTTTATCCGGCGTCCCTCATGGGCGTCATCGCGGCGCTGCGCCAGACCTTCTTCGATGCCAGGCATTACCGGCTCGACTGGGCGCACTACGAGGCAAACACCGGAACGCGTGCGCGACCGGAATTGAATCTCGGTCTCGCCGCACTCCAACCGCTCTGGAACAAACAGCGGTTGGTCATCGAACCCGGCAGCGCATTGATGGTCGAACAGGCCGACAAACTCGCCCGGCAGTTCGACATCGACCTGGCCATCGTCGCCTGCGGCGAGGAATGGCGGCGTCCGGAATTGGCCAAGGCTGCGAAAGCTCCGTTCATCGTTCCGGTGAACTTTCCCAGTCTGCCCAAGCTGCCGACGGAAGACGATTGGTTGGACATATCCCTGGACCGACTTCGCCGTTGGGATTGGGCCCCGGAGAATCCCGCTCAACTCCGCAAGCTCGGACTTGATGTCGCCTTCACCACCCACGGCATCGGTGAACTGAAAGATTTCCGTAAGAAGATCGAACTAGCGATGGAACGCGGCCTCTCCGAAGCCGATGCTTTGGCCGCCCTGACAACAATTCCAGCGAAGCTGTGTGGCATTGACGAACGTCTTGGCACAATTGAGAAAGGCAAGATCGCCAACCTGACTGTCGTCAAGGACGGCAGCTATTTCAATCCGACCAACACGCTCGCGGAGGTCTGGGTCGATGGCGAACGATTCGATCTCACCACCCCGGGTGAGAAAAAGAAGGCTCCGACAACCGTGAAGCCGGAGATCCGAAAGACCCGCGCGCAACGGCTTGCACGCGGCCCAATGGCCGACCGTGGCGCGATCCTTTCACCAAAGGCGATCCTCATCAAGAATGCGAACATCTGGACCTGTGGCCCCAATGGCATCCTGAAGAACTCGGCAATGTTGGTAACTGGCAACAAGATCAAGTCGTTCGGCAGTGATGCAATCAAGGCCGCAGCGGAAATTGGCAATAACCTCCACACGCTCAATGCCGAAGGCATGCATCTGACACCTGGCCTGATCGATTGTCACAGTCACACCGCCATTCTCGGTGGAGTCAACGAAGGCACCCTGCCATCCACCGCCATGGTCGGAATCGGCGACGTCATCCATGCCGACAAGGAAAACCTCTACGAACAACTCGCCGGTGGTTTGACCACCGCCAACCTGCTACACGGATCCGCCAATCCAATCGGCGGCCGCAATGCCGTGATCAAACTCAAATACGGAGCCCCCCCCTCAGGCCTGTTGTTCAAGCAGGCGCCCAAGGGCATCAAATTCGCGCTGGGCGAAAATGTGAAACAGTCGAACTGGGGCGACGATCGCACCACGCGTTTCCCACAATCTCGCATGGGCGTCCCCACCTTTCACGCCAATCGCTTCACCGCCGCCAAACACTATCTCGCCCGATGGAAAAGCTATCGTGAGGAAGGCGGCCGACCGCCGCGCAAGAACATCGAACTCGATGTGCTCGGCGAGATCCTCGAAGGGAAGCGCTGGATTCACTGTCACTCCTATCGGCAGGATGAAATGGTGGCTTTCCTTCGCACGATGGAGAAATTCAATGTGCAGGTCGGCACCCTGCAACACGTGTTGGAAGGCTATAAGATCGCCGATGAGATCGCCGCCCATGGCGCCGGTGGTTCCGCGTTTTCAGATTGGTGGGCCTACAAGTTCGAGGTCTATGACGCGATTCCCTATGCCGGCGCGATGATGTGGGAACGCGGCGTCAATGTGAGTTTCAATTCCGATTCGAGCGAACTCGCCCGCCGTATGAATCTCGAAGCCGCCAAGGCGGTGAAATACGGAGGTGTTCCGGAAACCGAAGCGCTCAAGTTTGTCACGCTCAATCCGGCCAAACAGCTGAAGATCGATCGCTGGGTCGGTTCCCTCGAACCCGGCAAGCACGCCGACTTCGTCATTTGGTCAGGACATCCGCTGTCCTCTGCCTCCAAATGCCGCGAAACGTGGATCGAAGGAAAACAGTATTTCGACATCACCAAGGCTGAAGCGCGGGCCGAGGCACGACAAAAGGAACGCGCAGACTTGATCGCAAAAGCCAAGAAACTGGTCGGGCCACCGGACAAGGATTCGGGACCACCCGGCAAGGACCCAAGCGGCTTCTTCCGCCGCATCTGGGAAACGATGAATCATATGGGAATCGAACATTGCCAGGACTGTGAACTGAAGGGAGGTAGCCGATGATCCGCGCAATCCTCACTTCACTGCTCACGATCGCCGCTACCGGCATCGCCCAGGATGTCGTCCTGGAATCACAACTCCGTCGCCTCCCTTCCCCTGATGACAAAGCCCTGCTGACACCATTTGAGTTGCCGGCGCGGTACGTCCTCAAGGGAGCAACGGTTCACACCGTCTCCGGCAACGTCATCGAGAACGGACGAATCCTGGTAGTTGATGGAATCATCGAGGAGGTTGGAACTGATATCGATGCCTCCGTTCAGACTGAGATCGATCTCACCGGCTTCCATCTCTATCCCGGTCTCATTTCCGCGGCCAGTCCCCTAGGTCTGCTGGAGATCGGTGCGGTTCGGGCCTCCCGCGACTATTCCGAGGTCGGCACCTATACTCCTGACATCGAATCCTGGCTGGCAGTCAACCCGGATTCTGAACTCGTTCCAGTCGCCCGTGCCGGCGGTCTCGCCTACTCCCTCGTCGTCCCGCGTGGCGGCATCATCGCCGGCCAATCAGGATTGGTCCAACTCGACGGTTGGGGCATGGAGGAGATGGCCTTCGCCAAACCGGTGGCGCTGCATCTCTATTGGCCCAGCGCCCGATTGAACACCCGATCCAAGGAACGGATGTCCGATCCCAAGAGCTGGAAATCCGGTGAGGACCAACACAAGAATCGGCTCAAGAAGATCGCCGAGGTCACAGAGTTTATCGCCGATGCACGAGCCTACAAGAAAGCCAAGGCCACCGCGAAGAACAACCCCGACTTCATCGAAACGCCGGCATGGGAGGCAATGCTGCCATATGTCGACGGCAAGAAGCCGGTGTTCATACACGCCGACGATCTGCGACAGATCAAGGCGGCCATCGACTGGGCGAACACCAACAAGCTGAAGATCGTGATTTGCGGTGGGGAGGATGCCTGGCGCGCGCCGCGATTGTTCATGACGAACAACGTTTCAATTGTTTACGAACACACCCTATCACGCCCGACTCGCGACACGGACGCGTACGATCAACCGTTCCGGACACCGGGCGAACTAAAGAAGGCCGGCGCCCATTTTGCGCTGACCCTCGGCATGGGACGGTTCAGCGCGTCTATCGCGCGTGACCTGTCGCACGTTGCCGCGCATGCGTCACGTCACGGTTTGTCCGAGGCCGATGCAATCAAAGCCATCACTCTCGCTCCAGCGGAAATCCTTGGAGTCGCCGATCGCATTGGCAGCATCGAGAAGGGCAAACTCGCATCCATCATCGCAACTGACCGCCCACTGCTCGACATCCGCATGAACGTCAAACGCATGTGGATCGCGGGCAAGGAAGTGGATCTGCAGTCGCGTCATACTCGGCTCTACGAACGCTATCGCAAGCGGCCCAAGCGAAACTGAGTCAGGGCAGGCTGATCTGTGACGGCCGGAGAGGCTGCTCGCTCACGCCCGCAACTACATCACGGTGCCGTCCCTACTTCACCGCGACGGGCTTGGTCGTAAGATGTTGCAGATTTGACTGGTAGTCCTTGCCAACGAAAGCGGCAAAGGAAATTCGTTTACCAGACACATTGTTCGGAATCTCAAAATCGACGGACGCAGTTCCCTTCCCGCTGATCATGACCACCTTCCGTTCCAGCCGCTTCTGTTCGCCTTTAAGAGTGACGTGCAGCGACTGTTTGCCCAAGCGTTGGGGAATTTCGTAAGGAATGCGCAAGGTGACCGTCACCCCCACCTGAATCGACTCCGGGTAATTGAGCCTAATCAGGCGCAGCTTGCCACTCTGACGCTTCGGATTGTTCTTCGCCCGCAGCTTTCTGCGCTCATTCGCCTCCGCCTGAACCTTGGTCATGTATGACTCTGTGAACGCCTCGTCCTTCCGTTTACGAAACGTCTCCAGCAGATGATCCCCGGTTTCGAGCATCCAGTTCTCCAGAATCTTGCGATGACGAACCAGCTCTGCGCGATGCGACGCGTCGCGCACGAGATTGTGCAGGCAATCCGGATCCTTTTCGACGTCGTAGAATTCCTCCGGCACGCGGTGATCAAACAGATCCAGGCGCTCCGCAATCTCAGTATTCTCTTCAGCCACCGCCTTCATCGCCCGATAGGACATCGTCCCGGTAGTGGCGGTCTTGAAGACACGTTCCCCGTTTGACCAGGGATTGTAGATGTAGCAATAGCGGCGACCCTGCACGCTCCGCATCGGATGCCGCCCGGCGCCGGAGTTTTCGTTGTATTCCTTGATCACATGGTCACGGCCGCCCTGCTTCTTTCCGTGAAGCAGCGCCGCAAAACTCCGCCCGTCGATTCCCGCCGGATGTTTCAACCCGACCACATCCAGCAAGGTGGGCAGAAGATCCACGGCAGACACCATGTGTTTCCGATCGATTGCCCCCGCCTTCACCAATCCTGGCCAACGCACAATCAACGGCGTGTGCGTGCTGTGATGCCAGACCGCCGTCTTGGCAAACGGCAACGGCATTCCGTGATCGGACAGGAACATGACCACGGTGTTGTCCGCCTCACCGGATTCCTCCAGGGCCTTCAGCGTCTCGCCCACACAATCGTCGGCGCGCCGAACCGTTGAGTAGTACTGCGCCAGTTCGATACGAACATCAGGATGATCAAACAGAAAGCCGGGCACTGGCACCTCATCCGCTGTGAAGATTCTGGACGGCACATGCGGATCGTGAATCTTCTCCCCCTTCTTTCCCGTAGCATAAAACGGCTTGTGCGGATCCGACACGTTCACCAACAGGCAAAACGGTTTTCCCGTCTCCTTCGCTGCGGCGATTCCCTCCTTTGTCGAATGATAGTACGACTTTACGTCTTTCGGTTGCACGCGCTTGCCGTCCTGCGTATCGAGAACCAGATCCCACTCATAAGGATGATAAGGTGTCGAATGTGAAACTTTGCCGCGTATGGCCGTGAAGTAACCGGCCTCTTTCATCAGGTCACAGAGCACGGGATAATCCTTGTCCTTCACCGGATAGAATCCTTCCACGCGATTGTTATGCGGATAGCGACCGGAAAGCATGACATTGCGGGACGGCATGCAGTTGCCCACCACCACGTGGGCGTAATTGAATCGCAGGCCCTCATCAGCAAGACGATCGATGTTCGGCGTCGTGTCCGCCAAACGGCAACCGAATGCCCCCACCGAGTCCGCACTCATATCGTCCACGGTGAGAAACAGAATATTGGGGCGTTCTCCTGCTGCCTCGACGCCGGCGAGCAACAGGACCACAAACAAGAATTCCAGAATTCCTTTCAACATAAACTATTTGGCTTCAACGATCGGGATGTCCACCGCCAGATTGCGCGTTCCCGGTTTCCACTCACCGGTTGTCGAAAGTATTCCCCGCAATCTCGGCAGGCGCTCCCCGGTGTGTTCCTCATGCTGCATCACAATGATGGTCGCACCGGTCTTGCTCCGACGAACCCTCTGTCCCTTGTCCGAGCTGACCAGTCGGTCGTAGCCAAAAAACTGCACATCTGCGGGCACGGCACGCCCATCAAGGGATCTGATCCGCAGCCGATATTCGTCTCCTTTCATTTCACAGGAAATCCGCCACGCGTCAATGGATCGCGGTTGATCCGATCGGGTAACGGCGAATTCCTGAGATCGCTTTGAATCGCGCTTTGCGGTCTCGCGCACCGGCAACGTCAGTTCCAACATCTTATGCCCGGGATGACAACTCTTGCCGCAGCACATCCAGATCGCCTGTGTCTTCAGTGTCACCTTACCGCCAATTTCGAGATTCGCGGGCGGCGAGAGATCCACCAGCATCAGCGCGGAGTTGTGATATCCCCAGATCTTGTAGACGGCCATGTGACCGATCTCCGGGCTCGGCCATTGGATTTCACCGGCCTTGAAACCATCGGGCAGTTTCCATTCCAGTCGCATGCCCATGCCGATCGTTCCCGGATTTCGCCAATAGGTGTGATAGCCCGGCAACATCTTCTGCCGGATGCCGACGGTAAACTTTCTCCCCGGCACGATTGCATCCTGATCAGAGACAAGTTCCAACTCAATCGGAACGATCTCATCATCCGATGCGTGGCTTGGAACCTGCACCAAAGTGAGCGACGCCGCCAACGCGACACATCGTATCAATTTCATCATGCCCAACCCATGTTCGAACGCGGCGAACTGTCCGCATCCATGTAAAACTCCGGTATTCGCGTGATGATCGGATTGCCCGATTCGTCGAGACCGATATAGCTGCCCTCCGCTCTCCCAGTGGGCGTCGCCAACACATGCCGGCTGTTGTAGCTGAACTTTTCGCCCGGCTCCAAGATCGGCATCTCCCCGACCACTCCGTCACCTTCCACCGCCGTGACAACACCATTCGCATCAGTCACCACCCACTTGCGCGCCTTGATGGTCACGGTCTGTTCCGAGTCATTGCGAATCGAGATGAAGTAGACAAACGAATGCGGCTGATCGGGTGGCGACGGCAGTTCCGGCGCGTAAACCACCTGATCCACCGTCACATGCAAACCGTCGATTTCCTGGAATTGTCCCATCGCGTTCGGAGATTCTGACCTGCCATACCGGGTCGAATTCAAGCCATTCCGCGCGGAAGGAATCCTCCCGTCCGGCAAACAGTCGAGGTAACATGGCATTTTCACCACAAAACAGCGGCTTTAGGTAGTTTCCGGGGGCTGCCAGTGGGAGAATTTTGTTTAGCCCTAGGCTAAAACTGCTAAATTGGGCACTTCAACACACGACCTGTATCTATGTGGAACGACAACTATTGCTCTGAGACCGAATACCAGTTCTATGATTCCCGCCGCGAGTTCCTAGCCAAAGCCTCAACCGGTTTTGGTATGCTCGGTTTGGCCGGCCTGCTGGGACAAGAAGGAATGCTTGTTCCCGATGCTCACGGAACAGCAGCAGCTCCCCTCGCCCCCAAGAAACCCCACTTCAATGCCAAGGCCCAGCACGTAGTGCAGGTCTTCGCCTCCGGCGCGCCAACTCATGTTGATACATGGGATTACAAGCCCGCGCTGCGGAAGAACCACGGCAAACCCATTCCCGGAGGCAATCAGAACCGCAAAGCGATGGGATCGCCATTCAAGTTCAACAAACAGGGACAGTCCGGCGTCCGTGTCAGCGAGGTCTGGCAG
>JAYPXF010000039.1:0-2731 GCA_038154405.1 Verrucomicrobiales bacterium | reverse complement strand
ACATGGCCGTGATCAACTCGATGTACACTGAGATCCCCTCCCACTCGGTGGCATCGGTGATGATGAATACCGGTTCGCTCCGTCTGCCGAAACCGAGCTGGGGCTCCTGGCTGCTTTATGGATTGGGCACGTTGAACCAAAACCTGCCAGGATTCGTCTCGCTCCGCTCCGGCGGCGGCGGAGATTCCGCGAACTGGCAATCCGCATTTCTGCCCGGCGTGTTCCAAGGCACGAGCATCAACACCCGCGAGCCTTCGGTTGAAAAGATGATCCGCAACATCCGAAACCCATACCTCGACCTTAAGGAACAGCGGCGGCAACTGGATCTTGTTCACATGCTGAATGATCTGCATAGCTACCGCCAAAAGAAGGATGAGCGTCTGGAAGCCCAGATTCTGTCCTACGAGATGGCCTTCAAGATGCAGACTGAAGCGACCGATGCCTTCGACTTGAGCAAGGAGCCTGCGAGCATCAAACGCATGTACGGCGAAACCAATCAGGGGCGTCAGATGATCATTGCCCGTCGCCTGATTGAGCGTGGTGTCCGCTGCGTGCAGGTGTTCCACGGCGGCTGGGATCATCACAACGGCCTTGCCAACGCTGTTCGCCAGCGTGCCGGTGAAATCGACAAACCGCTTGCCGCCTTCATGACCGATCTCAAGCAGCGTGGCTTGTTCGACAGCACGATCGTCCAATGGACCGGTGAATTTGGCCGCACTCCCGATTCACAGAATCTCGGCAACAACGAAGGCCGTGATCACAACTCCCAGGCGTTCAGCATGTGGATGGCTGGCGGCGGCGTCAGAGGTGGTCAGAACTACGGTTCGACCGACGAATTCGGCAAGAAAGCTGTCGAAGACAAGGTGCACATCCACGATCTCCACGCCACGCTGTTGCAGTTGATGGGCTTCAACCACAAGGCCCTCACCTACCGCTACAACGGACGCGATTTCCGCCTCACCGACAACTTCGGCAACGTTCTCAAGAAACTCATCGCCTGATCTTCAACCGATCACCTGTTATGAATCATCTCTCCCGTCTCCTGTTGGCAGCCGCGGTCGTCGGCACTTCGTTCAGCGCTCCGGGCGCGATCAGCAAGGAACATCTGCGTTTCTTTGAAACCAAGATCCGCCCCGTTCTGGCCAACAACTGCTACAAGTGCCACAGCGCCAGCGAGAAGGTCAAAGGCGGCCTGACCGTTGACTCCAAGAAAGGCCTGCTCGCCGGTGGCGACAGTGGCCCCGCCATTGTCCCCGGCAACGCCAAGGCCAGCCTCCTCTTCAAGGCCATCTCCTACCAGGATGACTACGAAATGCCGCCCAACGCCAAGCTGCCGGACAATGTCATCGCCGACTTCGAGCGCTGGATCAACATGGGCGCACCGGACCCTCGGTCTGGAAAAAAAATCGTCACCGGCAAGGATGTGATGGAACAGCGCAAGAAGCACTGGGCGTTTCTGCCCGTCAAGAAACCCCGCGTCCCCAGTGCCCGTTGGCGGACCGCAGCACACTCATCCGCCGCGTGTTCTTCGACCTCGTCGGCATGCCTCCCACACCGCGGGAATATGAGAACTACATGACGCTTGGCGGCAACTGGTATGGTACGATGGTGAATGATCTTCTGCGATCTCGCCATTACGGCGAACGATGGGCGCGCCACTGGATGGACGTCGCCCGCTACTCGGACACCCGCGGCCCCATCAACCGCAATCGCGAACCCGCCATCTATCCCTTCGCTTGGACCTATCGCGATTACCTGATCAAGGCCTTCAATGACGACAAGCCCTACGACCAGTTCATCTTGGAGCAGCTTGCCATCGACCATCCCAAGGTAAAACCGATCGGTGGCAGCCGCCGCGAACTGATGCCGGCCCTCGGTTTTCTCACCTTGGGTCAACGCTTCGCCGGCAACATGCATGACATCATCGACGATCGCATCGACGTGACCTCCAAGGCATTCATGGGACTGACCGTTTCCTGCGCACGCTGTCACGATCACAAGTTCGACCCCATACCCACCAAGGATTACTACTCCTGGTATGGCATCTTCGCCAATTCGAAGGAACCGGACTTCACCCAGGAGTACGCACTGGACGAAGGCGTCGCGCAGACCCGCGCGGTGAATGACTACTTCGCCAAGCTCAAGCCACTCATGGCAACCTACAATTCCAAGAAGTCGGTGATGAAAATGTCCGGCAAGGAACGTACCAAGCGCGGCATCAACCGGGATCAGTTCCGCAAAATCCAGAACGAATATCGCCGCGCGATGAAGGACATCTCCGAGCTGCAGGTCTCTCATCCGGCAACTCCGGAAGCCGCCCATGTCCTGCAGGACGTCCCGAAGCCCCGGGACTACAACGTGTTCCTCCTCGGAGAGCCCCGAAGCCGCGGGGAAGTCGCCCCTCGCCGCTTCCTGGAAGTCCTCAGCAAGGGCAAACGCGAACAATACAAGGATGGCAGCGGGCGTTACCAACTGGCACGCGACATTGCCAGCAAGAACAACCCCCTGACCGCCCGCACCATGATCAACCGCATCTGGTTGCATCACTTTGGTGACACCTTCATTGCGTCACCGGATGATCTGGGCAATCAATCCACCAAACCGGTCAACCAGCCTCTGCTGGACTACCTGTCCGCATACTTCATGGAGCGCAAATGGTCCATCAAGGAGATTCACCGCCTGATCCTGAATTCTGCAACATATCGGCAGGTCAGCCTCAACAGTCCACGCA
>JAYPXF010000038.1:23421-32011 GCA_038154405.1 Verrucomicrobiales bacterium | reverse complement strand
TCGTGATGCGAGCAAATGATCGACCAGCTTTTCGAATTTTGCCGGTGACCAATCGACGGACCATCTCTTCACTTCGTCGTATTTCGGGGGCAATCCAATGAGATCGAAATACAGACGACGGATCAGGGCTTCCGGTCGGGCTGGTGAGGACAAGGCGTATCCTTTCTTCGTCGCCTGCTGTTGGATGAATCCATCGATCGGATTCTTGATGAAGCGCGGGGGGGACTTCTTCGGCGGAGCGACTTTGGAAAGGGGTTGAAATGCCCAATGTGTCTTGGCCTGCTTGGATAGGTGAACCTGATCGCCCAATTCAGCAGATTGGCCGGTGCAAATACCGAGAACCGTCGCGGTGAGGGCCGCGGATATTCGTTGCATGTATCTGAATTTGGAGACGCTCGGCATACGAGTGCAGATAGGACGAACAGCATTCTGAATTACTCAAACGAGTTGGCCAGGTGTCATGTCTTAGTTCCCGCCTTGAATGGATGTCAGCCTGGCCTCCAGGCGTTCAACGACATCCGGATGCCTGTCATACAGGTTGGTTGTTTCGCGTGGATCGTTGGCGATTCCCGTCGCGGCCATGATTGCGGTCATCCGGTTCGACATATTCCCAATGGTGCCAGCACGAGCCGTTGTCCGAGGTGAAAATGAGCAGGGTGTTGTCGAATACATTGAGCTTCTTGAGCGTGCTGAACAGGCGTCCCACTTCGTGATCGATCATCGCCATAGACACCGGCTTGACTCGTGCCGAGGAACTGTTGGTTGGGCACGACTGGGAGGTGTGGGCCATCGATGGGAAAATAGAGAGAGAACGGATTGCCGGCCCGGGTCTGTTTGCCGATCCATTCGATCGCTTTCTCGGTCGTTTTCGACAATACGTCTTCAAGACGAAAATCTTTCGTTTTTACGCCTGCGACCTGGTTCATTACCAGTGAACGATTCAACGGCGTACGAATGTCGGGGATGCCGACCGTTCGACGGTTCTCGATGTAGCAGTAGGGCGACATGTCGAGCGAAGCGGAGATGCCGAAGAAGAAGTCGAAGCCGACATCATTGGGCCTGCCGAATGTCGGCCTGCGATAGTTTACATCGTAGCCGGGACGAAATCCGCAACGCTGATCGCGAACGCCCATGCGGTGGCCGGTGTTCTGCGGCCAGTTCATGCCGAGATGCCACTTGCCGATGCAGGCGGTCGCATATCCCTGCTTCCGCAGCATTGAAGCCACCGTCAATCGCTCCGGCTCAATCAATGGTGGATCAAAACCATCCAGCACGGATTCCTTTAGCCACGTGCGCCAGCAGTAGCGACCGGTGAGCACGCCGTAACGCGTCGGGGTGCTCACGCTGGACGGTCTGTGCGCGTTGGTGAAGCGCATGCCGCCGGCCGCCAGAGCGTCCAGATTGGGGGTGGGGATCTTGGATTCCTTGTCGTAGCAACCCAAATCGCCGTTGCCGAGGTCGTCAGCGAGAATGAAAACGATGTTCGGACGTGGGGTGGCCTTGCCGTTCAGGTAACCGAAAAACAACGCGACGGTGAGCAAGGCAATGCGTGGAATCATGAGATGAAAACGATGATCCTGATTCTACGATCCGTGCGCATCGCAAGACAAGAGCGAGCCTGCTTGACGCAGGGAAACGAGCGTGATGGGCTGCGGCATGTCCTTCGTTTCGTGGAAATATCTGGTATTGCTGGCGTTTGTCTACGTCGGCTATTGGATGTTGCCACAACGGGGACGGGTCCGGTTGGTGTTGCTCGCTAGCTACTTCTTCTACGGCTGGTGGGATCCTCGGTTCCTGTCGTTGATCATGGCTTCAACGGTGGTGGATTACTTTTGCGGATCGGGGGCGCATGGCGATCGGGTTTCGCCGCGTCGAGCGTTTCTGGCCGCCTGCATACCGCTCGCATGGTTGGGCTCCGCCAAACTCACGGATCTGGGATTTGGTGACGTTCCAGACGCGAGTCTATGGGTGGCAGGTGTTTTCCCTGTTGTCTTTGCCTTGATTGTGATCGCCTTGAATGGCGGTGATGGAGACCGGGTACGAAAGAGATTCATCTGGATCAGTGTGTCCGCGAATCTGCTGATTTTGGGGGTCTTCAAGTACTTCGGGTTCTTTGGTGAATCGTTCCGCAACCTGGCCGGTGCAATGGGAATGGAAACCGGGTGGGTGTTGCCTGAAGTAGTGCTGCCGGTGGGAATCTCCTTCTACACCTTCCAGTCGCTCAGTTACACGATCGACATCCATCGCGGGCACACGAATCCGGTGAAGAGCTTGACCGTGTTCGCGACATACGTGGCGTTTTTCCCGCAATTGATGGCCGGGCCGATTGAACGGGCTGGGCGCCTTCTGCCGCAGTTCCTGGAACGGCTGAACTGGAAGGCCGAGCAATTGCAGACAGGCCTGATCCTGATCGTCACAGGATACTTCAAGAAAGTGTATGTAGGAGACAATTGTGGTCTGATCGCGAACCATGCGTTTCAACCGGGAGGCGAACTGAACGGCTGGTGGGCCGTACTGGGTGTGCTGGCTTTCGCGTTTCAGATCTATGGGGATTTCGGTGGCTATTCGGACATTGCGCGCGGATCCGCCAGGTTATTGGGAATCGAGCTGACGCAGAACTTTCGCTTTCCCTATCTCGCGAATTCACCATCGGATTTCTGGCGGCGATGGCACGTGTCTCTGTCCAGTTGGTTTCGTGACTACGTATACATTCCGCTGGGTGGAAATCGGGCTGGGCGGACCTCACGGAATCTGCTGGTGACAATGGTGATCGCCGGGTTCTGGCACGGTGCCGGTTGGATGTTTCTGCTATGGGGATTTTATCATGGCGTGATCCTGGCCTTCTGGCGGGAAGAGAGGACGTCAGGGCTTCATTCGGGTATGAAGATTTGTGTAATGTTCCTGCTCACCTTGTTCGGATGGGCGATCTTTCGCTGCGCGGACGTCGCGCAGTTCGTGGATTGGCTGACCGGTTTCCTGTTCTGGTCGGAATCGGGAATAGGCAATCCGCTGCATGCCGGTCTGTGGTTGTTGCTGCACGTGACTCCGCTCGTCCTGATCCAGTGCTTCACTCTTCGCAACCGCGATGAAGGTGACCTGTCCATGCTTGCGCCGTGGCAACAGGGATTGTGGCTGTTCTTGATGTTCGTGTTGATTTCAAGCACGACCGACCTGCAACCGACGTTCATCTATTTTCAGTTCTGATGAGGAAGCTGTCGAAATACCCGTTCTGCTGGCTGCTGGCGATCTTCCTCATCGGCGAAACAGGAGTGCGTCTGGTGAACGACGACGTTACGGATGGCAACTATGAATTCGGTCTGTGCCCGGAAGAGGGCATGCGTGAAGTTGACGGTGTGTTGCAGTTGAATTGGACGCATCAACGGCGTTTCCGACAACAACGTATGCCGATGGGAAAGACTGAAGGAAGGAAACGGATCTTTGTGTTTGGAGATTCCGTGGCCAGAGCCAGCGCCGCTCAGGTCCCTTACGCTGCACGAATCGGGGAATCTCTGCGGGAGATGGGGGTCGATGTGGAGGTAGTGAACTTCGCCGCCATCGGCGTGGGGTGTCGCAAGGTTCGCGCGATTATGGAATCGGCGCTGAAATATAATCCCGACCTGGTGGTAATTCACATCAACGCGCACAATGAGGCGTTTGATGAGCGGGACTGGAAATTGCGACAACAGTTTCTCAACTGGCATCCGCGTTTCTGGTTGGCGCACAGCCAACTGTTTCGTTCGGTGGGGGATTGGAAGCGAGTTCAACTCTATGATCGACTCATTCCCGGTATCGCTGGCCCCATGGTGCAAGAAAACGAAAAGTTCGTTCTGCACGAACAGTGGCAAGCCGGAGTCTATTCCAATCGCGTGGCGAGGGTGCGCAGGGTGGTTGCGGAAAATGTCGCCATCGCAAGAGCGAGTGGAGCCAAGATCCTTTTGGTTTCCCCGGTCAGGGTGGTTGCGCAGGACGGCATGCTGCAGTTCGACGATGAAGGATTCGATGAGTATTGCCGGTCTCGTCGGGGTGGCGGGGTGGAGTTTGTCTCCATGACTGAAGTGTTCCAGTCGGTATCGCCGGTTGATACCTTTCTGCAAGGCGACGGGGTTCATCTGGACAGTCCGGGGCATGCGCAACTGGGCAGGGCCTTGGCCGATCATATCGTGGAGGCCAAGTTGTTGGACTGACAGTCCCCTGGTTCCCTACAGCGTGCTTGTCCGAAGCACATGAGCGCGGCTAGGCTTGGGGACGATGGAAGATCCTGTTAAAAGTGAGTTCGAAAGCCTGCTGGGTTCCTTGCCGCTGTTGGCGAACGTGGCCTTTACCGCGCGGGCCCTGCGCCGGATTGAGCCTTTGTTCGTGGAGCCGGATGAAGAGAACCCAACGGGCGGCGGCGAACTCATCGGAAAGGCGGCGGAAATCGCCGAACAGATTGCGCAGGGGCAGACTATCACCTTCGAGGAAGCGTCATCCACGGCGAGGGACGTGGCAGGAATCTCTCGCAAGGTCAGCGAAGCGCCATCGCACGTGGCCAAGGCCGCCGCTGGAGCTGCTGGCACCGGAGCGATCGCGATGGGGGGCAATCCCGAGGCGGCGACGCATGCCATGCGGGCGGCAGCAAACTGCGCGCGCGATGTATTGAAAGCGGCTGATGATCCCGCGTGCAAGACGGCTTTGCTTCGAGATATCAATCGTCTCGGCGAAATCGCTTCGGCGGAGGACAATTCCGGTCCGATTTCGTCGGACTTCTTTGCCGAAAACCTTTGGCCGGATGGTGAGCCTGACTGGTTTTCCGCGGAAGAGGAGAGTTGACCTCGGTGATGTCTTAGACAGTGGTCGCAGGCTCTGAGGCTTCGGGATCATCGGATTCAAAGACGGGAAGTCCGAGTTTCGTCAGCACGTAGTAGGTGATGAACGGTAGGAGCAGGACCACGCAGGTGGCGCCTGTGCCTTCGATCCCTTCCCAATGCCAATGGAAATCGGCAAATCCGCGGTCGGACTTCGAAATCAGTTGCCCCCCAATGACGACGTTGTAACGCATGAAGAGGACCTGGAGCACGATGCCCATGCTGCCGGCGATGGAGAACAGCAGCGTCGCCCAGTTACGGAGACTGAAGAGCACGACACATCCAATCAAAACGATGGGCACCAGTGACAGCCAACCCATCTGCCACACCAGGTAGCTTTCGGCGAGCGGACCGGTCAGAAGCGGTTCGATGACCGTCCAGTGATGACCGTGCTCGAAGCGTGCGTAGCCGACTTCCAGAAGCTCGATCGCATAGTCGACGAGGAACACGATCCAGAGGCAGATCATCAGTTTCTTGATCATGACGAAATCGAGCTTGTCACCGCGCCGCCAAGCGATGAAGGCATACATCAGGAACAGGGCCGCGATACCGCTTGCCACCGCCGACACCAGAAAGATGATCGGCTGAAGCGGAGTGGCCCACCAGGCAACCGCCTTCATGGATCCAAAGATGAAGCCGACGTATCCATGCAGGCCGAATGCGATCGGAATTCCCAGTCCGGCCAGAAAGGTCAGCAGCTTGTGGTCGATCTTTTTCGATGCGGGGGTGTAGGTGGTGACCCCCAAGGTCAGAAGGCGCCAGATCAGTCCGCCGGTTTCATTCGCTTTCTGAACGAAGAATTCGCGATAGACCAGCCAGATCTCAACCGCGAGCAGGAGCATGTAGGTGGAATAGATATAACCGAATATGCTCATCGCCGCCGTGAAGTGCGGGGTAAAAAAGATGTTGAATGCACGTTCCGGATGACCGAGGTGGAGCTGCAGAGGGAGTCCCGCAAACAGGCCAAAGCAGAAGGATACTACCAATGCGAAGCGGGAGATCTTGGCGAAGGCCTCGACCTTGAACACGTGGTGCATGGATGAAACGACAAAGGCACCGGCCACCAAGCCCGTGATGTAGGGGTAGATGACGATCATCAAAGACCAATAAAGCGTGGTTTCATTGGGGAAGATGAAATTGGTGATCGCTTCGTTTGGCAGATCCATCAGACAACCTCCCTCGGCAGTTCCACGTAGAAGACGTAGGAATCGGTATGCATTTCCGGTTTCAGCACCATCCAGTTGTTCTTTTTGAACACCTTGGATACTTCGCTTTCCGGATCATTCAAATCTCCAAACGCGCGGGCGCCGGTGGGACAGGCCGTGACGCAGGCGGGTTGCTCGCCGCGTTTGACCCGGTGATAGCACCAGTCACACTTGTCAGCCGTGCCGGTGTCCGGATTCAGAAATCGAACGCCATAGGGGCAGCCTTGGATGCAAGCCGAGCAACCAATACAGTGGTCGTAATCCATCAGCACAAAACCTTCCTCGATCTGGAAGGTGGCACCCACCGGACAGACCTGGATGCACGGTGCGTCGCGGCACTGGTTGCAAAGTTTGGGGACAAAGTAGGCGCGTTTGCTGTTTTCCTCGACCTTGGGCGTCGGCTTGGGAAAACCCTCGGTAGAGCCGTTGGGGGAATCCACGTGCACGCCTTCATCTGTTATGATGTAGCGTTCCACCCAGGTACGGAACATTCCGGCAGGTACATCGTTTTCAGTGCTACAGGCCTTCACGCAATCACCGGCACCGATGCATTTGTTGGTGTCGATGACGTAGGCGTAGTTGGGTTTCTTTTTTTCCGGTTCAGCGACCGGCACGAGATCCTCGCTCGGTTCGTTTTCCGCATTGGAGAAGGGGCGGTAGACCATCAACACGGCGGCAGACAGTGAGCCGGCTGCGACTTTCTTCAGGAAGCTGCGCCGCTCCATCGTGAGCGGCAAATCCAACACTTGGCCTTTTTTTTCAGTCGTCATCGTGTGATCCTTTTTCATCACGTCTCCGGGTTGTGGAACGAATAGTGACAGTTTACGCAATCCACGTGGGGGTGAATCTTGGACTTGTGACGGTAGAGTTTGGAGCGTCCCTTGGCTTTCGCCGCTTCGTTCAGGTCCTTCTCCCGCCATGCCGGCAGAATCTCATCATGCAGAATGAACTGCGGGTGATGAGCCGGACGGCTGATGCGATGTTCGTGGCAATGCCGGCAGACCAACCCGGTGTTTTCAACGATGGCTTCCGCAATCTTTTTGCCGTCCTTGACGTGTTGATTCAACGGACCGTGGCAGGCTTCGCAGGACAATCCCTTATGCCCGCTCTCCTCCATGTCCTCGATCACATCCGCGTGCATGCCGTCCGAATCCTCGTGGCAGTCGGCGCAAGCATGGTTGCCCCCGTGCTTCATCGGCTTTGCCGCCACCTGTTTGACGGCGTCTTCGCGATACCAACCTTCGAAATTCCATGACTTCGGGATCATCGCCTGCCGCACAAAGAAGAAGGCGACGCCGGCAGCGATCAGGATGCCGGCCAACCTTACAAGGTGGGCATAGGGAGACGGTTTGTTTGGATCAGGATCGGACATGCGATTTAAAGTCTAGCGGCTTGGTTGCAGAGCCAAACGGAATCCGGCGTTTCTGGCCCGACTGTCCGGTGAGCTTCCGCCGCGGTTGGCGGATTGCGAGAGGTAATCGCTGGCACCGTATTCTCCGCCCCGCCAAACACGGTAAAAACTCTCGTCAGGGCCGGTCGGATCCGTGACGTCAGCGTGGGAATAGCGACCGTAACAATCGAGGCACCATTCCCAGACGTTGCCGTGCATGTCGTAAAGGCCAAACTGGTTCGGTTTTGTCAGGCCGACATCATGGGTTTTCTTGGAGCTGTTGTTCTCCGTCCAACTGTAGTCCTCCGCGTCGTCTTCGGATTCTCCATAGCTCCAGCGGTTGGTCGTGCCGGCACGGCAGGCGTATTCCCATTGAGCTTCCGTCGGCAGGTCGAACCGGCCGACCTTGTCCGTCAATTGATTCAACCGTCCCAGGAAGCTGTCTGGTGACATCGTCCGATTCTTTGGCCAACCGTGTTCCGATTCCTTGCCGCGAATGTCTTCCCAGGAAACCTTTTCAGCCGGGCAATACGGTTCGTTGGTGAAATGGAACGGACTGGTGCGCATGACCTTGGTCCATTGAGTCTGTGTGCTCTGGAAATCATCCGGCAATTTGTCTGCAAACGAGACGGCATAGCTCGCGGGATCAGCGTCTTCTCCCAAATCCAAGATGCAGTAAGGGGAGGAGGCGGCCTTCGATGGTGTCGCAACTGCGTGGAACAGGCAGAGGATGACGGTAGCCACAATCGATCGGGTGATTGCAGCGGTCGCTGTCTGTGTGTCTGGAGGTAGCATGTGCGTAATTGCCACGGGCGGCGGGAGACTTCCCGAAAACATTTGTAAATTCAAGATCTGCGCACCCGTTTTTGTCGTTTTCAGACCACGAAATATTCAAGGAATCTGAGATACACATGGGGTTTTGAGTCTGGCTTTTTCAAGCGGCGGCCGTTGTCGGACTGGAATTGTGAGGTTGGCCAAAAGCTCCAGCTCTCGCTAGCGTTCACCGACTTTGGAATCGTTCAAGAAATAGCAATGACAACAATGATGAGATACTTCGCTTGCTGCGCGCTGATGGTTTTTCTTTCCGGCAGACCAATACATTCGGCTGACTGGCCGCAATGGCGAGGTCCGAAGGCGGACGGCACTTGGAC
>JAYPXF010000038.1:11641-23411 GCA_038154405.1 Verrucomicrobiales bacterium | reverse complement strand
CACTTGGACCGAGACCGGTCTGATGAATGAGCTGCCGAGCGGACGTTTGAAACGAAAATGGACGGCCTCCATTGGCGGTGGGTATTCAGGTCCCACGGTGGCCGATGGTCGCGTCTTTGTGACCGATCGGGTGGAAGATCCGGAGCGGGAACGTGTGCATTGCTTCAGCTTCGATTCCGGCACGAAGATCTGGGCGCACGAATACGAAGTCGCGTATCGGGGAATCGGTTACCACGCCGGGCCTCGAGCATCGGTGGCGGTAGATGAGGGGCGCGCTTATTCAGTGGGAGCCAAGGGACATCTGTTTTGCTTTGACGCGAAGTCCGGGACGATTTTCTGGCGGCATGATTGCTTTTCGGAGTACGACGTGAAACTGGAGAACTGGGGGATCTCGGCCTCGCCGGTTGTTGATGAAGATCTGGTGATCGTGGTGATCGGTGGCAGGAACGCTTGTCTGGTTGCTTTCGACAAACGGACGGGCAAGGAAGAGTGGAAGGCGCTTTCCGATCGGGCGAATTATTCGACACCGATCTTCATTCAGCAGGCCGGCAAGAAGGTGATGGTTGTGTGGACCGGTGATCGGATTGTTGGCGTGGCCCCGCAGACGGGCGAGGAGTATTGGGCCGTGCCCTTCAAACCTTGGCGCATGCCGTTGGGTATCGCGGCGCCCATTCATCACAATGGATTGATTTACATCACGGGCTTCTATGATGGCTCGATCTTGTTGCGACCAAATCCGAAGAAGATGGAGGTCCAGAAGATCTGGCGTCGAAAAGGGCGAAGTGAGCGAAGCACGGATTCCCTGCATTCGATCATCTCCACGCCCGTGCTTCTGGGGGATCACATCTACGGTGTGGACAGCTACGGTGAGTTTCGCTGCCTGGAACTAATGACCGGTGACCGCGTCTGGGAGGATCTTTCGGCGACCCCCAAGGCCCGGTGGTCGACGATCCATTTCGCGCAAAACGGCGAGCGGACCTGGATGTTCAACGAGGAGGGGGAACTGATGATCGGAAAGCTGTCGCCGGAAGGGTTTAAGGAACTCAGTCGTGCCAAGTTGATCGATCCGACGCCGAAACAACTGCGTCAGCGGTTGGTGGTGTGGGCCCATCCGGCTTTCGCACATCGGCACGTCGTGGCTCGCAATGACAAGGAACTGGTCTGCGTGGATCTGTCGGCGAGATAGATTACTTGAGCGTCGTCATTCACGAGCGCTTCCAGGCAGTTCTCAAACCTCAATCAGGGCGTAGCTTCGATTGACAATCGGATCTGCCAACTCGCCGCGGCGCGTTTACAGAACTCGTTACCCTGCCGTTCGAATATGCCGAGTCGTGCCCCGACTTCGAAGGCGGGGAATTCCCGGTAGCTGACGCTCGCAAGTTGCGTCCGCGCGAAGATGTGGGTATTGAACAGTCTCTGACCTTGCCGCCCGGTGTGAGCGACATTGCGGGAGTTGTAGCACGGAACAGACGAAGCGGTCCCGTCCATGCGCTGTCCTGTCAGGAAGCCGGTTGGTCTATGGCTTGACGCGGAACGAATCGCGAAACGCGTGCATTTGCTTCCATACCTTGCTGTCTGGCTTGAGCGGTGAGACGGAGAAGAAGACCCAGGTGTGATCTGATTCTTTGAAATAGCTGCGGGAGACTTCGAAATTGAGTTTCAGAAGTTTGCCGGTGGCGAAGGCGTCGTAGGTCTGGAGCGTGCCGGAGAAGATCGGGGACGTTGGTTTGCTCTTGGTTCTGATCGTGGGTTTGAGTTTCACGGTGATCTTTTCGGGGGCGATCTTGAGCCCTCTGCCACTGCCGACGGCGTGGCTCAAACCAAGATAATAGCTCGTGAGGTCGGTTTTCAGCGATGCCGCGGTGATGGGCGCGTCGCCTTTGACCCACCAGAAGAAGGCGTATGTCCAATAGGTGTCGGACTTGGGTTGGAACATTCCGGGGCCAAAGCGGAGTTCCTCGAATCCCTGATATTCTAGCTCGGGCGCGAAACCGAGCGGGAAGGGGATGCGTTCGTGACGCCATCCCTTGGGCGATTTATATGTGAACGGATCCGCGGCTGGCAGCGAGAGTGCGGAGGCGAGTGTCAGGAGGAGCAGGACGTTGCGGATCATTTCTTCGTTCCAATGCAATAGAGGTGATGCAGGGTGCGGATGAAGATGCGTCCATCCGATATGGCCGGCGAAGCCATGGTTGTTTCTCCCATGTCGATGGTGGCGAGTGTCCGAAACTGAGTTCCGGTGGAGATCACGTAAATCTTGCCGTCGTTTCGTGGGATATAAACGTGTCCGCCAGCGATCACCGGGCTGGCGTAGGCCATGCCACCGCGACGGGCACTCAGGCGTTCCTGGTAATGTTGTTTGCCGGTCTTGGCGTCGACCGTGGTCATGATGCCGTTTTCGGCGGCGATGTAGAGGATTCCCTCATGCGCGACCGGCGTCGGAATGTAGGATCCTCTTCGTGGACTCCACCAGTTGAGTCCCGGAGGCAGGCGGTTGTCACCCGGGTTTGGGGTCAGGTCTCCCGTAGCATCCAGACTGACCGAGTGAATGCTTCGTCCTCCGTGAGCTGCGGTGAGAATGACAGAATCATCAAGCACCAGAGGACGGGGGACGGGGATGTCTCCGCGCCCTGCAAACCACCAGATGCGTTTGCCATTGGTCAGGTCGAAGGCGGACGCGTTCTGGTATCCATTGCAGATGAGCAGGGTACGGTTGCCTGTTTTTGCGATGCTGGGGGTAGCCCACGTGGTCGTTCCTCGGCGATTGATGGAAAGTGTTTCTTTGCCGGTCTGCAAATCAATAACTGCGATGAAGGCGCGCAGTGGGGTGTCGCACTGCACGATCACCTTGTCCTCGTGAATGATCGGGGAACTGGAGTAGCCCCAGTCCAGTTTCTTGTTGTCGGAGGGGGCGCCGGAGAGATGTCCGAGGTCCGTCTGCCAGAGCAGCTTGCCATCGAGGTCGAGACAATAGAGGCCGTGAGAGCCAAAGGACACGACGAGGTTTTTGCCATCCGTTGCGGGAGTGGGATTCGCATAGGTCGATTCGGAATGCCGGCCTTGCTGGGGAATGCCTGAATGGGCGGTGGTGTCCCAGAGCACTCGTCCAGATTTCTTATCGAGGCAGATGACATTGAAACTCCAATTGTCTTTCTCGCGGAGAATCCGGTAGCCCCAGGTCGGATCATGTTTGAATTCCGGATGCTTCTCGGCTCCGACTGCGGCGGTGAGAAAGACCCGATCTCCCCAGATGATCGGTGAGGAAATGGAGAGGCCGGGGACGGGAGTTTTCCAAATCACGTTCTTGCCCAACTCCACGTTCCACGTGACGGGCGGGGATCCCGAACCGATGCCGTTTCCGTTCTGACCACGAAAAGACGGCCAGTTGTTGCCGAAGGAATTCAACGCAACGGTGCACAGAGCAAGCAGGAGGGTTCGAAAGATCATTTTGTTTTCTTCTTCGCGGTCTTACGGGGCGCTTTTGAATCTGACAGTTTGTCCAGGGAGCGTTTTGGCGCGATGAGGGAATAACTCTCCCGGATGAAGGATTCGATTTCCAGCCAGTCCTTGATGACTCTCACGTCAATTGAGATCCAACCGAAACGTCCGCCGAACGGGGACAACCAATCCCTGGGTCGTTTCACCACCTTGGCCGCGTGTGGCTTTTCCAACTTGCAACCGATGCAGGTCTGATCGTTTTCCTCTCCGTAGCCGCAGAAGATCCTATCGTTCACGCGGAAATGCGGTTTGCCCCAGGTTTCAGATTCCGTCGCGTCACGCAGGGACATTGCGATCTTGCGGAGTCGCTTGAGGGTTTGGGAGGGAGCGGGCATGGCGGAATGTAGGCTTGGCGAATTGGCGGCGTCAATTGCACCCTTCGCGGATGCGTCGCCAGGTCCGTCAACAGAACAAGCTCGGCATGATCCTCGTGCTAGCAGCCGTCGCGGCGATCTTGGGGCTGAAGAAGGCGGCGAGAAAGGCCGAGGGAGGATTGCTGGACCAGGAGTGCGGCAACCAGATGCACAAGCTGGCGTTTGCCGGCATGATGTGGATGCAGCAACATGAAACGAATCGGTATCCGGCTGATTTCGCGCAGATGTTCGACATCCTGAAGAAACCGACCGCGCTGATGTGTCCGGCCGACACCACCCGGGAGACAGTCAGGGCATGGAAAGACTATGAGGTCACGCGGGTGAGTTATGTGATCGTGAATCGCAACTTGCCGTTTGTCGAAACGAACAAGGCCTTTGTACGTTGTCCAATTCATGGTCACGAAGTGCGGGGTGATGGATTTGTTTACGACAAGGAGGGGAAGCGGTTGAAACGCGGAGTCTGGTGATGGGACGCCATCCGGCAATCGAAGATCTGGAGCAGGTGAGCCCGACTGAGGTGGTCTGGGGCGGGAAGAAGTTTCTCTACTTCGGGGGCTGTGACTACCTGCGAATGTCATGGCACTCACAGGTCCGGCGAGCCGTCACCGAGGCATGCAAAAACGGGGTCAACAATGTTGGTGCCTCCCGTTGTACGACGGGAAATCATCCGGTCTATGCGAAGACCGAAGGGGCCTTGTCCGCATTCTTCGAAGTGCCTGACGCCGTGCTCACGGGGAACGGTTACCTTGCCAATATCGCAGTGGGGCAGGCGCTCAGGGGGCGGGTTGACGCGGTTTTGCTCGATGAACGGGCTCACCCATCCCTGCGGGACGCGGCGGATATGCTGGGGGTTCGTCAGGAGGAATTCGCGACCTGTTCTGCGGCGAATCTGGCGAAGCGGTTGCGTAAGGGGCCGCGGACAGTCCTGGTGATGACGGACGCGGTGTTCGCCACCGACGGACGACTGGCACCGCTCGATGAGTATAGGAAGCTGTTGCCCAAGGAAAGCATGCTGCTGGCTGACGACGCGCACGGAGCCGGGGTTTTGGGTCCGCAAGGGAAGGGCAGTGGGAAGTATTGGAAGATCGGCGGACCCCAGCTGATCCAAACGATCACCTTGAACAAGGGAATCGGTGTCGGTGGTGGTGCAGTGCTTGGAAGTCGTCGGCTGGCCGACATGATCAGGCAGAAGGCTGGGGCGTACGTTGCCAGCACCCCCATTTCACCCGGGATGGCTGGAGGTGTGCAGGCTTCGCTAAAGATTCTCCAGCGCAGCGACAGGCGGGTTCTGCAGCTTCGTCGAAATCTGGACTTTTTCTGTGACCATCTGGGGATCGAGAGAAGGCGGTTCCCGGTCGTTTCCGTGGAATCCACGGATGCGACCAAACTGATCGATTGCCTGATCCGTTCGGGGATTCATCCGCCTTTCATCCGTTACCCCGGTGGCGCCGAAGGGGGTATCTTCCGCTTTTCGATTTCATCAGCACACAGGCGGACGGAACTGAAACGTTTGGCGGTCGCGTTGTCTCGCGTGCACTTTGCGATTGATCGCGCGTGAAGAGGCAACAAGAGTCGCGCATGAAATTCACTTTGGTGTTGGTTGCAGTTCTATCGTGTCTGCAAGGCATGCGAGCGGCGGATGACTATCGGCCCGGCGCTGACGCCGTGCGCAAGAAGGGAGTCCCGCAGGGTGAGGTCACGCAGTTCAAGTGGACGAGCGAGAAGATCTATCCCGGGACGGTAAGGGATTGTTGGCTGTATGTTCCGGCGCAATTCGACGGCAAGAAACCAGCCTGCCTGATGGTGTTCCAGGACGGTCGCGGATTTGTCAGCGAGAATGGACACACGCGTGTGCCCATCGTGTTTGACAATCTCATTCACGCGGGAGAGATGCCGGTCACGATCGGATTGTTTGTTCAACCGGGAGTCGTTCCGAGCGCCAGGCAAGGGATGGCCGCGCGGCGTTGCCGGAGTTTTGAGTATGACTCGCTGGGTGACCGCTACGCCCGATTCCTAATCGAGGAACTGATTCCCGAGGTGCAGAAGAAGTATCGCATCACGGAAGATCCGAATGGGCGGGCGATTTGTGGTAACAGTTCCGGTGGCATAGCCGCATTTACGGTGGCATGGGAACGTCCGGATGCCTTTCGCAAGGTGGTGAGTCATATCGGGAGCTTTACCAACATCCGGGGTGGGCATGTATACCCCGCGCTCATCCGCAAGGCGGATACGCGACCGATCCGGGTGTTTCTTCAGGAGGGGGAGAACGACCTGGACAACATGCATGGCAACTGGCCGCTGGCGAACAAGGCCATGGCGGCCGCGCTCACATATCGGGAATACGACCACAAACTCGTGATGGGCGAGGGTGGTCACAGTGGTCGGCATGGCGGTTCCATTTTCCCCGACACCATGCGGTGGTTGTGGCGGGACCATCCGAAGAAATAGCGGCGCTTGGCGCAATTCGGCGGTCAACAACTTCTGCTCTGGTCCCATTGACTTGGCGGTGGACACTCGCATACGCTGCGCGCCACACCACATGCTGGAGATCATTGAGAAACTTTTGGTTTTGCAGGATCGGGACAAGAACCTGATCCGGACGGAGGCTGAATTGGATGGCATCGAGCCTGAAAAACAGATGGCCTTGCGGAAATGCGAAGCCACCCAAAAGGCCCTCGTCGATGCCCAGGAGGCCGGAAAACAGCTGGAAACGCGGCGCAAGGAACTGGAGCTTGAGGTCCAGTCGTTTCAGGAGAAGATCGACAAGTATTCCAACCAGCAGCTACAGACCAAGAAGAACGAGGAATACCAAGCTCTGACCAACGAGATCAAAACCTGCAAGGACAAGATCAGCGATCTGGAAACGTCCATTCTGGAGTTGATGGATGAATCGGAAGAGGCCGCCAACAATGTGAAGGAGGCCAAGACGGCGGCGGACGAGGTCAAGCGAATGGTTGACGGACAGGTGGCAGATCTGGACGCCCGGTTGAAGAATCTTGAGACTCGTTTGGACGAACTTGACGCGGAACGCGACAAGCTGGCAGGCGAGATTGATGAACGCACACTGGCGCAGTATGAACGGATTCTCAAGTTACGCGGAGAACGCGTGGTTGTGGGGATTGAGCACAGCGTCTGTGGCGGGTGCCATATGAAACTGACCGCGCAGGCGATCGTTTCATGTAAGGCACAGAAGGAATTGGTCTCCTGTCCTCATTGCGGTCGCATCCTGTATTTTACCGCGGATATGGATCTTTCGGCGGCGGCTGATGCCGGTGAGAATCCCGGCGTCTGAAGACCGTCGGGCGAATGGTGCGTATGCCTTAAGCGACGGCCAGTTGGCTTAGCTGCGAGTGCGCATGACGAAGCATTCGCTCGGTGGTTTCCCAATTCACACAGGCGTCCGTGATCGAAACGCCGTATTCGAGTTGGCTGAGATCGGAGCCCACCTTTTGATTCCCCTCATTGAGATGGCTTTCGACCATGATGCCGATGACGGACTTTGTTCCGTTTGCCCGCTGTTCGATTACGTCGTTCCAGACGCCTTCCTGTCGCGTGTGGTCCTTCAGTGAGTTGGCGTGGCTGCAGTCGATCATGAGCACGGGATCCAACCCCGAGGATTTCAGTTTCTCCTCAGCTGCAGCGATGCTTTCGGAATCGTAATTGGTCAACCCTCGGCCACCGCGCAACACGATGTGGCCATCAGGATTGCCGGTGGTCTTGACGACGCTGGTGAAGCCATCCTGATCGATGCCGAGGAAATGATGCGTTCCCCGGGCGGCTCCCATGGCATCAATCGCCACCTGCAATCCGCCGTCGGTTCCGTTCTTGAATCCGACCGGCATGGACAGGCCGCTGGCCATCTGCCGGTGCGTCTGTGATTCTGTCGTGCGGGCGCCAATGGCGGTCCAGCTCACCAGGTCGGCAATGTACTGCGGCGTGATGGGATCAAGCAGTTCCGTTGCTGCCGGAAGCCCCATGCCGTTCACATCCAACAGGAGCTTGCGGGCAAATCGGAGTCCTTCCTCGATCTCGTAGCTATCGTCCAAGTGCGGATCGGAGATGAGACCTTTCCAGCCGACGGTCGTGCGGGGTTTTTCAAAGTATACCCGCATCACAATGAACAACTGATCCGCCAATTCGATGCGCAGGCGGTTGAGGCGCTCGGCGTATTCGAAGGCAGCCTTGGTGTCATGGATGGAGCAGGGACCGATGACCACGAGAACCCGATCGTCGCGCCCGGCAAGAATATCCTGGATGACAGATCGAGTGGTGGAAACCGTTTCGGTATGAGCTTCGCCAATCGACAGATCCGCCTTCAGTTCTGCCGGCGCGATCAGTCGATGGGAATCGACGACATGTAGATTGCTTGTCTGGTCCATCAAATCGAACTCTGTTTTCTTCCCGCCCAGGGAAAAAGAGCGCGTAGACTCCGGAATACCGGCCGGACAGTCAAGCGGCAGATTGAAACGAAGAACCTGCGGCTGCCGAAGCAACCGGAGGTTCAAGTGTGGATTCTCAATTTCCTAGGGTGAGCTGGGGGGCTGCGTGGATCCGCTGGGGTCGGTTGCCGCAATTGTGCCTGCTGTGCCTCCCGAGTTTTGAATCGTGGTTTGCGCCGCAAGGCCGCCGACTGAGCTGACACCCAAGGTTTTCAGGACGGTCGTCGCCGTGGCACTGAGGCCGCCTCCCACCTGGCTGGCCTGCGCCAATCCGCCGGGTTGCTGGCTGGCCTGAACGGCTTCAACCACACCCGGTGCCAGGAATGGATCAGCCACAATCTGGGCCAAGGTGCCGACCGTTTGGCCTTGGGTCTGGCCGGAGAGCTTGCTGACCTGCTCCACGAATCCGGTGAGAGCCGAGGAACTCGTGGTGCCGGGCGCGGTCGGCGAGGGCGTGATCACTGCTTGGCCGGAACTGGAGACAGTAACCGTGGGGGTCGATTCGGCAGCAGTGTTGATCGCCTGATCCGCGTTGCCACCTGAGGCGAGGGATGTTTGTGTCGCCTTGATTGTGTCAGAGGCGACCGTCGAAACCTGTTGTTTCACGCTGTCGACCTGTTGGGCTGCGTTCCGGGCGGCATTCGGGTTGGTCGTATCCCGTCGGGCCTTCTCCACTGCGATCTCGCCTGCTTGCGTGGCAGCCTTGGTGGCGGCCTCCTGGGCTTGGGCTTCGGCCTGCTGCGGTGTGGCTCCTTCTCGCGTGGCGATGGCGACGGTCGCGGTTGCCGCAGCGGCTGCAGCGGCGGTAACCGTGATGCTGGCGGCCTGTGATTGGACCGCCTGGACGGCCTGCTGGACTTGTGCGCGGATCTCTGCGGGGGCGTTCGCGGCCTCCTGTTGGACGGCATCGGTCAGTGCCTGTATCGCGGCGGCGGCGGTCTGGGTGGCGGTGGTGGTGGCCTGGTCGGTATTTGCCGCAGTCACGGCAGCCTGCGAGGCGATGGCCTGGACAAACTGTTGGACGGTTGCCTGCAGCATCTGTGGGTTCCCGAGGTTGGTAGTGCTCGCTGTTGCCGAGGCGGCGATGCTCTGAGTCCGTGCTGTGCCCGCGCGTTGGGCAGCGTTGCCACCGGCGTTGAACGCGAAACCACCCAGCACCATCTGCACCCGGCCGTTCACCGAGGTGAACTGCACGGAGCCGGTGACCGTGACGACTCCCGCCACGCCGACCTGTACACACGTCCCGCGGATACCGGCAGCACCGGCCGGCGACTTGATGCGGTAACGGGAGCTCCGGGAGAGCTTCTTCACGACGTTCGCGACCACAACGCCCTTCGTAACATTCAGGTCCGTCCGCACCACCGTCTCGCGGCGCAGCTTGCGGAAGGTGAGCTCGGTGAAAGTGACCGAACTTTCAGCTTCAATGCGCAGGGCGTCGCCATTGATGCCCAGATCGAGGTCGACGTAAGAGTCCTTGTACGTCGTGATCCGTTGGCCGACCGAAAGCTGTTGGCCGACTCGCAGGGCGATTTCACCGATCGAGCCGGTATAGCGTGCGGTGCCTTGGATCTTCTTGACGATCGCATAGCCGGTTTCGGCGAAGGCCGTGCTGGAGATGTTGGTTGCGCCAATCATGAGGAAGGCGACGAATACGCTACGGAAGGTCGTGGCTGTGAATCTCATTGTTCTCATTGAGTATCGATCCAGATTACGACGACCCTCGGAAGCGAGGTCTGCCCTGTCAAACGGATTGGGTTACAAGTTATGCACATGGATGGTTCCATTTTGCATTTTGGCGGAGGAAACCTAGAATCGCGGCCCTGATCCAATCGTCTTTGAATCCATGAAACTTAAGGAACTTGTCTCTCTCGCCGCTGCCCTCGTCCTTGCGACGCCGATATCAGCCCAGGAATGGGCGCGCTTTCGCGGGAAGGGCGGCACTGCGGTCAGCGCGGCCACCACCGTGCCGGTGAAGATCAGCGAAGGGGATGTGAACTGGTCGGTAAATCTGCCAGGCACGGGGCATTCGTCACCAGTGGCGTGGGGCAACCGGTTGTTTCTCACGACCACTAGCGAGTCCCACGGCGGGGTGAAGGTGCTCTGTGTTGATACCGGTGGTCGCAATACCATATCGAGCAAATCCTTCGGTCTCGAGCCGTTTCGCAAACACAAATACAACAGTTTCGCCGCGAGCACACCGGTCCTGGATGAGAAGAATCTATATGTCGGTTGGAGCCAACCGGAGAAGTATACCTTTGTGGCTTTGACGCACGACGGCGACAAGGTTTGGGAGAGGAATTTGGGACCGTTCGTCAGCCAGCATGGCAGCGGTGCTTCACCGACGATTCACGGCGGCATGATCATTCTGAATTCAATGAAGGACGATGACAGTTTCGTCATCGCGCTGAATCGTAACAACGGCAAGACGATCTGGAAGAGCGAGCGGCCCAGCAAAGTCGCCGCCTACGGTTCGGCAACGGTCTATCAACCCAAAGGTGGCAAGACACAACTGCTGTTCACCAGTCAGGCCGACGGCATCTTCTCGCTAGATCCGAAGACCGGAATGCAGCTCTGGCAGATGCCCGGTCTTTACACCAAGCGCAGTGCCTGCAGTGTGACCGTGGCCGGGGATATCGTCTGGGGAAGTTGCGGCAGTGGTGGCGGCGGCAACTACGTTGTGGCCGTGCGCGCCGGCGTGCCGGAGAAGGGCATCAAGCCTTCGCGCGCCTGGGAGATCAGACGTTCGAGCATGTCTCCGTATGTGCCGACGCCCGTGGTTGATGAACAATATGCCTATCTGCTGAGCGATGCCGGATTCCTTAGTTGCATCAAGCACCAGAGCGGTGAAATCGTATACTCGGAACGGCTCAATACTGGCGGACGTCGAGGCGCAAACTTTTTCAGCTCGCCGCTCATGATCAACGGCCACCTCTATTGTCTCACCACCGATGGCAAACTGTATGTGGTGAAAGCCGGACCGGAATACAAGGTGGTATCCGACTTTGATTTTCACGGTACGGCTCACGCCACTCCCGCAGTGCATCAAGGGCGTCTGTACGTTCGCACGGCGGGCAAACTCTTCAGCATCGGCGGGTGAATCGCAAAGAGCTCACGGAAACTCTGCGGATTCGGGAATGGACGGTTTCCGAACTCGCGCGGGAATTCCATGTGCGGGTATCGGAGATTGTCGATGACATCGGGCACATTCAGAAAAGTCTGCGGCATGGGAAGGATACGCTGTTCATAGATCCGGCCGAATGCCGGCAATGCGGCTTCCGTTTCTCTGAAGGGAAGATCGGCAAACCTTCCAAATGCCCTGAATGCAGGTCGAACCGTATCCGGGAACCCTTGTTGGAAATTCGCTCAGCGGCGTGAATTCGCCTAGATCCCCAGCTTGGCGAGTTCGCGCTGAAGTTGCTGCTGGAAGATCGGCAGATCCGGTTCGGGCGGCTTGTAACC
>JAYPXF010000038.1:9911-11631 GCA_038154405.1 Verrucomicrobiales bacterium | reverse complement strand
GCTTCCAACCCCAGGCGACCAAACTGATCGAAATACCAACCCGCCTGTTTACCATCGCTGAAAGTGACCTTCCCACTGGCCAGGCATCCGGGACGGACCAGTTGATCCACGGATACGGAGACGTCACCGGATCCGGCGTCAGTTGCGGACGGAGCTTCGGGTGCTTCCTGTCCGGGAGGTGGCAGCACTTCCGGTTCGTCATCGACCGTGGTGGTTTCCTGTTGTCCGTCCGCGACTTCCTCCGGGTCCTCCTGCTCTTCCTCGGCGTCTTGCGGAGCCAAGGCGAGGTCATCGAGAAGGAAGCGGACTTCCATGTAGGTCATGCTGATCTCGAGCTCATCGGACAGCTTGGATTGCACATCCGCCACGCTCAATCCGTCGGCCAGCCACTGGCTTACGGTCTGCTTTTGTTCGTCGGTCAAATTCATCAGGCCGGGCAGTTTTAGGCGCTTGAGAAGGGTTTATCAATGGCGATTCAAGGAATTGTAACAATCCGCTTTGACGCACCGTGGATTGCTGATTCAATCCACGCCCCATGAAGGTATTGGTAGTCGGCGGCGGTGGCCGCGAACACGCACTGGTCTGGAAACTGGCGCAATCTCCCAAGATCACCCAGATGTGGTGCGCACCGGGCAACGCGGGGATCGCAGAGGAAACGCTCGCAGCCAACGGGACCAAGGTCGAATGCGTGCCCATTGGCGCCACGGACCTGCCGACCATGCTGGAATTTGCGAAATCCAACGGTGTCGAATTCACCGTCGTCGCTCCCGATGATCCGCTCGCCTTGGGAATCGTGGACTTGTTCGAGGAGAACGGATTGCGGGCTTGGGGGCCGAACAAGAAGGCTGCCCGCTTCGAGGGTTCCAAGGTGTTCTCCCAGGATTTCATGGCGCGTCACGGGATTCCTACCGCGCGATCCGGCACGTTTGATGACGCTGCCAAGGCCAAGGAGTTTGCCGCCAGTCTTGAGGGACGTTGTGCGGTGAAAGCCGACGGGCTTGCCCTAGGCAAAGGCGTCCTGCTCACCGAGACGATCGTCGACGCGGAGGCGGCGATTGATCAGATCATGACGGAGAAGGCGTTCGGAGATGCCGGCAACAACATTGTGATCCAGGAACTGATGGAAGGCATGGAGGTATCCCTTCACGCATTCTGCGATGGCAAGACCGCCAAACTGTTTCCCACCTCGCAGGATCACAAACGGGCCTTGGACAACGACGAGGGGCTAAATACCGGTGGAATGGGCACTTACTCACCGGCCCCCTTCCTGTCAGATGAGCAACTGGCGGAAGTGGACGCAGCGATTTTGGGTCCGTGGCTGAAGGGCTGCGCCGCGGAGGACATCGATTTCAAGGGTATCCTTTATCCGGGTATCATGTTGACGAAAGACGGCCCTAAGGTGCTCGAGTTTAACGCACGATTTGGCGATCCGGAGACGCAGGTTTATCTGCCACGTTTGGAGAATGATCTGCTGGAAGTCTTGGAGGCCTCGGTCGACGGAAACCTGAATTCGATCGAACTAAAGTGGCGTCCCGAGACGGCTGTCTGCGTGGTGATGGCATCGGGCGGCTATCCGCAGAAATACGAGAAAGGCAAGGTGATCTCCGGCTTGGCCGATGCCAACGCACGGACTGACACGAAGGTCTTTCATGCTGGAACGAAGAACGTCGACGGATCGGTTGTGACGAATGGTGGACGTGTGCTCGGCGTCACAGCATGG
>JAYPXF010000038.1:0-9901 GCA_038154405.1 Verrucomicrobiales bacterium | reverse complement strand
GAAGCCCGTGCAGCAGCCTACGAAGCGGTGGGTAAGATTGATTTTGAGGCCGCTCATGTCCGGTCGGATATTGCGGCAAAGGCACTGGCGTGAATGCCGGATTGGCTCAAGTTATGCTCAGTTATTCCAATATGAAGACCACGTGGAAAGTGCTGATGTTGGCGGCCATGACGCTGGCGGTTCCGAGCTCTGGCTGGGCAAAAAGCGATCGCGAAACAGGCCAATTCAACCAGGTTTTACAACTGATTCGCACTAATCTGCCCGGAGTTGATGCCGAAGCCATGGAGAAGGAAGCGGTTCGACGACTTCTGCGGGGATTCGGCGAAGACGTGGAACTCGTTCGCAAGCGCGATCGGAACGCCCGATTTGAAGGGACCCTCATGGAGCCGATCAAGAGTTACGAAGATTCCTATGGTTACGTGAGAGTTCGCAACGTGGAAGCAGGCCTGGCTGAAGCTCTTCATCAAGGATTGAACGAAATGAAGCCCGAGGCTGCCGGTGGTGGATTGATGGTCGATTTGAGGTTCGCCATTGGTTCGGACTACGCGGCAGCCGTTTGGGCGGCCAATCAATTTGTGAGCCGGGATGAAACCCAGCTCTTGGTCGGCGATCGCCACCTGAGCCTGATGCAGAACAGCAATCTGATTACCGGCCGGCCAATCGCGGTGTTGGTGAATGCGGAGACGACCGGTGCAGCCGAAGCGCTGGCAACCCTGCTGCGCAAAAACGAGGTGGGGTTGGTGATCGGTTCGAACACCTCCGGGCGAACCAAGGTTTTCAGCAGCTTTGATCTGAGCGATGGCGCGCGGCTGCGGATCGCAACCGGGGACGTGAAATTCGGTGATGGAGCGCCATTACCGCCCCAAGGTTTGGAGCCGGATATCGAGGTGGATGTCAAATTGGACGATGAGCGTATGTTTTTCGGTGACGCCTATGCCAACCCTCGGAAAGGCAAGCGGAAGCAACAGGTGAACGAGGCGGATCTGGTGCGTCAATTGGCCTTGAAACTGAATCCAAACGCCAAGCTTGAGCCGCGTCCCGCGGTCGATCCGGTGAACAAGGAAGTCTTCGATCCGGTACTGGCGCGCGCGCTGGATTTGCTCAAGGGCTTGGATACGCTCAAACGGGCCAAATAACCCGATTTCCGTTGACGATTTGAAGGAGGGGCCGCACCTTTGCGGTCCAATTTTCGCATGACTAGAGTCCTGTTTGTTTGCACTGGAAATATTTGCCGAAGCCCGATGGCTGAAGGCCTTTTTCGGCACAAATACATTGGAAATGCGGGATTTGAGGTGATTTCTGCCGGAGTGGGAGCGATGGACGGGCAGTCTCCGAGTAACCATGCAGTCACGGCCTGTGGTGAGCTTGGCGTGGACATCACTTCCCAACGGAGCAACCAGCTTACTCCGGAGATGGTGCAGAGCTCTGATTTCATCTTCGGGATGACCCGCGGGCACGTGGAAATGGTGAACGCGATGTTTCCGGGAGCGTCGGAGAAGACTTTCCTGATTCGTGAGTTCGACGACTCGTTGGAATTTTATGAGAAAGATGTCTCGGATCCCATTGGTGGCTCACTGGATGTCTATCGGATTTGTCGGGATCAGATCAAGGAAGGCATCGAATCGTTGGGCAGCTTTGTTGAGCAGTCGATCGGGAGTGACGATGGCAGCATTCGAAACGTGGCCATCGGCTCGGATCACGGCGGATTCGAGTTGAAGGAGCGAATCAAGGCCAATCTCGTGGAGCAGGGGATTCGCGTGGCGGACTACGGCACGGACTCGAAAGAGTCGACCGATTATCCGGATTTTGCCCGGCCGGTCGGTGAGGCGGTGGCCGGCGGTCAGAACGACGCCGGAGTTTTGATCTGTACCACGGGCGTGGGCATGAGCATCACGGCCAACAAAATACCGGGAGTTCGTGCGGCTCTGGCATTCAACGAAGACATGGCCGGACTTGCGCGGGAGCATAACAACGCCAATGTGCTCTGTATCGGTGAACGAATCACGCATGCTGACACCGCGTTGAAAATGGTCAGCAAATTTGTAGAAACGACGTTCGAGGCCGGCGGTCGGCACGAGCGGCGAGTTGGAAAAATGGAAAAAGAAACAATGTCACAGGTATCCCAGGTAGACCCGGCCATCGCTGAGGCCATCAATCTCGAACGTCAGCGCCAGGAGGAAAACATCGAGCTCATCGCGAGCGAAAACTTCACCAGTCCAGCGGTCATGGAAGCGCAGGGTTCGGTTCTCACCAACAAGTACGCCGAGGGATATCCGGGCAAGCGTTGGTACGGTGGATGTGAACACGTGGATGTGGTCGAGGAACTCGCCATCGAACGTGCCAAACAGCTTTTCAATGCCAAATTTGCCAACGTTCAGCCGCATTCCGGCAGCGGTGCCAACATGGCGGTCTACTTCGCCATGCTCAGCCCAGGTGACAAGATGCTCACCATGGATCTCAGCCACGGCGGCCATCTGACTCACGGGAACAAGGCCAACTTCTCCGGTAAATTCTTTGAGATCGTCCACTACGGCGTGCGCAAGGAAGACGAGCAGATAGACTACGACCAGTTGGCTGAGATGGCCCGTGAGCACAAACCCAAGATGATCACGGTCGGTGCCAGTGCTTACTCGCGCATCATCGACTTCAAACGCATGGGAGAAATTGCACGCGAAGTCGGTGCCCTGATGTTGGCGGATATCGCCCACATTGCGGGTTTGGTCGCAACCGGTTGCCATCCGTCACCGGTGGAACATGCGGATTTCGTCACCACCACCACGCACAAGACCCTGCGAGGTCCACGTGGTGGTCTGGTTCTGACCAACAATGAGGAATACGCCAAGTTGGTGAATTCCTGTGCTTTCCCCGGCATTCAGGGTGGGCCGTTGATGCATGTGATCGCCGCCAAGGCGGTGTGCTTCCACCAGGCATTGCAGCCGGATTTTAAGACCTACCAAGAGCAGGCTGTGAAGAATGCCAAGGCGATGGCCGAGGGGTTGATTCGCAACGGGTTCCGTCTGTGCAGCGGTGGCACCGATAATCATCTGATGATGGTCGATGTCGGTGAAAAGGGGCTGACCGGCAAGGAATCCCAGATCGCGCTCGACGAGGCGGGGATCACGGTGAACAAGAACACCATTCCCTTCGAGACCCGTTCACCATTCCAAGCCAGCGGCATTCGTGTTGGTTCTCCCGCGGTGACTGCGCGCGGTATGCAGGAGCAGGAAATGGCGGCGATTGCCGACATGATTTCCGAGGTGCTGCTGGATATCAAAAACGTTGACACGGCCCAACAGGTTCGGCAGCGTGTCCGTGAATTGACCGCCCGGTTCCCTCTTCCGTATTGAGAGGGCAGCGGCTCGGAGCTTTCCAGCAAATCATTCCCCCGTTTGAATATTTTCCGGTTTGCGTCTGTCCTTTACTGCACTCCGCTGCTCGGTTTCGAATGTGCGGACCCCGCTTGAACCCCACCGGTTGGTCGTCATCCCTTGAAAACCGAAATTCTTAAGCACTATGCCTAGGCCCCCGAAGAAGAAGGCCGCCCGCAAGACGTCCGGGCGCAAGAAATCCGCACGAACGAAGTCGGCGCGGAAGAAAACTGCATCATCATCGGTGCAATCCTATTTCGAAGAGTGGAGTCCCGGCGTCTCGACCGGCGGCATCGTCAGCGAAGCGATTGCCGATGACGACGCCAAGACCCCGGAGAAACCGGCGGATGAATCCGCCGAAGAGTGGAAGCCCGAAGGAACGCCCTCTTCCGATGTTGAGCCGATCGCCACCAAGGAATCCGCGCCGGAGGATCGCCTCGAACCTTATGATCCGGAGAAGCACGACGAGTTTGTCAGCAGTGAAAAAGATACTGCTGGCACGGAGGATGATTGTGAACCCAAGGAACAACGCAAGGCTGACGATGGCAAAGGCGAGAATTCCGCCCCTGCCGGGGATGATGATTCCCGAGGCGACCGTCGCGACGGAGGTAAACGTCGCAAAAAGAAGCGGCGTCGCAACAAACCGGAGATCCTCGACGTGGAGAACGAGGTTTACGAAGAGCCAGAACCGCTGGATCCGAATGAACCGAAAGGGGAATTGATCCGGATCGCTGATCTGCAGGCGATGTCCATCCAAGAGCTGAACACCAAGGCCAAGGACATGGACATCCAGAACTTCGGCACCATGCGCAAGCAGGAGATCATCTTCGCAATTCTGAAGATGAACGCCCGTCGGCGTGGCACTCTCTATGCCGAAGGTGTGCTTGAAGTATTGCCCGAAGGATTCGGATTCCTGCGCTCGCAGGCCTTCAACTACCTGCCGTGTCCGGAAGATGTCTATGTGTCTCCGTCACAGATTCGTCGTTTTGATCTTCAGACGGGGGACGTCATCACCGGTCAGATCCGCCCGCCGAAGGAGAAGGAGAAGTTCTTCGCTCTCCTCAAGGTGGAAGCGGTGGGTGGCGAAGAGCCTGAGGTCGCGAAGGAAAAAACCCATTTCGACAACCTGACCCCGTTGTTTCCCGACCGACGTTTCATTCTGGAAACCGACCCGGACGAACTTTCCACCCGTGTTCTGGATATCGTCTGTCCGATCGGACGAGGCACGCGTGGCCTCATCGTGGCACCGCCGCGCACCGGTAAGACTGTTCTGTTGCAGAATCTGGCGAAGGCCGTTCTGAAGAACTCCCCCGAGTGTTATCTGATCATTCTCCTCATCGACGAACGTCCCGAGGAAGTCACGGACATGGAGCGCAGCTGTCAACCGGCCGAGGTGATCGCCTCCACGTTTGACGAGCCACCTGAGCGCCACGTGCAGGTGGCCGAGATGGTGATCGAAAAGGCCCGCCGCATGGTGGAGCACAAGAAGGATGTGGTGATCCTGTTGGACTCCATTACCCGTCTGGCACGTGCTTACAACACGGTGCAGCCGCACTCCGGCAAGATTCTTTCCGGTGGTGTCGATGCCAACGCCCTGCACAAGCCCAAGCGTTTCTTCGGTGCCGCGCGCAACATTGAGGAAGGCGGCTCACTCACAATCATGGCCACCGCGCTGGTCGACACTGGCAGCCGCATGGACGAAGTGATTTTCGAAGAATTCAAGGGCACCGGCAACATGGAGGTGCACCTCGATCGTTCGCTGGTCGATCGTCGCATCTTCCCGTCCATCAACGTCGAGAAGTCGGGCACGCGGAAGGAAGAACTTCTGTATCACCCGGACGAGGCCAATCGTATCGTGGTTCTGCGTCGTGCGCTTACGGGAGTTCCGCCGGTGGAGGCGATGGAGCTGTTGCTGGGCAAGATGCGGAGCACGTCGAACAACATCGAGTTCCTGCTTAGCATGGCACCCAAATAGGGTTCCGTGATTGCGTACGTTCACAATCGACCGAGAAGTGTCATCCTGATCCAAGACATGAACCTGAATCGACTCGCCTCAATCGTAGCTGCAATCGCCATGCTGTCACTGGCGGCTGGCTGCGGCGACAAGATCGAGGTTTACAAGGCGCCCAAGGAAAAGGTCGCCGCGGCGGCACCGGAAACCGCGCCGCCAAGTGGTGAGCCACCTCCCATGCCCTCGATCAAGTGGGCGGCCCTTCCGGAGGGGTGGGCCGAAGCCTCGGGCAGTGCGATGCGCGTGGCCAATTTTACGATCAAAGGAACTGACGGCAAACAGGGCGCGGAAATGGCAGTCCTTCCGATTCCTGAAAGCTCTGGCCTGGCCGAAACCTCATTGGTTTCGATGTGGCGCCAGCAACTGGGAATGGGTGAAGCGACTCAGGAAGAACTGGCAAAGATGACCCAGCCAATGGAAGCCGGCGGTGCTACGGGCAAGTTGTATGACATAGCCAATGGTGCGAATGAGTCCGGTGACCGGATTCTCGTGGGTGTGGTGCCTGACAAGGGCTGGATGTGGTTCTTTAAGCTGAGCGGGCGAAATGTGGTGGTGGAATCGCAACGCGAGACCTTTACCAACTTCGTGAAGGGCATTGAATTTGTTCCGCCGCAACCTCGGGCGCCCAAGCCTTCAGCACCGGCAACGGCGGGTGGCGGAAGTTCCGGCCGTCCGCAGTGGAAGACGCCCGATCATTGGGAAGATCTCGGAGCCGGCATGATGCAGATGGCCAAATACAAAGCCGACGGCGAAGGCGGATCTACCGAGATCAGCGTGTCCCGTCTGGGTGGAGCTGCCGGTGGCGTCGCACCCAACGTCAACCGTTGGCGTGGCCAGCTCGGACTTTCTTCGCTCGGCACGGCGGAAGCCAACGCCTCCGCCAAACCCATGGGAGTTCCCACCGGGGATGCCAAGCTCGTGGACTTGGCCGGCGATTCCAAGAGCATGCTGGTGATCATGGTGTCGCAGGGCGGTGCCACCTGGTTCTTCAAATCCATGGGGCCGAAGGCTGCCGTTGAACGGGAACGCACGGCCTTTGTCAAATTTGTCAGATCCGTCCAATACAACTGAGATGGGCAAGCAATTCATCAAACTGATCACGTCGTTGAAGCTCACGGTAGTGTGCCTCTGTCTAAGCATGGTCGTGGTATTCTTCGGCACCATGGCGCAGGATCCGCTCGGGCTCTACATTGCCCAAGAACGATTCTTCCACAGTTTCTTCATCGATTGGACGGCTATGCTCGCCGCGATCCAGAAGACCCTGCAGATGGTGGACATCTATGTGGAGGCGCCCATAACCGGGGCCGACGTGGTGGGAGCGTCCTGGATGCCCGTGTTTCCAGGTGGCTATCTTCTGGGATCGGTCTTGCTCGTGAATCTCGTGGCGGCGCACATGACGCGATTCAAGTTCAAGAAAGACAAAACCGGCATTTTTCTGACCCACATCGGTATCATTCTTCTCTTGGTAGGACAGCTTTTCACCGACCTGTTTGCAACGGAGAGCTCCATGCGCTTGGAGGTGGGGGAGAGCCGGAACTACACTGAGGACTTTCGCGCGAACGAACTGGCGATCATCGACCTGTCAGATCCGAATCATGATACGGTCGTTTCAAATCCGGAATCACGGTTGCGCAAAGGCGCTCTGATCGGCCATGAGGCTTTGCCGTTCCGAATTCGCATCACGGACTACTGGAAGAATTCCGACATCTCGAAAGAATCAAAACCCGGCTTCATGCGGGTGGAAGCGGATCACGGGCCCGGTTCCCAGTTCCATTTGAAGGAGATTCCGGCGGTGACGGCAATGGATAATCGAGACCTGCCCTCACTGGTGATCGAGATCGTTCACGAGGATCATGCCCACGGAAAGTGGTTTCTCTCCACCATGCTCAAGCGGCAGGTAATGGAGACCCACGGCAAACAGTTTGCCCTGTCTTTCCGATTCAAGCGCTACTACACGCCTTACTCGATCACGCTGCTGGAAGCCAACCATGACAAGTACAAGGGCACCGACATCCCGCGGAATTTCTCCAGCCTGGTGACGGTGAATAATCCGGTCACGGATGAGAGCCGGGAGGTGAAAATTTTCATGAACAATCCGCTCCGATACGAAGGTAAGACTTTCTATCAATACCAGATGGCGGCGGATGAGATGTTCATTCGTCAGGGCATGAAGCCAAGTTCAACTTTTCAGGTCGTTGAAAATGCGAGCTGGCTGGCGCCCTACGCGGCCTGTGTGATCGTTGGTCTGGGCTTGCTTTTGCAGTTCATGACCCACTTCCTGAAGTTTATCAAACGCAGCAAAACAAAGGCGGAAGCATGAAGAAGCATTGGCCTTGGATTCTTACCGGACTGTTCGCACTGGAAGTTCTGATGTCTCTCCGTCCGCGGACGGACAAGGCGGGTGAATTTGCCTATAGCGAATTTGGCAAACTGCCCGTGCTTCTGGGGGGGCGACTCCAACCCATTGAGTCAGTGGCCCGGAACAATCTGTTGATCATCCGCGGAACATCCAAGGTGCCTTTGGAAGGCAACGCAGGTGACGGATCTTGGGGCAAGTGGGAGGAAATCGGCGACAAGGGCGGATTGTCGGAACGCAAGTGGCACCAATTCAGCAAACGTCCCGCGAAGATGAAACCGGTCGAGTGGCTGTTGGAGGTTTTTGCCAAGCCTGAATCGGCAGATTCCCGATACATCTTTCGAGTCCATCATCCCGAACTTCTTGGTGAGATGGGCTTGGCGGAGACTGGCGTAGATCGGAGTGGACTGCGTTTCTATACGTTCGACCAGATCGAACCACATCTGACAACCATCGAGGGGACCGCCCGCAAGATTTCCGAGACGAAGGCGGAGCGGCGGAGCCCATATCAGAAGGCGGTGATGGAATTGCATCGGTCCCTGCAGCTTTACCTGAGACTAAAAAACAGCGTGCGGCCGCAGATGATGGTGGATGACGACAAGCCGTTCTTCAATCTACCAAAAGCCGATATCGCCGCCGAGGTGGGCTTTGAGGCGCGCCCGGACGGTCTCTACAGCTACAACGAGGTGAGCACGAACATCACGGCGATCCGCACGGCGAGTTTGAAGGGTGGCATGCAGGACGAGGCCGCCATGCAGGCATTCAGTGGGTTCATGGGCAAGTTGGAGGTTTACGAAGCACTTCAGAAAGTCTGGCGACCGGAATGGAAGGATGACTACGAGGCCGAGCTGCGAGATTTTGAAGCCTCACTGAAACCGGGCTTTGAGGCCGTGCGCAAGCAGCAACGCGGAGAGGGGTTTGATGCGGATGCGTTCGATCGTGTGCTCGGTTTCGGCCGACGGTACACGCACATGGCGAACATGGCCTACCCGCACATTATTCCGCCCGCTGATTCGAAGGACGAGGATCAGGACTGGGAGAACATGGGAGCGACACTGATGAATTCAATTCGGGCCGGTTCGATTCCTCCTGCCGTGTTCAGCTATGCGCGGATCGCAACGGCTTACGCGGCGGATGATATCGAAGGATTCAATCGCGCGGTCTCGGAATACAAGGCGGCCCTGCAGGCGACCGATCCGGATGCGGTCAAAAAAGGCGGCCAGGAATCAGCGTTCAATGCGTTCCTGCCGTTCAAGCGCGCGATGATGATCTACCTGTTCGGCCTCATCATCACCCTGATCTATTGGCTGCGCATGACTGACGGACTGCGTTCTGCCGGATTCCAACTGGTCACGCTGGCGTTGATTGTCCACACGGTCGGGTTGATCTACCGCATGTATCTTGAGCGGCGTCCGCCGGTGACCAATTTGTACTCCTCCGCTATCTTTGTGGGTTGGGGTGCCGCTTTGTTGGGTGTTTTCTTGGAGCGGATCCATCGGAACGGGATCGGTGTCGTCACGGCTTCCGGCGTCGGATACATCACGCTGATCATTGCGCATCATCTGTCCATGGACGGCGACACGATGGAGATGATGCGGGCGGTGCTCGATACCAACTTCTGGCTGGCCACCCACGTGACCATCATTACGATCGGCTACTCGGCTACGTTCCTTGCCGGCTTCATAGCCATCGTCTACATCCTGCGTGGTTTGCTGACCCCTTCCTTGAACGATGATATCGCCAAGTCGTTGACACGGATGGTTTACGGAACAATCTGTTTTGCGACCTTGTTCAGTTTCGTTGGAACGGTGCTCGGCGGGCTCTGGGCGGATTGGTCATGGGGACGATTCTGGGGCTGGGACCCCAAAGAGAATGGCGCTTTGCTCATCGTGATTTGGAACGCGGCCATTTTGCATATGCGCTGGGGCGGGATGATTCGGGATCGTGGTCTGATGAACTGTGCCGTCTTTGGGAATATTGTCACCGCGTTCAGCTGGTTCGGGGTAAATATGCTGGGCATCGGCTTGCACAGTTACGGATTCATGGATGCGGCCTTTAAGTGGTTGGCAATCTTCAGCATCTCGCAGATCGCACTGATGTTCCTCGCGGCGATTCCGTTCCAACACTGGATGAGCGTCAAGAAGGGCGTTTTGAAACCGGCCGGCT
>JAYPXF010000037.1:27781-32736 GCA_038154405.1 Verrucomicrobiales bacterium | reverse complement strand
AGCGACCGAGTCGTTTCAGATTCACGAACTCCTTGGCGTTGTAGTTGTGTCCCCTCGTCGAGCTGTGACGGATGCCGGTAACCAGATTGCCATCCTTGCGGAATTGCCAATGGATCTCGCCTTCGTCGTAGCCGTCGGTGAGCAGGAGCGAACTGTGGGGGCGGTCGATGCCGTCGACGCGAACCCAGGCGCTGAGGGTGATGGCCTCGTATTCGCCGGGGATGTTAACGCGGACGCGATCGCCGGGACGTTTGAAACTGAGCGCGCCTTTCCCGGGCCAAGGTCCTTCGGACCAGGTGGCTCCTACAATGGCCCCATCAAGATCGGCTCCGCGAGGCGAACGGTTGGGCAGCATGCGTTCGCGGGTCTCGTCCATTTCGAAATCGTAGTAGGCGATCAGACGCTCGTCTTGGCGGGCATCGGCGCTGCGTTTGGTCCATTTCTCAAATCGACTTCGGCGAGCCCGTCGTTCCTTCTTGCCGATGTCCACGAGGTCGTTGAAGCGGTCGGCTTCGGCGGGGAATTCCTTCAACTCGGCGACCTTCAAGGCTTCGCCGGCGGTGAGGAGTTTCTTGGATGCCGGCGTTCCGGCGACATCGTAGGCTTCCACTTCGCCGTCAAAGACGTGGATCTCGGTCTGTCCGGCCTTGCCGACTTCCACGGCGAATTCAGTGCCCAGATCGACAACCTGTGATTCCGGAGTAAGAACGGTGAAGCCCTTGGCCACCGGCGGCACCTGGGCGCGAACCTTGCCAAAGTGACAACGGACCTTTTGGCCGTCGATGAATTCCAGTTTGACGGGACCGCCAACGGTCATCCGGGCACCGCGATAAAACTCCAGCGCCAGGTAGCCGGATGCGAATTCCAACAAGCCCGGTTCGACCACGTCGCCTTTTTCCAGTTCGCGCCCCTTGAATTCCACTTCGCCCACAATGCTGGAAACCACCGCAACGCCATTGTCGATCGGTTCGGCTGCGGCGGTGTTTACGGGGTCGGTGGTGGAACGCTGGAACAGGACAAAGGCCAAGGTGAGGCAGGCTGCAATCGATACGGCGGCGACCACCCATGGAGTTCTTTGAGCAACCGTTTCCGGCTCCTCATAGTCGGTCAGGCGGACGACCTTGTTCACGAATTCGTCGGCGTCCTCTTCGGCAATCAGAACTGCCTCCAGGGAGGCCACAAATTTCTCGGCGCTGCGATTTTTGTGCTCGTGCTGGGTGAGGCGGCTATCCATTGCGAGGTGTTTGCGCAGCTCGCGGGAATAACGGGGATGGGTCTTCACCAGGTGGACCAACTCGCGCATCTGCACCTCGCTGATCTCGTCATCGAGCAGGAGCCCCAGCAGTTCGTTAAATCGTATTTCGTGGTCAGGCATGATCGGCCCTTTTTTCTATGCAGGCTCGGAGTTGCTTGCGGATCCGCATCAAGGCGAGGCGAACGGCCGTGGCGGACATCTCAAACTGGTCGGCAAGGAATGGCGCCTTCCATTCATCGGCATAGCGGCCGGTGATCAGTTTGCGGCTTTTCTCCGGCAGTTGTTCCAGGCAATCCCGAAGTGAATGAAAATCGTGTTCCTCGAAATTGTCCTCGGCCTGATCGCGTTCGGTTTCCGCGAGCAGGTGCTCGGTGAGTTCCCCGTCGGTGATGCGACAGCGGCGGGCGGTCTTGCGCAGTTCGTTTCGGGCAAGATTTCGGGCGATGCCGCGCAGCCATTTGCCGAGGTCCTGATCGGCATCGAAACGGTCGAGCTCCCGGAATGCGGCCAGAAAGGTTTCCTGGGCCAGGTCATCCACAGAATCGGGCTTGACCCCGATCACCCGGAGAAAGCCCCGCAAGGAAGCCTGATGCTCACGGACGAAACTGGCGAAGGCTTTTCGTTTGTGTTGCTGCGTCATGTTGGTTCCAAAAATCGCTTAATCTGACTTGTCGTGAATCTGCCGGGTGTTTCGACCCTTCGGCCTCGTTCCCAAGCGGGAGTTTGGAAACGAGGGAACTTCGGCATGGATGTCCATCAATCGCGTCGTGTGAATACCTTGTCGTGAATGCAACAGGTGTTTCGACCCTTTTCCGGGGTTGAAACTGCAAAGTTTTTTGAAACGCTACCGGGCTCCATGACAAGGTCTTGAAGATTTCCCATGCGTAGAATCAGAACATTGCTCGCGATCACGGCTGCCACCGTGCTTTGCCATCCTGTCACGGCCGCCGACAAGAGGCCCCACGCCGCCTTCGTCATCGGCACGCTTCACTATTCTCCGGAACTGACCATGCCGGTGTTTGCCAAGGAACTGGAACGTTTCGGCTTCCGCACGACGCTCATCCAGGGGGAGGGGAATCCGGAGAAGAAGAAGGAGAATGTGCTGCCCAATCTCGGCGAGTTGGAGAACGCCGACGTGGCCATCTTCTTTTCGCGTTTCATGCAGTTGCCGGATGCGGAATGGAGACACATCGAAGCCTACCTGAAATCAGGCAAGCCGGTCCTCGGCCTGCGCACGGCGAATCACTCCTTCAAGTATGGCAAGGACCATCCGCGCTACGATTGGAACGTCGACTTCGGTCGCCGGGCGCTGGGAACGCCGTACATCGTGCATCAGGCCGGCACCACAGATGTCAAGGTCGTCGCGGAGAACGCAGCTCATCCGATCATGACCCACGTGACCAAACACCAATGGGTGTCGCCCGGCACTCTCTATCTCGCTCGCTTGGAGACAGGCTGTCTTCCCTTGGTGGTCGGTACCGGAAAGGGCAAGGCCCGCTTCCTGAAACGTCAGTTCGGTGAGATGCAGGTGAAGGAGATCGAAACCGCACCGGTCGCTTGGGCCTGGAAGAATGAGTGGGGTGGCAAGTCCTTCTACACTTCGTTCGGTCATCCGGGCGACTTTGCCGAGGAATCATTCAATCGCATGTTGCTCAACGCCATCTGCTGGTCGGTCGATCATCCGCTGCCCGCGAAGGACGCCAAGATCAACACCTGGCAGATCGAGCGCGTGGACAAAAAGAAGAAGCCGGCGAGGAAAGGGAAATGAAGCCGCATCTTGATTTGTTTGAAGCCTCGTGTATTGAGGCTCAGTCGCGTAGCGACGCCTCAGAAGCAGCCGTGGGTTTCAACCCACGGACATCGGTACGACAGAGTCTGCGTCACGAAGTGACCGCTCACGTCACCTTGGGGCATGCGCTGAGCGGCCGCTACGCAGCCCCCCGGTTTGCGGATCCAAACCGTGGGTTGAAACCCACGGCTGACTTTGGACCGTCGCTACGCGACACAAGACAGTCGTTGGTTCTTGCATTCGCACTCTTTGTGGTCGGGATTCTGCAACCCGTTGTCGCTGAATCTCCCGTCCGCCCCGGTGATCGCATCGCCTTTGTCGGAAACACCTTCGCCGATCAATTGCGGATGTATGGTTATCTCGAGACCTTGCTGCTTCAGCGGTCGATCGACAAACCGATCTCGATCCGCAATCTGGGTTGGGCCGGTGACATGTTGACCGCCCGCGATCGCCCGACGAACTTCCCCACTGAGGAATCGACCCTGACCGCCCACAAGACCGATGTGATCATTGCCTGTTTCGGCATGGGTGAATCCTTTGCCGGAGAAGCCGGGATGAATGCCTTCAAAGAGGACCTGCAGGACTTCATCGCCTCGCACAAGGGCAAGCAATACAACGGCAAGACGGAGGTGCGCCTCATCCTCATTTCACCCGTCGCGTACGAAGACCACGGCAATCGCACGCCGAACTGGGAACGCCGCAATCGTGAACTCAGCGCCTATACCCGCGCGATGAACGCGGTGGCGAAACAGGCTGGACTTCCTTTTGTCGACCTCAATCGCCCGACCTCCGACCTGATGGAGGACTACTCCGCGCCGAAGATGACGGGCAACGGGGTGAACCTGAACGACTATGGTTACTGGTGTGTGAGCCGGACTCTGGCCGATGCTCTGATAGCCGGACCCAAGCCATGGCGACTGAACATCGATGCAGGAACGGGCAAGGGATCCGGCAAAGGTGTGGAAGTGGCGGATGTCAACCGGGCAGGGGAGGGTATCCGGTTCAAGGTATCGGAGAAATCCTGGCCGACACTTGGCGCTCCGGTGAAAGGAAAGGTGCATCGCAGCTTGGATGGCAATCGTGATCGATTGATCGTGAGGAATCTGCCGGCGGGTGACTATCAGTTGACCATCGAAGGCAAGGCCGTCGCGTCCGCCAGTGCCGAGCAATGGGCCGAAGGCGTAGCCATCACCACTTCTCCCGCACATCAGACATTGCAGGCATATCGCGATGCCATCTACGACAAGAACGTCAATTTCGTCTACAGTTGGAAGGCCTTGAACCAGGTCCACATAGTCGGCGAGCGCCGCAAGTCCAACAGCGGTCGTGCGCTCCCGGCCGAGGTGATCGAATTCAACAAGATCGCCATCGCCAAAGATGAGGCATTGGCCAAGGGCATTGAACTCAAGACCCGCGAATGGCGTTTGGAGCCGGCGAAATGATCCCCAGGACGTTCAATCATTCGCGCCGCACTCCACGACGCTTACGCGCGCATTTCAATCGCATGAAACGACTTCTCACATCTCTCTGTATTCTTGCTTTTTGTTCCGGTGCCTTTGCCCAACAAGGCGCCGAAGGCATCAAGTCTGCAAATATCAAGGGCGCCAATCTGGACTTGATGAAGAATCACGATCCGGCTTCGGAGCTGGCGAATTTCGAATTGATGGACGGTTACCAGGTGAACCTGTTCGCCGCCGAGCCGATGCTGGCCAACCCCATTCACATGATGTGGGACTCGAAGGGGCGTCTCTGGGTTGCCTGTTCATGGGCCTATCCGCAGCTCAGGCCGGGTGAAAAGGCCAACGACAAGATCATCATCCTGGAAGACACGGACAACGACGGCAAAGCGGACAAGTCCACCGTCTTTGCGGATGGGCTCTACCTGCCGACGGGCATCGAACTGGCCAACGG
>JAYPXF010000037.1:6763-27771 GCA_038154405.1 Verrucomicrobiales bacterium | reverse complement strand
TGACGTTGCCGATGTGAAGGAAGTGGCGCTGACCGGCTTTGGCATCGAGGACAGTCACCATTCAATCAGCGCTTGGCGGCGCGGACCGGGTGGTTGGATCTACTTCCAGGAAGGCATTTTTCTGCACACCCAGGTGGAGACGCAGTATGGCGTGGTTCGCAACTTCAACGGCGGGGTGTACCAGTACAACCCGCGTACGCAGGAGTTGAAAATGTTCGTGCGTGGCACGGGCGGCAATCCGTGGGGACACGTCTTCGATCGTTGGGGTCAGTCGTTCATGGTGAACAATCCGCGCATCATCTATCTTTCGCCCGGTTCCGGTGCGAGCGATGAATCGAAAGGTGTTCCCCCGTTGATCAGCACGGAGAAGCAATGCGGTGGCGACCTCGCGACCGGGATGCATCTGGCGGACGACATTCGTGGTCAGCTCCTGACCTGCCGTTTCAAAAGCCGCACGATCATCCGTTACGAATTCGTGGAAGACGGTGCGGGGTTCAGTGCGAGCGTGTTGCCGCCGTTGATTGCGTCCAAGCATCCGAACTTCCGGCCGGTCGACTGCAAGGTCGGTCCCGATGGTGCGGTCTATGTGGCTGATTGGTACAACTCCATCATCAATCACGCGCAACATGATTTCCGTGATCCCCGTCGAGATCACGAACACGGTCGCGTCTGGCGCATCACCCACAAGGAACGACCGCTCATCAAAAAGCCGGAACTGGTGGGCGAATCGATCAACAAGTTGCTCAATCATCTGAAGAGTCCGAATGCGTGGACGCGTCACCAGGCACGCAAGGAGCTGAGTGAACGTGAACCCGATGATGTATTGAAGGCGACCGAAGCCTGGGTGGCCGGGTTGGATGCAAGCGAGCCGGGATACGACGGTCAATTGGTTGAGGCGATGTGGACTTGCCAGAATGTCGAGAGTCCGAGCGAAGCCATCCTGAACGAGGTGCTGAATGCGAAGGACGGTCATGCCCGTTCCGCCGGTGCACGAATTCTCCGCTATTGGCACGGATCACTTTCAGATCCGGTCGGGATGATTGCCAAGCTGGCAGCCGACCCGTTTCCACGGACACGCATGGAAGCGGTCCTGTCCGCCGGCTTCATTCCCGAGGCGGAAGCCTTCGCGGCGGCGCTCAATGTTCTCGATCATGAACAGGACAAGTTCATTGCGGCGGCCTTGCCACAGACCGTCAAGGCACTTGGACCTTATTGGCAGCCTAAGTTGAAGGCGGGTGAATTGAAGTTCAACAAGCCGGAGCATCAGGCGTTTGGTGAACGCTCTGGCGGAGTCGGTTTCGACAAACGATTGGCTGCGTTCCTCAAAGAGAAACGTCCTGACAAAGCCGAACTCGCCGACATCAAGGCCCGGTTTGTCAACGAGGCCCAAGCCAATCACGTCCGCGCCGCCTTCCGTTCCGTTACGCACAAACGATCCAAACTCCCGCAAGAATCCAAGTTGGCTCTGTTGGAAGCGTTGGCCGATGTCGGAAGGAAGGGGGGCATATCATTGGGCAAGCGGCCTCCCAACCTCGGAGCCCAGTTGGCAAGCCGCGACAGTGCCTTTGCCGTCGCAGTTGCCGCCAATATCGGCGCGTGGAAGATGGCGAAGAGCGGCAAGGATCTGTTGCGTGTGCTGCGAGACTACCGGCGCTCCGAGCGAGTGCGAATCGCGGCCGCCGAATCATTGGGCAGCCTCGGGCAGACGCAATTCCTCGAAGCCTTGCGTGAGATGGCAAGTTCGCAGGAATTGTCGGCGCGCCACATCGCCACCTACGGATTGGCCAATGCGGACTTGTTGGATGCCGCCGCCTCGACCGCCGCGATTCTGAGTGAAGATCCCGGCGAAACGGATCCAGCCAGACTCATCGCCCGCTTTCTGCGACACCGAACCGGACCGAACTTCCTGCTGAAGGAAATCAAACCGGATCAACTTCATCCCGGGGCCGTGGCCAAGGTCGCCGCCTTCCATCGTCGTACCGGTCAACTGCCCAAGCAGTTGGTCCGGATCTTCGCGCCGGTGGCGCCCACCTCATTGAGCAGGCTTCTGTTGCGCGAGGATCGCCGGAAACTGACGGCTGACGTTGTACGCCTTGGCGATCCGGTGAACGGGGAAAAGATCTTTCGTCGCCAAACCTCCGCCTGCGCGGTCTGCCACGGCATCGGTTCGGTCGGTCCGGCCATTGGCCCCAACCTCGTCGCTGTCGGAGCCGCGGCGGATCCGGGTTACATGGTTGAATCCATCCTTGAGCCCAACAAGTCGATCGCCGAACACTACGAGAATGTCCAACTCACGCTGAATGATGGCACGGTCAAGAGCGGGGTCATCACCCACAAGAGTGAGCAGGAAATTGTGCTGCGCGACTCCGTGAATCCGGGCAATGAAATCCATGTTCCCCTGCGCACTGTCAGCAAGCAGAGACCCATGGCGTCGCTGATGCCGGAAGGTCTCGCCGACCTGCTGAAGAGCCGACAGGAATTCCTCGATCTAGCCAAGTTCATGTCCGTTCTGGGGCGGCCGGGCCCCTATGCCAACAATGAAGCGCCCTACATTCGCAAGTGGCGTTTCGCCGCCGGAAAGTCTGGCACGATTCCGGATGAAGACGCCTTCTGGATGCCCGCCTACAGCATGGTCAACGGAACTCTACCCTCCGGTGATCTTGGTGAAGGTGACACGATCTACGTCCGTGGTTTCGTCAACATCCTCGCGGCCGGTTCCGTGAAGCTGGACCTGAACAACACCAAGGGGCTTCGCCTCTGGATTGACGGCAAGGAAGTCAAAGACCTCACTGCACCGATCACTTCCACTCGTGGTCGCAAGACCCTGACCTTCGCCATCGACCCGAAGGTCCGGGGAAACATCGGGCTTCAGGTCCTGCTTGTCGCCGCCGACAAATCTGCCAAGTTCAAACCCGAGGGTGGTATCTGATTCAGTTGTTTCTCGGGACCGGGATGACGGCCAAGGCGAAGTTTTTTGCGCTCCGTGACTTTGCCTTGAGACTTCGCATCCGGTAGAACACCCCGGTCAATGCGGCACGTCGTCAATATCGGTCTCCTGCTCACCTTTCTCGCATTGGCCATCACCGGTGTGATGGTCTTTGCGCTGCCGTTTTCCATCACCACCACCCGCGTCCACATCGTTGCGGGCGTAACGACCACCATTCTGGTCATCGGACATGTCCTCGGCCGCGTCCCCTACTTCAAGAAACAACTCGCCAAGGAAGGCGCCAACATCTCCCGCGGCAAACTTGCTGTATTGATTGTCGCCTGGGGCGGAATCGTCGCCACCGCCATCATTGCGCTGCCACCGAGCACCTGGTTGATGGAGCAGGGCTACGAATCCCGTCATCGCCGGGAGATTGTCCGTTCGTCCAGCCTCGTCGGGTTTGGCGAACCCACCACCCACAGCAAACTGATCGCCCGTCAGGCCAAGGGCACCAACAGCCAGCATCTTTCCCTCTACCTCGGCTTTCGCAGTCATCTCGACAAACTCCCCGCCATCGCGGTCTGGGCCGAGACCACCGCCGGAACTCTGATCGAGACACTTTATCTGCCGCCTGAACTCACTTACGCCGACAAGGTCAAGTGGCAGGGCATGCTCACCCAGCGAAATCATCTCCTCCCCATCTGGCGCAACCGGTACACCGCCGTTTCCGGCATCGACGGCGACGGCAAGATGGATGCGGTCAGTGGCGCCACCGACACCCACAGCTTCGCTCTCGACAAATACCTGGTTCCCGGCGAAGGCCAGAAGTTCATCATCTGCGTAGAGGTCAATGTCCCGGCCGATCCGAACGAAGCGTTCCCCGACGAGCAGATGGGCCAACCCGCGCTCCTCTATACCGCCTACGTCAAACTCGACTCCGGCAAACGCCACTACATTCTTGAACTCACCGCCCACGGCGGGGGAGCTGAACAGAATGGCAACCTGCAGTACGACCTCGAGGGCTTCACCACCGCCAAGGAACTCGTCGACCTCCTGCTGGCCAAGATTGAGCCGTTCGCTGTGCGGTAATTGGCGGAAGATGCAAAACCTTCCTATGCGACGCACGGTGATCGGAGTTTCTTGCAAATTCCGCTACCGCAGATTGGGAGTTCTCAGCCGAGCCGGTCGGTGGCCACGTGATAGTGTGGGTCCTCGGAGACATTGGCCTCCACGAGGTCCGAGGCGCGATCAAGCAGTTGTCGACATTCATCGGACAGGTGGCGCAGGTGCAGGCGCTTGTCGTTGCTGCGATACGTTTCCGCGAGTCTGTTGATCGCCTCGAGGCCTGATTGGTCGTAGACGCGGGTGTAGTAAAAAACGATGACAACATCGTCCGGATCGTTCACCGGATCAAAGAGCGCGTTGAAGCTGGACGTGGAAGCGAAGAGCAACGGCCCATGCAGTTGGTAGATACGCGATCCAAACTCATTCGTCTGTCGATCGGCAAAGATGTGGGTGGCATGCTGCCAGGCAAACACCAAAGCCTGAACGATCACACCCAGCAAGACCGCCATCGCTAGGTTGTGAAAGACGACCGTATAGCCGGCGACCAATACCATGACCACCGCATCCGACCGCCGGAATTCACGTTGATCAGCGACTGCCCGATCATCGCACACCCACCCATTCCACCGAAAAGACCACAGACCACGTTCGCGGCGCCCTGGCCGAGACATTCCTTGTTGCCACGACCCCGCGTTCCCGTGATCTCGTCGATCAACGTCACTGTCATCAGCGACTCCATGAGTCCCACCCCCGCCAGCACCAATGCGAACGGAAAGATGATCTGCAGCGTTTCCAGATTCAACGGCGGCAGTTAGAACGCCTCATTGAAAAACACGAACATCGGCAAACCCGCAGATGGAACCTCCTTAACCCGACCGGCCGCCGCCGCCAACTCAGCCGGACTGAGAACCGCCTCCGCCCCGTTGTTGACCACATCGGCTCCGAGCGAATCCGCTTCGGCGCGTAGGGCTGCCAGACTTTCATCCAATCTCTCGCTTCGGGCCTTGTCGACCTCCCGTGACTTCAGATTGGAAACCAAAATGTCCTGAACGGTCAGGACGCTGTGCCCGGTGCCGGCAACCTGCAGTTTCTCGTTGCTGTAGTGATTGAAGCCCCAGCTCAAGCCTGTGACCACCAGGATGACCGCGGGGATCAGGTAACCGATCCCGTGCAGGTGCACGAGTCCGACCACCACCACCGCCATCGCTCCGGTGGCACCGGAGATCATGCCCGGACGCCCTCCGAACAAGGAGGTGATCAGGCCGACAATGATCGCGGAATACAGTCCGACGTGCGGTGGTACGCCTGCGACAAACGCAAACGCAATGGCTTCCGGCACCAGTGCCAAGGCAACCGTGATACCCGACAGAATATCGTTCTTCGACGAAGCGGCACGCTTCGCAAACAAGTTCAGCATAGATTTTTTGTGGAATCAGGAGGGGCTGGGGATTTCGCCCTCTCTCCGTTCTTGAGAGTGCCCAGATCGAATCGGGTGAAAGCTTCACCCTCGGTTACCTGGCCGACACCTGCGGATTCAACGGCAGCCGTCAATTGAACGCCGCCTTCAAGCGGACGCTCGGATGCTCCGTCCGCGAACTCGCCGCACTCCTGAACACACAGGCAGCGTCGAAACCCAACATCATCGACTTCGTGGCCGACGACATGGGCTACGCTGACACCGGCTTCACCGGGTCTGAGGACATACTGACACCGAACCTTGACAAGCTCGCCGCCTCCGGCGTGATCTTCAAACAAGGCTATGTAAATTATCCCTTCTGCGGATTCACGGCGGGAGCCTCATCCGGAACCTGTCCGTGGTGACGGATGACATCTATCTGGAGCGGATGATGCTGGTGTGCGAACCTGAGCAGTGAAATTTGAGAGAAGAATCGGCAGGTCATCCACGTCTGACGAATAAGATGGAAAATACCGCATGAAAACTGATCGACGCACGTTTATCAAAGGCATGGGTGGCACCTTGGCGCTTCCATTGCTGGAATCCGTGGCTGGAGCGGCCGCGACCAAGGTACCGACCCGTTTTCTCGTCGTGGGCAATCCCTTCGGCGCGCATCCGGATTTCTTCTTCCCGAGGAACTTCGGCAAGAATTTCACCTTCTCGCCCACGCTCAAGCCGCTCGAATGGCTGCGCGATCGTATGACCGTGATTTCCCACACGGATCACAACATGGTCAGTGGTCATGGTCGCGAAGTGGCTTTCCTCAGCGGGGTTTTGCCGACCGAGGCGCAGGCGTTTCCGGAGAAGAACATGTCCATCGATCAGCTGTTCGCGCGGCACGTCGGAAGCCAGGTGCGGTATCCGTCGGTCGGCGCTTCGCTGGGTGGCGGCATCAGCATGAGCTGGACGGCCAACGGCGTGCTCAGGCAGCCGATCGAGGACCCTCGAAAACTCTACGATCATCTGTTCCTTAATCTGACCGAGAAGGAGAAGGCCACCCGGCGTGACATCCTGCAACGCAACGGCAGCATTCTCGACAGCGTGGGCGGGCAGTTCGATTCCCTCCTCCGCAAAGCCAGCCGGTTTGACCGTGAGCGCATCGATCAGTTCCAGACCTCTGTTCGCGAACTCGAGGGTTCGCTGGACAGTCGCGAATCCTGGTTGGACAGCGACAAGCCGAGTTTCGATCTTTCCGGGCATTTCCAGGGCGAATACGCAGTGGCGGACAACTACGACGCGATCTTCGACATGATCGCCTATTCGTTTGAAACCGATCTCACCCGGGTAGCCTCGGTCGAGTTTCCGGCGACAGTCAGTTTTTCCGAACTCGACTCGGTCAATCGCAGTTACCACGGCTGCACACACAACGGCAAGATGGAGGACGTCACCGCCGAACTCGTGGCCATTGAGACCTTTCAGTTGGCGCGCCTTTCGCGCTGTCTCCAGAAACTTGATTCCGTCAAGGAACCCAACGGTGACGGCAGCATGCTCGACAACACGATCGTGCTGTTCGGCAGCGGCATGGGTTACGGAGGTACTCACTCGAACCGCAATCTGCCCATCATGGTAGCGGGCGGTGGATTCCGGCATCGCGGTCATGTGGATGCCCGCGGCAGCGACGGGCAAAACATGCCGCTCTGCAATCTCTACGTCACCCTCTTGCAGCGCTTCGGCCTCGAGCGTGACAAGTTCAACCGCAGCACTGGAAGCTTTGAACTGACCCATGCGTAATCTGATCGCCACTCTTGCTTTGGCCGGCTATGCCGGATCCGGTTGCCTCGTTGCGAGTCCGGTGCTGCTCAAGACCCATTGCGCCAAGTGTCACAACGAGGACAAGGTGAAGGGCAAATTCAAGCTGGCCGATCTCGGTCAGCGCCCGGCAGGTGGCAACCTGCAGAAGTGGTTGGAGGCCCTCGACCTGGTCACGTCCGCAGAAATGCCGCCGGAGGATGACAGCGAGATCTCCGACGCCGATCGCGGGAAGCTGGTCGCCTGGCTGAAACAGCAACTCGCAACCTTCGAGAAAGGCTCGAGCGAATCGAAGCGCACGACCGCCCGTCGGCTGAACAATCGTGAATTTGCGAACAGCATCCGCGACGTGCTCCTGATCGATCACATCGGAACGCATCTGCCGACCGACAACCTGATTGGCGACTCCCTTTTCCAAGGATTTGACACCCACGCGGATACGCTCGGCTTCAGCAAGTTCCACCTCGAGCAATATCTCGAAGCCGTCCGCAAGATCGTCGACGCCACCATCCTCTCCGGCAAACGCCCCAGGGCGAAGCGTTACGAAATCTCCTCCGATCGGATGGTCGCGCAGCATTTCAAACAGAACACCAAGCGCCGAGAGCGAATCGGACGTCGTGCAGGATTCGATTTTCTGGATCCGAAACAGCTCTGCTATTTCACGGACTTCAAGACCGTTCCGACCACCGGCCGCTACAAGATTGCCCTGCGGACCGCCGGACGCGATCGCGGCAGGTATCCGGCTGACCAGACCGGCATGTATCACGACGACCCGATTCGTCTCGTGGCTCTCATGGGCGATCGAGAAGAGGTTTTCGACCTGCCCGACGAAAAGATCATCAAGTTGCAATTGGACGAGTGGCTGGCGGCCGGCACAAGCCTCCGTCTGCAGCATCGGACCGACGGTCTGAAAATGCTCGGCAACGGGAACTTCAAATTTCAGAACCGTATCACCGGTGAATACATCAAGGAGCACGATCCCAAGCTGTATCAAGAGGTGGCGGCGTCATTGAAACCCAGGGGGAACGGCCGTCAACGTCGCGTCGAAGACTGGCACAACTGGGTGGACTATTGGATGGGGCCGCGTCCGGTGCTTTACAGTGCCGTGATTGAAGGACCTTATTTCGAATCGTGGCCGCCCCAGCGCCAGGTCCGGCTGATCGGTCGCAAGCCGACGGTGGCCAAGGCCGAGCAGATCCTCAAGCCGATCGCCGAACGAGCATGGCGCCGCCCGGTTCGCAATGGTGAATTGGATCGCATCGTTTCATTGGTGAACGAGAAGGCGAAGACCATGAACGACATCGACGCCTTGAAGGAGGGCATTGTTGCGGTCTTGGTGTCACCCGCCTTCCTGTTGCACAGCCTGGAAGATGCCACCGCGAAGGAACGCTTTGCTTCCAAGTTCAGCTACTTCCTCAAGAGCACGATTCCCAGCACCCATGTGCGCAAGTCGGTTGAAGATGGCAAACTGGATACTTATGCCGGCGTGCGCAATGCCGTGCAGAAACATTTCGACAAACAACTGGCCGACCCCTTTCTGCGCGAATTTCCCTTCGGCTGGTTGAAGTTGAACGACATCAACTTCATGGCGCCCGATCCGGAGCAGTACCGCTTCTACCACCGCAAGGATGTCAGTGGTGACATGGTCGACGAGGTGCTGGCGTTCTTCCGGCACGCGGTGGAGAACAACGTCCCCGTTCCCGAGCTCATCTCCGCCGATTACAGTTTCGTGAACGCCGACCTAGCGCAGGTTTATCACCTCACGGATGTTCCGCAGGACTCCAAGCTGCGCAAGTATGCCTTCGCCAACGGCCGTCGTGGTGGCCTGCTTGGCATGAGCGCATTCCTGACCGTCACCGCCGACAGTCTCGGTACATCGCCCATCCATCGGGCGATCTACGTGATGGAGAACTTCCTGGGCATTCACCCGACTCCGCCGCCACCCGATGTGCAGATCGAGGAACCGGACGTGCGCGCCGCCAAGAGCATCCGGGAAGTCCTCGAAGCCCACCGCTCCGATCCGAATTGCGCGTCCTGTCACAAGAGCATCGATCCCTATGGCTACGCTTTCGAGAATTTCGACCCCACCGGTGCCTGGCGCGATGCCTACATGGCCCCCGAACCGGCGCCGGGCGACACCGTGGCTGAACAGAAGGCTCAGAAGAACCGCCGCCGCTCTCCGAAGCCGACCATCCCGGTTGACGCCAGCGCCGAGTTCCGCAATGGCAATTCCTACAAGGACATCACCGAGTATCGCCGACTCATGATGACCGATGCCAACCGCGACCGCTTTGTCCGCTGCTTCATCACCAAGCTGCTGACCTACGCGAACGGCGCGGAACCTGAGAAGTCCGACTTTGCCGAAATCGACCAGATCCTTGCCGAGTCAGCGGAGCAGGACTATCGCATTGTCGACACCATCGCCGCCGTCATCCACAGCCCACTCTTCCGCGAGGAATAGGACCCGCGTAGTGGAAGATGCAAAATCTTTCGATGCCTGCTTGAAGTTCGGAATTTTTCGCAAATTCCGCTACATGAACGTCGTCAAACGAAACCTTGGCATGAAGAAAACTCTATCATTCCTGATTCTGTTCGCCTTGCTGCCTGCATTGGCGGCAGCTCAAAGACCCAACTTCGTCTTCTTCCTCGTCGATGATCTCGGCTGGGCTGACGTCGGTTGCAACGGAAGCACGTTTCATCGAACGCCACATATTGATGCGTTGGCGAAGTCGGGGGTGCAATTCACGGACGGCTACGCGGCGGCTTCCATCTGTTCGCCCACGCGGGCGAGCATCATGACCGGTCGCCATCCGGTGCGCGTCAACATCACCGACTGGATTCCCGGCACGTCCAAGACCGGGAAGTTCAAGCACGTGGAGGATCGCGACAATCTTGCGCTGGATGAGACGACGATTGCGGAAATCTTGAAGGCCAACGGCTACAAGACCTTTTTCGCCGGCAAATGGCATCTCGGTGACGAAGGACATTTTCCCGAGGATCAGGGGTTCGACGTCAACGTCGGCGGACACCTCCGCGGAAGCCCACCCGGCGGCTATTACGCCCCTTGGAACAATCCTCGTCTGGAAGCCAAGGCCGATGGTGAATACCTGACCGAGCGGCTTACCGAAGAAACCACCGCCTTCATTGAAGCGCAGGCCAGGAAGAAGAAACCGTTCCTCGCGTATCTTTCCTACTACAACGTGCACACGCCTATTCAGCCCTACAAGAAGCGTATCGCTGAATACGAGGAGAAGGCGAAGTCATTGAAGGGTGATACTCCCACCATTGCGATGCGCGATGGACTGTCCCGCGCGCGACAGGACAATGCGGCCTTGGGATCCATGGTTGCAGCGGTCGATGACAGCGTCGGGGCGATCACCAAAAAACTCAAAGATCTCGGTATCGACGACAACACCGTCGTGATCTTCTTCTCCGACAATGGCGGACTCTGTACGCGACCGCTGGGCGGCAAGGGCAAGAAATCCAAGAACGCCCGTGTCGGTCCCGGCTGCAACCTCCCGCTCCGTTCTGGCAAAGGCTGGCTCTACGAAGGCGGCATTCGCGAAGCAACCATCGTTCGTGCGCCCGGTGTCTCCAAAGCCGGTGGCGTCTGCTCTTCTCCGGTGGTGAGCATGGACTTCTTCCCAACCATGCTCGAACTCGCCGGCATCAAACAACAGCCTCAGCTGCATCGCGATGGGGTCAGCATCGTCGACCTGCTGAAGGCCCCGGACAAAAAGAATAACCGCTCCCTCTACTGGCACTACCCGCATTACCACGGGTCCGGCTGGACCCCGGGTGGAGCAATCCGCCAAGGCGATTGGAAGCTCATCGAATTCTGGGAACACGGCGACGCCCAGCTTTACAATCTCTCTCAAGACATCGGCGAACAGAACGATCTCAGCGCCAAGAATCCGAAGATCAAAGCCGAACTCACCACCGCCCTAGCCAAATGGCGCAAGCAGATCAAGGCGGTGATGCCGGAACTGAAGTAGCGGTCAATTCAAACAATCGCTTGCCTCCGGATAGGGCGCGGACAATCGTTCGCGCTCTATTTGCATTTGTTGAAATGAAACGCATCGTCTTTTTCCTCTTTGTTGCTCTTCTTGTCTTCGCGGCGAAGCCGCAATTGGGTCAAGCCGCTGGCTTGCCGAATGTCATTTACCTCATGCTCGATGAATGGGGCTACTTCGAGTCCGGCCACATGGGGCACAGGGAGCTGTTGACCCCGAACATCGACCGCTTCGCCGCCGAAGGAATGCGCTTCAGCAATGCCTACGCCGGTGCGCCGGTTTGTGGCCCGACCCGTTGCTCATTGCTTACAGGCCTGCATTCGGGACACATGTCCATGCGCGCCAACAACGGCTTCGCCCCCATTCGTGCCGACGAACCGACGATTGCCAGCATGCTCAAGGAGCGTGGTTACGCCACCGGCGGATTCGGCAAATGGGGGATCGGTGGACGTGGAACTTCGGGCGTTCCGGAAAGACACGGCTTCGATATCTTCTTCGGCTACTACGACCAGGTCCACGCACATACCTATTATCCCCGGTATCTCATTCGCAACAGCAAGGAAGTTCCGCTCATGGGCAACAATGGCCTGAGTTTCTACGACGGCAAGACCCATGCGCAGGACGAGATTTTCAAGGAGTCCCTGAAGTTCATTCGCCGGAACAAGGACAATCCCTTCTTCTGCTATCTTCCTTGGACCCCACCGCACGGCCTGTGGGGCATCGATGCCGACGATCCCTCCTGGCAGCTCTTCAAGGACAAGCCATGGAAGGCCGGTCAACGCACGGAGAACGATGCCAAGGTCTATGCCGCCTTCATGCACGTGATGGACCGTCAGCTCGGTGAAGTCATCGCCCTCCTCAAGCAACTGAAGATCGACGATAACACCGTCATTTTTCTCTGCGGCGACAACGGAGGACAGGACTACTTCAAGACCGCGGAACGCCCTCATGGCTTCTTTGGCCCCAACCTGAATCCCAAGACCGGCGAACGCTTCCGCGCCGGCAAAGGCTCCCTCTACGAAGGCGGCTTAAAAGTTCCCTACTACGTCCGCTGGCCCGGCAAGATCAAAGCCGGCTCGGTCTCCGACCACATGCTCTACTACCCCGACGTCATGCCGACCCTGGCCGCCATCACCGGCGCCACCAGTCCCAAGACGGATGGCCTCTCCTTCCTGCCCACGCTCCTGAATCGCAAAGGCCAGAAGAAACACGGCTATCTCTACTGGGAATACGGCAATCAGACCGCGGTTCGCATGCAGAACTGGAAGGCCTACAAGGGCAGGAAGGGCGGATGGGAACTCTACGACATTACCGAGGACATCGAGGAAAAGAACAACATCGCTGCCACCAATCAGAAGGTCCTGAAACGTCTGATTGCCATCGCGGAAGAAGCCCATGAACCGATCCGTCCCGGCGAGGTCTACAATCGCGAACTGACCGACAAGGATCACCGCATGGCGCCGCACGCAAAGAACGTGGAGTTTCTTCAGAGCCTGCAGTGATCAACCGCAGGGATCGCAAGGAGCACAGACAGAGAACTGCTTTTCAGTCTTTGTGATCTCTGCGTTCTTTGCGCTTGGTTCAGTCTTTTTTCCGTCCTTTGCCCTTCTTCTGTTTCTTCCCGAAGCCCGCCTTCCGCGTGTGGGCGATGGCTTCGGTCTCGGCTCCTTTGTCGCCTTGGGACCTCATCCAACCATCGAGCTGAGCTGACAGTTCCTTCTTCAGAATGGCGTATTTCGGATTCCCTATGAGGTTGTTGAGGCAGTGTGGATCGTTTTCCACATCATAGAGTTCCTCGGCTGGGCGGTGGTGATACTTGTGGGTCATGGCCTCGGCATGATGGTTGCCGGCGTAGGCGGCCTTCACCCAGGACATCCAGAAGTCCGCTTTGTCTCCACCTTCCCGGGTGACGACATTTGTGAACTTCTCCCGGTGATTCAGATTGCGGATGTAGCGGTGGGTCTTGGTGCCGCAGGAACGGATGCCGAAATACTCGGAGCCGTTGCCGATGCCACGGGTCGTGTGGATGCCGAAGGTGTATTTCTTGTGTTCCTCCTTCCTTCCAAGCAACACCGGCAGGAAGGATCGCCCATCCATCGTCTTGGGAGTCTTGAGTCCGGCGGCGGCAAGGAAGGTGGGGACGACGTCGGTGTATTCAACCAGGGCAGCGCTTTTTGATCCCGGAGCAACGCGTTCGGGCCAGCGGACGATCATGCCCGAGGTCAGCCCGAGCTCGTAACAAGTCCACTTGGCAAAGGGGAATCCGGATCCCTGTTCGGAGACGACCATCACGAGTGTGTTGTCACGGAGTTGGTGTTTGTCCAGCAGGCGCAACAAGGCGCCGCATTGGGAATCGAAGTAGGTGATCTCCGCGAGGTATTTCGAATACTGAAAGCGTGTCTCCGGTGTATCAACGAAGGTGGGCGGAAGTTTCAGGGACTTCGGGGGATACGCCCTGGGATCGCCCTTGTCGTAGGGTGTGTGAGGTTCATTGGAGCAGGCAAAGATGCAGAAGGGCGCGCCGGCCGACTTGGATTCGGTGATCAGTTTATCGAGTTTCGGATAGGGATTATCCAGGGCTGGACTGGCGGAACGAAACTCCCCGGAATACTCAAATGGAAACGATGCCTTCGGCGCGATATGAGTCTTTCCTGACAGCGCCACCCGGTAACCCGCATCCTTGAGATAGTGCGCGATCGATTTCGTGCCCGGATAAACCATCGTGTGATTCGGCCAGGCTCCTGACTTCACGGGATAGATGCCGGTGTAGATGTTGTGGCGTGTCGGGGAACACATCGGAGCGGCCTGGAAACAACGCGAAAACTGCATTCCCTCCCGTGCCAGCCGGTTCAGGGTCGGTGTCTTGGCCTGTCCGCCGTAGACCTCCATGTCCAGATACGTGCAGTCATCCGCGATGATGAACACGAGATTCGGTGGCGTTGCGGCAAAGGCGGTGGCGACGGAGAGGAGCGTGGCAAAGATGGCGGCTTTCATGAATCGATGGCCAAGCCTGAACCGACAAGAAGATGGAGGACAAGAAAATGAAAACGATTTTCCACCGGGGCCGGCCGGGCGGGTTTGCTTCTTGTCGGTTGGTCAAGGGTCTGTCTCCATTCGGATTCCCGAACAGATGGCGAAGGACGTCTCACCAAAAACTCATTTTCGCGGTTACGCCATTCCCGGTCCGAAAGTTCCGGGTTCGCCGGACGAACCAGCGTTGGCTCTGGGGCAAGGCGAAACGATGGACGTGCTTTGCGGGCACTTCCGCATCTTTCAACTGAAGAAGGGGCATCGCTATTCAACGGACGATATTCTCACCGCCTGGTATGGCACATCGTGGTGTCCGAGAGCCGAAAGTATTCTCGATCTCGGCAGCGGCCTCGGAACGGTGGCCATGGTGGCCGCCTGGCGTCTGCCGGGCGCGCGTGTTGTCACGGTCGAGGCACAAACGGAAAGCATCGCCTTGGCCAGAAAGTCTGTTTGTTGGAACGGGCTTGAAGACCGTTTTGACATCCGTGAAGGGGATCTGCGCGATCAGAAGGTGTTCGCCGAGGATGAACGGTTCGATCTGGTTTTGGGCAGTCCGCCGTATTTCCCGTCGGGCAGTGGAGTCGAAGGGGACCATCCGCAGAAGATCGCCTGCCGATTTGAGATGCGGGGGACGATTGCGGACTATTGCCAGACGGCCGTCGCTCGACTCCGCCTTGGTGGTCTGTTTGCCTGTGTGTTTCCGGTGAATCCGCCAGAGCAGGAGCGAAGGGTCGCCGCCGCCGCGCGCGAAGCCGGATTGACCATCGTTCGTCAGCGTCCGGTGGTCTTGCGAGAAGGCGAACCGCCTTTGCTTGGTTTGTTTGCCATGACGCGAAGCTGTGACCTGCCTGAGGGCGTGCGCGACCGGACTTGGAACGAACCGCCGTTGATCATTCGCAAGGAGGACGGTTCCGTGCATCCTGAATACGCGGCGGTGAAGCTAAGCTTCGGTTTTCCGCCATAAGCCATGCAGGCCCGGTTTGGTATGGGGCGCGAGTTTGGCCGCGTTGGAGCCATGTTTCAGTCAACGACGTTCCGAATCCGAAAGATCACGCAAACCATCCGTTGCGACCGGGTTGTGCATGCCTTTTCGGTACGGCGTGAATCGGGAGATCGAAGATGCCGGTTGAAGTGCTCAGACCTTGAGGAGTTCTTCGGCGATCTGGACAGCGTTGAGGGCGGCGCCTTTGAGGAGCTGGTCGCCGGCGACCCAGAAGCACAGGCCGTTGTCCATGGCGCAGTCCTTGCGAATACGGCCGACGGCGCAGTTGTCGTTTTCCGCCTGGATAAGGGGCAGTGGATACTGGTTGTTGGCGACGTCGTCGATGATGTCCAAGCCGGGAGCCTTGGCGAGAACTTCGCGGGCTGCTTCAACCGAGACGGGCCTTTCGAATTCGGCGCTGATGGCGATGGAGTGGGCGCGGTAGACGGGGATGCGGACGCAGGTGACGCTGGCCCGAAAATCGGGGTGATGCATGATCTTGCGCCCTTCGTTCTCCATCTTCATCTCTTCCTTGGTGTAACCGTCTTCGAGGAAGACATCCACGTGGGGAAGAGCATTGAAAGCGATCTGATGAGGGTAGACTTCGCGGGAGACTTCTTCGCCGTTCACGATCTGGGCGACCTGCTGGTCGAGCTCCTTGATCGCCTGGGCGCCACTGCCCGACACGGCCTGGTAGGTGGAAGCGAAGATGCGGGTCACACCGAACTCCTGATGCAGTGGATAGAGCGCCATCAATGAAATGGCGGTGGTGCAATTAGGATTGGCGATGATGCCCTTGTGGTTGGCGGCATCCGCGGCGTTGATCTCGGGAACCACGAGTGGTGTGTCCGGGTCCTGCCGATAAGCGCTGGAGTTGTCGACCACGACGCAACCGGCTTCAACGGCGGCCGGGGCAAATTCCTTCGTGATGCCGCCGCCGGCGCTGAAGAGCGCGATGTCGATGCCGCCAAACGAGTCCTTGGTGAGTTCCTTGATGGTGATCTCGGTGCCGTTGTAGGTGAGCTTTTTGCCGGCCGAACGGGCGGAGGCCAGCAGGGTCATTTCGCCCACGGGGAAATTGCGGCGCTCGAGCACCTTGATCATTTCGATACCCACGGCACCGGTGGCGCCGACGATGGCAACGTGCGGATTACTCTTCATCTGTCAGGTTGGTGTCTTTCTTTTCTGTCTCTGCGACGGCGGCCTTGATGGCGGCCTTGAATCGGTCCACGCCCTCGTCAAAGGCGGCGGCAATCTGGATGATGTTCGGTTCGCCGGTCTTACGCTTGAAGGTCTTCAGGTTCTCTTCTGCGACCGGTTCGTCGATCTTGTTGGCAACGACCAGACGGGGCTTTTCGATGAGCGAGGGATGATACTGCTCCAGCTCGTTCAGAATGCTGTTGTAGTCGTCCCACGGATGACGGTTGTCCGTGCCGGCCATGTCGATGAGCAGCACCAGAACGCGGCAGCGCATGATGTGGCGTAGGAAGGCGTGGCCGAGGCCGACGTTTTCGTGGGCACCTTCGATGATGCCGGGAATGTCGCAGACGGTGAGCCGGGAATAGTCGTCGAACTCAACGATACCGATCTGCGGATGCAGCGTCGTGAAGGGGTAGGCGGCGATCTTCGGGCGAGCCCGGGAAATGGAGGTGAGCAGGGTGGACTTGCCGGCATTCGGATAACCGACCAGGCCGACTTCCGCGATGATGCGCAGTTCGAAGCGGTAGTCGCCTTCGTCACCGGGTTCGCCGGGCTGGGCGAAGCGGGGAACCTGCCGGGTGGCGGTGGCGAAGTTCTTGTTGCCGAGGCCGCCCTTGCCACCGCTGCAGAGGACGAATTCCTCGCCATCTTCGGTGAGGTCGGCGATCAGTTCGGCGGTTTCCTCGGGTGGGATGTAGGTCTCGGCGGGATCCGGTTCTTCTGATAGGTCGATCTCTTGTGCGCGAACGCCGTCGGCGGAGCGGATGACCGGGCGGGACGCGGAGCTGACCATCATGGGCTGATCGGTCGGATCGGACTCATCGGTCGGGTCGGACCGATCCGGTAATCTTGTGCCGAGTTTCCAGATGAGCGTGCCGCAGGGCACTTTCACCACGAGGTTCTTGCCGGAGCGGCCGTCCATTTCCTTGCCACCGCCGGGATTGCCGTTCTTGGCGATGAGACGGGGGGAGTAGTATTGGTCGATCAGGTTGTTGATGTCGTGCGATGCGCGAAGGATGACATTGCCGCCCCGGCCCCCGTTGCCGCCACAGGGACCACCCTTGGGCCGGAACTTCTCGCGCAGGAAGGCCACGCATCCCTTGCCGCCATCACCGGCTTTCGCGAATACCTTGACCTGATCTACGAACATTCCAAAAAAAAGGGCGAGGCATTCAGCCTCGCCCGCAAACTCATTGCGGCTCGACTCAGTTTTTGGCGGTGTCGGCCTCGGTCACGACGCTCACCTTGCGACCTTCCTTTTCAAACTGCACGCGGCCGTCGGCCAGCGCGAAGAGGGTGAAGTCCTTGCCCTTGCCGACATTGGTGCCGGGGTGGAACTTGGTGCCACGCTGACGGACGATGATGCCACCGGCGCGAATCTCTTCGCCACCGTATTTCTTCACGCCGAGACGCTTGCTCTTGCTGTCGCGTCCGTTGCGGGTTGAACCTGCGCCTTTTTTGTGAGCCATGGTAAATTAAGCGGTTTTGATTTCTTTGATTTCCACCACGCTGTGACGCTGCCGGTGGCCCTTCTTCTTGCGGTAGCCCTTGCGGCGCTTGAACTTGAAGGCAATGACCTTGTCTCCCTTGACCTGGTCGACCACGGTGGCCTCAACGCTGGCGCCTTCGACGGTGGGCGCGCCAAAGGTGGCAGTGCCGTCGTTGCTGACCATCAGCACCTTGTCAAAGGTGACCGACTGGCCCGCATCCACCGGCAATTTCTCCACTTCGAGCTTGTCGCCGGCTGCGACCCGATACTGTTTTCCGCCTGTTTCAACTACCGCGTACATGATGTTTCCTTCAAAAAGGGACGGGGAATGAACCAAAAAGGTTTGGTCGTGTCAACAGTTCTGTGAACTAATTCCGACATCGTTTTCACTCGGCGAAATCGGACGATCCCGGTGACCAAGCCCATTCACCACGGACTCTTAACTGCCTGTTTCCACTGGACTTCCGGGGCATCCCGGCTTGACCTCAAGGGGTGGGGGCAGCAGGATGATCGATACGATGCGCCGGGTTGAGCGGTGCTCCAGCAACAACCATATCGGACAGTATTCTTGCAATCATGATCAGCAATTTCATCGTGAGGCGGTCGTCCATTTTGAAATCCCTCGGCATTTGGATCTTGGCAATAGGCGCTGCGTTCACCATTACGACCGACACTGCGGCCCAAACCTACGCCAGTTACTCGATCGAGGAAATCAAGCGGGGGGCGCTCGCTGGCGATCCGGAAATGCAGCGGCGTCTGGCCAGAGAGTACATCGCAGGGCAGCGCATCGAGAAAAATGAGGGTGAGGCGCTGGTCTGGTTGACCCGGGCAGGTAACAGTGGCGATGCGGATTCCCAGTATTTGTTGGGAAACATGTATGAGTATGCCAGGGGAACCTCCAAAGACATGACGGAGGCGATCAGATGGTACCGCAAAGCCGCCATGCAAGGAGTCGTCTCGGCACAGTTCAATCTGGGTGATTCCTATCTGCGGGGAATAGGCGCGCAGAAAGACCAGACCGAGGCGATGAAGTGGTTCAGGATGGCGGCTGATCAGAAGGATCCGGATGCGATGGTGAGGATGGGCGAGGCTTACCTCACCGGCAAAGGGCTGCCGATGAACTACGTCGAGGCAGCGTCCTACCTGCGTGCGATCTCATATACGCCGGAGAAATCAAATCTGCAATCGATGGCCCAATACTATCTGGGAATCATGTATCGGGACGGGCTGTACTACGATCCGGATGACGTAAAGGCTTCAGGCTGGTTCAAACAATCAGCACAGGGTGGCTATCCGGACGGCATGTACGCCTACGCAGAGATGCTGACAGCCGGTCGCACCGGTCGCGGCGCGGACAAGACCACCGCGTGGCAATGGTATCGGAAGGCGGCTGAATCGGGGCATCCGCAAGCGACGGTAAAAATACAGAAGACCGACCGGCATGATGGCAGGAACTTGCCGGTCGCTGATGCCGAAAGTCGTGGCATCGGCAAGGTCGGTGCCGAACCGGAAGAGTTCACCAAGGCGGAAGCGGCGGTGGCCAATGCAGCGGATTCGGCCGCCAAAGGGATTTCTGAATTTACGAAGTCCATCGGGGCCGGCGAGTTCGGGAAAGCGATTTCCGGTCTGACGGGTGGCGAGTCCGAGTCGAAAGGGGGGAAGAGCACGGAGGAGCGGGCGATGGCGGCGGCGAAGGCTGCGGTTGCGAACAAGAATACTCCCAGTTTCAAGCAGACCGGAGCGTTTGCCGACATGAAGGAAGAATTCTCCATGACCCCGGCCGGCGCCCCGGCCATGCCTGGTTTCTCTGACGAACGGACGAAGTCATCGGCACCGAAGAGCGCTGATGCGGGTTTCAAATCGTTTACCTCTCCCAAGCCAAAGGCCGGGAGTGGCGGCTTCAACAGTTTCGGCTCCGGCTCGATGGAGAAGAAGTCGACCACCGGAAGCAGTTTCCCGCTGCCTTCCTACGATGAGGAGCAGGCTCGCTTGAAAGCAGAAACAGCCGCCAGGTTGGCGACGGGTGCGTTTGGCAAATCTCCCGGCTCGGCTTCGGAACCGACCACCACAATTGGCGGGCTCTCGACCGAAACAGCGAAGACAACGGAACCGGGCGGCAGCGGTGGTAATTTCTCTTCTTCTCCGCCGGCGAAGTCGGGTTCAACTTTTGGGGATCCCGGCAGCTCGGGCGGGTCCGACGCCGGGCCCGGCAAAAAAGCCGAGGCCGGAACAGGAACGATGGGTTCCAAAGAGCCGGCAGGTGCGGCCCCGTATATGCCGCGAACGCGTTAGTCCGGTGGATACGCCGCAGGTGATTCCTGTTTCCCGGTGGGGATCGCTTACATCACCCTCGCGATGGCCACGGCGATGGTTTTCATCTCCCTGATGTTCTTCTTCACGTTCAAGACGCGGGTGACCAGCTTGGAATCAGAAATCAAGAAGGCCCAGTTCGAGCTTTCCAAGGCCAACGTGAATCTTTCCTCCATGATGCACCAGGTTGAACAACTCGCCCTGCAGGCGCCCGGTGAGGAGGAATCCGGTGGACAGGGAATCGTGAGCCTGCCGAATTGGGGAGCAGAGAAGCCCGATGCGGGAGATGCCGGTGGCTTCAAGATCAGCCGGCCACGCTGAATCTTAAACTGATTTGAACAAAGGCGGCAGTTCGACCTGCCGCCTTTTTGTTTTCATTCGTTGAAGTCCGAAGGCGCGCGCACTTCGATGGTCGGTTTTTTGCCGTAGAGAACGCCCGTGTGACTCGCGGCATCCATCTCGTCCAGCAGCTTCCCGTAGTGCGGACGGTATTTCCTGATGCGGGCCTTGGCGGGATCGCGCTTGGCATTCGATTGCGAATACGCCTTGGTGTCTTCGCGGGTTGCGGTCTTGGCCAGGATACGACCGACATAGATCATCGAGGCCACGTTGTGCATGGTGAAGTTGTGATGGTCGATCAGGCGCACCAACCGCTCATTCTCTTCATTGCTCAGGTTCTTGCGCTGGGCGTAGGCCGTATCAATTGTCTGTTTCATCTGCGGCAGGATCTGCCAGTAGGCGGCGAGATACATGCCCGGATTGTTGCCGACCGGATAGCGGTTGAAGAA
>JAYPXF010000037.1:0-6753 GCA_038154405.1 Verrucomicrobiales bacterium | reverse complement strand
CCCCGAGACCGTCCTTGAACACCTTGATCAGGGCGTTTTCCATCAGGTCGTAGTAGGTCTTCACGTCCTCGGCCGCCGCGCCGTACAGGGCAAGGTAATACTTCTCTTCGGCCGCTTCGGCCTCGAAATCATTGTCCCACATCAGTCGGGCCAACAGGTAGTGACCGGCGCCCATCAGTTCATAGGAACGGGCGATGTAGTGATATCCACCGTCCACGCCATGGTGCTTCCGTGCGCGGGATTTCTCGATGATGTGTTTCGTGACCGGGGCGATCATATACATCGGGGTCTGGTCGTAGTGCCAGATGTCGTACTTGTAGAACGTGCCCGCCGCTTCCTTCCAACCGCGCTCCATGGAGGCTTCCGACCAATCGTCGTCTCCTGCGTAGCCGCCGCCCTGTGAAAAGCCGCTGTTGGTGGGATGCACGAGAAACAGCATGGGATGCAGTTTCACCTTCTTCGGCGGATACTTGTAATCCAGGTAGATGATCACTCTGAGTTTCTTGTCGGGGTGTACCTTGACGACCAGCTCGGCCACCTGGTTCGAGAAGTGAATGATCCGGTCCGTCGTGATGCGTCGTCCATCCGGCCGGGTGGCCCCGCTGTCCAACGCGAAGCATTCCTTTGCTGGTGCAGAATTTGCGGCCGTCATTCGCGGCGATGGAGAACATGTCGGCTTTCGGGTAGTTGTTGAAGTGCGCGATGGCGGCCTTGGCGAAGAAATCCACCATTTCCGGATTGCTCGTGCAGATCTGTCCGCCGCGTTTCTCCGCGTAATGCTTCGGGTAGCGTTTTTCCTTGATCTCGGCAAACCACTCGGGGTGTTCCTTGCCGTGGACGTCCGGCGACATGATGCGGTGCCAATGGTGTTCATGACGCACTTCGATCGGGTGCCCCAGGCGCAGGCGAAGACCAAACATGTTGTTGGCCTCGCCTTCCGGCGACTTGGTGAACTGACGATACGACCAATCAGGTCCATCCACGAGATGCATGGACTTGATGCTCAGGTCCTTCCGTGGTGGGACGACCGTTCCGAGGTCATCGTGCCAGGCGAAGAGCATGTCGTAGTAACGTTCGAGAAACTCGTAGGCGCCGTACAGGGTTCCCGGCTCCATTCCCACGCGTGCCGCCACCTGGTGGGCGCCTTTCTTCGGCGTGTCACGGCCGACGATATGAATGTCCTGCCCGATGGAGCGGATGCGGAATCCCTCGGACGGGAGATCGTCGGTGTTGACTCCGGCTTTTTCGGACCACGGATTACGTCCGAAGAAGATTGTGGGTTTCCCGGCTTCAGGCTCGCCGACACGAAGCGGTTCGACCCCGGTGGCCCGCTTGATGAACACGCGGTATTCCTTGAGCGCCTGCACGGCCGCCGGTTCCGCCTGATCATTCGGCAGGCAGAGCATGTTGTGAACAGGCTTGCCGTCTTTCACCAATACGATGTCGAGATTCTCGGCCACCAATGGGGCGGTGGGCTTTGCCGGCTTGGATTCCTTCACCGTTGTAGCCGGTGTTTCTGATGCGTCGGCGGATTCCTGGGTGGGCGTCTCGCCGGAGTTTGAGCAACCCATCTAAATCAACGCGGTGAACAGGCCGTAGAGCAGGATCGGAGCTTTGAAAAAGGTGTGTTTCATCTGAGGGGAATGAATGGGGATCAACAGCATCAGGGCGACAAAAAAAATGACCCGTCTGGCACGGGAATCGAACAGACGGGTCGGGAGATGATGGGGCGGGTCAACGCCCGGTCTGAGAGAGGAACAGGTTCTTGATGCCGGCGTTCTGGCACTCGCGGAACAGGGCTTGCAGGCCGGCCATCGACGTTCCACGGCCGGCTCGGATATAGACTTTGCGGCCGTTGGCCTGAGTGGCGATGCTGCGAAGATAGCTCATACGTTGTTTGGAATTCATGGGTCTCCCGTTGGCGAGCAGATTTCCGCTGGTATCGACCGTCATGGTGAGACTGGTTCCATCGGCATTTCGCCGCCCGTCGCCTTCTGCACTGGGGCGACCTTCGCCGTCGGTCGGGCCGCGACGAACGCCTTCGCCATCCCGGGGGCCGCGCTTCATGGCTCCTTCGCCGTCACGAAGTCCCGTAAGAGGCGCACCTTCGCCATCTCGCGGGCCTCGTCGCAAAGTGCCTTCGCCGTCGCGTGGTCCCGTACGGGGAGCACCGTCCCCGTCGCGCGGACCACGACGTAGTATGCCCGCTTCGCCATCACCTGCCTGGGCACCGCCTTCGGCCAGGTTGTTGAACCGGCCGGTGGTGTACCAATAGACGAATTCCTTCTGGTTGAAGCGACCGTCCTTGCCGGGGCCGGCCTGCTGAAAGCGGATGCGCTCCACCTGACCGCGTGCAGAGCGGTCATTCGGCTGCATATGCCGCATCATCAGCCATTCGTCTACGGTCACGGAGCCGTCTTTGTTCTTGTCGTAGGCGCGAAACACGTCGGCCGCCTGTCTTTCCGTGGGCCGCTTTTGGGCGGCATGAGAAACAGTAACAAGTGCGACGAGTGAAATCAGAGGCAGAAGTCTGGTAATCATATTGCTTCGGGATCCAATTCTTGGACGATATTGCGAGAAGAGCCGTTACAGGCTTGTTCTTCAAGGTTTGTGGCGTGGTTTCCCCATCTCCTTGTTCAGACGCCTGGTCAATGCCGCCACGAGTTCACGGTTCTCCGGAAGTTCGGAGATGTTCAGGTTTTCGTTCGGGTCCTGGCTGTAGTCATACAACATCCGGGAGACCACCTTGCCCTTTTTGTCGCGGTAGAGGGTGAAGCGGTGGCGATCGGTCCGGATCGTGTCTCCATCCTGAAAACGTCCGATGGCGGCCGTCTTGACCATGGCGGTCGGTGATTTGAGAATCGGCACCAGGCTGGACCCTTCCAGGTGCTCGGGATGAGGCAGACCGGCCAGGTCGCAGAGCGTCGGATAGATGTCGATGAATTCCGCCAAGGAACGGGAGGAACTGCCTGACTTGCTTCCGTTAAGTGTAGGGGCGCTGATGAGCAACGGGGCATTCATCGAGGTCTCAAATGTGCAGTGTTTGCACCACAGTGTGTGCTCACCGAGATTCCAGCCGTGGTCGCCCCAGAGGACGATCACGGTGTCGTCGCGGATCCCCAGTTCATTCAGCGTGTCCAACAGGCGTCCGATGTGGCGGTCCGTGTAGCTGACACAGGCGCGGTAGCCACGGATCATGTTCAGCGCCATCTCGTCGGACACTGGTCCCTTGGCCGGAATGCCGGCGTAGGAGCGAAGTTCGCCGAAGGAATGAATCGCCTCCTTGGGGGCGTATTTCGGCGGATAGTAGTTGTCCGGCAGGCTGATCGTGTTGGCCGGATACAGATCCCAGTATTTCTGCGGAGCGGCAAAAGGCAGATGTGGCTTGGCGAATCCGACGGCGAGGAAGAACGGTTTCTCATTTTCTGCAAGGCGTTTCAGATCTGCCACCGCGCGATCGGCCGTCTTGCCGTCGCCATAAAAGGAATCTTCGACGTCCCCCGCTTCGTATGGCAGACCCCGTTTGCGGCCCTTGCTGATCTTTGGGTTCTTCATGCTTTCCTCCTTGGCGTATCGCGGTGCGGACGGGCGGAAAGGTTCTTCGCTCCAACCGTCACGGCTGTCCGCGGGGGAATGAAATACCTTGCCGAGGGAAACCGTGTGGTAGCCGTTTGCCCGGAAGTGGGCGTTCAGGGTGGTCGCGCCGGGCGCTTCCTTGTCGGCCCGCGCGGTGTAGGTGCGGAAGCGATCCTTGGTCGGTCGGATCCCGGACATCAGGCTGGCCCGCGATGCGCCACAGGTCGGCACCATGCAGTAGGCCCGTTGGAAAACCACCCCGGCCTGCGCCAGCCGATCCATGTTCGGAGTGACCATGTGATCGCGCCCGAACGACAAGATCTCCGGTCGCAGGTCATCGACCGCAATGAACAGGACGTTCGGCTTCCGCGCCGCAGATGAAACGTGAATGGCGGCGAGAATCAGAACCAACAACAGTGAACGCATGGGGGACAGACTGGATCCTCGACGGAGGAATTCAAGACTGAGCCTGCGTATCCGGGCGTTGCCACGGAATGGAGGCGCGGAGCGCACCGACCACGGTCGCAATGTTGCTCAACGCTGCGTTGTTGCTGCCGAACGGCAATACGGAAATTGATGGCGGGACGTCCAGTTCGTTGGTGATCGCAATGGCATTGTAGCCGATGAAGTTGAGACTGTTGGCGATCTGCGGCGAACTGTCTGTCGTTCCCGGGGGGGACGAAGCAAAGATGCCGATGTTCAGGGGCTCACGGACGGTGAGGGTTCCGCTGCGGGCGACCGTGCTGCCAAACTTGTTGCGGGCACTGACGGTGTAGGTTCCCGAGTGATTGGTGGTGGCCGCCGCGATCACGAAAGGCGAGGCGGTCTGGCCGGGGATCGGCACGTTGTTGTGCGCCCACTGGTAGGTGATGTTGCCAGGCCCGGTCAATCCAATGTCGAGGTTGAGCGACCTGCCGGCGACGAGACCGCGGCTTTCAAATGCGTGTTGGAGTTTCAAGGCGGTGTCCATCTGCAGGCGCAGCTGGATGCCGCCGGCGGCTCCGTCATAGCCGTCCACCTTGATGATGTCGGTCAGATTTGGACCGCCGTCATCTTCCGCCGCCACATCGATGAGTCAGGTGATGCCCTGGCCCGTAAAGATCTCGAACCGCGTGTCGAGCGTGCTGCCCGCCGTCTGGATCGTCACGGTGCTGGTGGCCGGGGCGGTCCATTCCCACCACACGGACGGTCCAGGGCTGCCGGAATGCAATGACGGTTCGCCGAATTCGTGCGGGTTCGAGGGTAAAGAACGAGTCGGATCGTGCCGATACAGGGGCAGCCGTTCCTGAAGCCGAGATCGATGCCGACTCCCCGCCGTTGACGGTCGTCCCACATCCGCCACCTGAGTCGGCGGATGTGCAGACGCTGCTGGAGGATCTGGTAAACAACCTGAACAGCTTTTCCCGGAAAAAAACGTCCGAACGACTGGGGCAGATTCTTGAAGTGCTGCGCCGGAAGGGAGACCGGAACCAGGAGGATGCACAGCAGGCCAATGACAACGCCGAACGCGCGGCTATCACGTTCGTCAAGGCGCAGACCGCGTTTCTCAAACGCAGCGAAGCCGGCCCTGAACCCAAACGCGCCGCCGCCCGATTGCTGGCGGCTGATGACAACGAACACAGCCGCGAACTCCTCGCCATCACACTCAAAGCCGAGGGGCATGAAGTGGTGACGTCCGCCTATGGCATGGAGGCGTGGGACGCCATCCAACGGGAGAACTTTGACCTCGTCCTGCTCGACATCGAGATGCCGCGCATGAGCGGTTTCGACGTGCTCAAGGCCATGCGTGAAAGTCAGCGGCATCGTCACGTGCCGGTGATCGTCATCTCCAGCATGGATGAAATGGAAAGCGTCGTCACCTGCATCGAGATGGGTGCCGAGGATCATCTGCCCAAGCCCTTCAATCACAGCCTGCTCAAGGCGCGGATTGACGCGAGCCTCGAGAAGAAGCGCCTGAGCGACGCCGAGCGCGAACATCTGGTGCAGATTCGCCAGGAACAGGAGATATCGGAGGCATTGCTTTTGAACGTGCTGCCGCGCTAGATTCCGGGCCGTTTGAAGCAGGGCGAGAGTCCGATCGCGGATCACTTTGACAACACCACCGTGCTCTTCGCCGACCTGTTGGACATGTTGAATCTTGTGTTCACCGATTTCGATCATCTCACCGAGAAGTATTCACTCGAGAAGATCAAGACCATCGACGACTCCTACATGGTGGTGGGCGGATTGCCGGAACCCTGCGACGACCATGCCGAGAAGGTGGCCGAAATGGCCATGGACATGCAGGAACAGATCGCCCACAAATCCGCCGGCATTGCGCCGGGAATCAGTGTTCGCATCGGGATCAATTCAGGGCCTGTTGTCGCCGGCGTGATCGGCCGCAACAAATTCATTTACGACCTCTGGGGCGATACCGTCAACGTCGACAGCCGGATGGAATCCCACGGAGCTCCCGGACTCATCCAGGTTTCCGAATCCACTGCGAAACTTCTGGAATCCCGTTACTTTCTGGAATCACGGGGAGTGATCGACGTGAAAGGGAAGGGGGCCATGCCCACCTACATCCTGACCGGCGTCCGGTCGCCGGGGTGATGGGGCTCGATTCCTCGTCAGATGAGTTCGGCGATCGGCTCGGCGGCGGTGATGGCGTTCATCACCTTGTCGGGAACACCAGGAGTCACCCGGAGCTCGCCGACGTCCAGCAGCGTATGCATCACCGTGGCGATGAGATTCTCGATGTTGTAGCCACGGGATTCGGGTTCGCCGCCGTCGCGGGTGGACTGACCGATCACCCGGCCCATCTTTAGTCCGCCGCCGTAAACCATGAGCGGTGACAATCGTCCCCAGTGGTCGCGGCCGCCGCGGGCGTTGATGCGCGGCGTGCGTCCCATCTCCCCGCAACACACCAGGAGGATCTTCTCCTGCAATCCGCGGGCTTCCACGTCCTCGATGAAGGCGGACACGGCATGATCGAACGGCAGTCCCACGTAACGCATGCCTTCGGGCATGGTGGCGTTGTTCTTGTCGGCGTGCATGTCCCACACGAAGTTCGTCGTCACGGTGACAAAACCGGCGCCGCGTTCACACAGACGGCGCGCCAGAAGAAGCAGCTTGCCCAGCGTGGCGGCGTTGTCGGCGTAACGCTCGTGGTTGTTCCAAACCTTGCGGATCGAATCC
>JAYPXF010000036.1:29459-33370 GCA_038154405.1 Verrucomicrobiales bacterium | reverse complement strand
ATTTCCACGCCGGCAATACGGACAAACCCATCGCCGGTTTGTTGACCGACCTAAAACAGCGCGGTCTGCTCGATGAAACGCTCGTCGTCTGGGGAGGCGAATTCGGACGCCAACCCACCGCTGAGTATGCGAGAGGCACGGGGCGTGATCACAACGCCTACGGATTCACGATGTGGATGGCTGGCGGCGGCATCAAAGGCGGAATCGCATATGGCAAGACCGACGAACTCGGCAGCGCCGCGGTGGAGAACCGCCTGCACGTCAAGAACCTGCACGCCACGATTCTCAATCAGATGGGGATCAACCCGAACAAGCTCTCGTATTTCTACGCCGGACTGGATCAAAAACTCGTCGGCGTCGAAGAGGTTGAGCCCATCCACGACATCATCGCCTGAACCGGAAGGCTTTCTACCCGCAAAAGATCGTTCGACCGGCTCACGGCGGGCCGTCAGGGGAGCGGCTTGGCCATATTGCGTTGATTTGTAACAAGGTAGATTTGATTGCCAATCGAATCCTTCATCGCGACATTCCGGCTTCGAAAATTCTTCCGGATACGCTACGAATGAGGAATGAAACCGGCGCGCTGGACCAGGGACGAGGATTCTCCGGAATCCGTGCCGATTGCCGAGACCGAGCCGGCCACCACTCCCAGGAACCGCTTTCTCGTCGTCCGCGGCGGTGCCATCGGTGATTTCATTCTCACGCTCCCGGTCTGTTCGGCGCTGCGCCACATGTTTCCCGAGGCGGAAATCGAACTCTTAGGATACCCAAACGTCACTCAACTGGCCTTGCAGGGTGGGGTGGTGGATGCCGTGCGGGACATCGATTCGCGTCCGATGGCGTCCTTCTTCAATCGCAAGGGACACATCAACGAGGAATTGGGCAGCTACTTCGCGGGCTTCAATGTGGTGATCTCCTATTTGTATGATCCGGATTTCTTCTTCCAGACCAATGTCCGGAGCTGTGCCGATCACATCCAATTCGTGCAGGGTATTCATCGGCCGGACGAGACTTCCGAGCTTCACGCCACCGAGGCTTTACTCAAGGCATTGGAGGGGCTCGCGGTGTTCGGGGCGGATCCGGAACCGAAGTTGGATTTCGGAGCGCAGGATCCGGGCGGGAACCGACGGATTGCCGTTCATCCCGGAAGTGGCAGTCCGAATAAGAACTGGCCGGTGAACGCGTGGTTTGAATTGTTACGCGATCTGTCGGATGAGAATACGGTCCTGGTGGTTGGTGGTGAGGCAGATCGCGAGCAGATGGATGTCCTGAAAGCCGGGCTGGACGGATCCCGGTTTGAATTTCTTGAGAATCAGCCGCTGGTGGAGGTGGGCAAAAGGTTGCAGGGTTGTCGTGCCTTCGTGGGGCACGATTCGGGAATCACCCATCTGGCTGCGGCGGTCGGGCTTCCCGGGGTATGCCTGTGGGGCGAGACCAGCGAACATGTCTGGCGTCCGGCGAGTGAACGTTTCCAGGTGCTGCACGGCGGAACCGGCCTGCACGCGATCACGGCGGAGCAGGTGGCGGCCAAAATACGGCGCATGTTGGCAGATTGATTTCCCGTGGTGGATGAACGAGGTTTTCCCATGCAGACGTGGAGAAGTCCGGTGCTGGCCGTAGCCCTGTTGCTCCTCGGGTGCCAGCCCCCGCAGGCGTCGGATCGGCCCGGTTTTGAAACGGCACGCAAACGCATGGTGAAAGATCAACTGACCGCTCCGGGCCGGGACATCCGGAATCCCCGCGTATTGCAGGCGATGGAGAAAGTGCCCCGTCACGAACTCGTGCCGGCCAACATGCGCGCCCATGCCTACGCCGACACGGCGTTGCCCATCGGCCACGACCAGACCATTTCCCAACCCTTCATCGTCGCCTTCATGACCGAGAAGCTCGATCCGAAGCCGACCGATCGCGTGTTGGAAATCGGCACTGGATCAGGCTACCAAGCCGCGGTGTTGGGCGAACTGGTGAAGGAGATTTACACCATCGAGATTGTCGAGCCGCTGGCGGAACGCGCACGGACCGATCTGAAACGACTCGGTTACACCAACGTAATTGTCCGCAGCGGTGACGGCTATAAAGGCTGGCCGGACAAGGCGCCCTTCGATGCAGTTATCGTGACCTGTGCCCCGGAGAACATTCCGCAACCGCTGGTAGATCAGCTGAAGGAAGGCGGCCGCATGATCATCCCAGTGGGTCCGACCGGTGGCGTGCAGGAGCTTTATCTATTGGAGAAGCGCGACGGCAAGGTGGTGAAGAAAGCCGTACTGCCCGTGCGCTTCGTGCCAATGACGCGGAGATGAAATCAGCGGAAGATCACCCGATCAATTCTCGTATTCACTTGGCTCTCCGTCCCAAGCTCATGCTTGGACGGAATATCCGCGAAGCTCCGCTTCGCTCGAAGCAGAGCTTGCGAACGAGGGAGAACAAGTATCCAGCCCACCTTGCCATCGCGACGAAGGATCCGTAAGTCAGTGTATCGATTGGCTATTTTTCAATCCGATAGAGGTGCGTCTTGGTGCGGAGGAAGATGGCGTTGTCGGAGATGGCGGGGGAGGCCATGCAGCCGTCTTCGAGTTTGTTGGTGGCGACGACTTTGAGTTCCTTGGGGTTGGTTTCGATGACGAAGGTTTCGCCGTCTTCGTTGCTGATGTAGATCTTGCCGTTGGACAGAATCGGGGAGGCGGAGAAGTTGCCGGAGCGGCGGGCGAGGCGGTCCTGCCACAGGACTTCGCCGGTCTTGGCATTGTAGCAGCTGGCGATGCCGCCGTCGTCGATGGTGTAGAGATGGTTCTTCACCAGCAGCATGGAGGGTTTCTTGGGGACGCTGCGTTTGACGTGCCAGGCTTTTTCGTCTTCTGAGAGCGCGCCTTTCTTGTTCACGGGAACGACGATGAGTTCGCCTTTTCCGAAACCGGTGGGGAAGTAGGCGTTGCCATGGCCGAAGAGCGGGCGCGTGCTGGCGGAATGTTGGCCGTGGTGATCCATGCGCCAGATCTCTTTCCCGTTCACGGGGTTGTAGGCGTAGTGGGCCTTGGCGCCGCTGCTCAACAGGATGGGGCTTTTGCCGGCCCACGCGATGTGCGGAGTGCTGTAGGCCTTGCGCCAGTCACCACCGGCGGCGGGCTTGCCGTCTTTGTCGAGGTCCTTGAAGTCGACGGAGCGCTTGGTGTTCCAGACGGACTTGCCGGTCTTCTTGTCGAAGGCGTGCACGTATTGGGTGTCGGCGCCGTCGTAGTTGTTGATCAGGAGGTTGCGGAAGATGATCGGCGAGGAGCCAGCACCGCGGAAGTGGTCGCAGACGAGATCGCGGCGTTCCCAGATGATCTTGAAGGTCTTGGTGTCGAGGCAGGCGGTGGCGGGCGATCCCCAGGTCACGTAAACTCGTCCTTCCTCAATGGCGGGAGTAGGGGAGGCGTAGGAATTGAACTTGTGGGCGAACTGCGGTTCCGCTACGTCGAAGAGCTTCTTGTCGTGGATGATCTTGCCGGTGTTCTTGTCGACGACCACGACGCCGAGTTGCTTGCCGTCTGCGGAGGCGGTGGTCATCCACACCTGGTTGCCCCAGATGACCGGAGAACTCCACGCGCGGCCGTGAATGGCGGTCTTCCACTTGATGTTGGAGGTTTCGCTCCACTTGAGCGGGAGGTTGGCAGATTTGACATGGCCGTTGCCGGCCGGGCCGCGGAATTGGTTCCAATTGGCGTCGGCGACTGCGTTGAGGGCGAGAGTCAGGGACAGGTAGAAGGCAATGCGTTGCATAGGTCAGTGATGGAACTGTCTTAATGGACGCAGCGCAGTTGTGGCAATTCGAATCCTGAGTGTCTCTTGAGGAAGAGCTGGGTCGAAGGGAGACCTGAGCTCGGTCGGGTGGCCCGGTCCGGAGACCGGCCACAACAGGAATGTTTCGGCAT
>JAYPXF010000036.1:22350-29449 GCA_038154405.1 Verrucomicrobiales bacterium | reverse complement strand
CCCCGGGTTGACGTTCGGGCTGGTCCGCGGCCAAGCTGCGGCATGCTGCATTCGCAATTGGTTCCGGCACAACAGAAGGATTCGAAACGTCTCATGCTGGTGATGCATGGGCTTGGCGACAGCATGGAAGGCTACCGGGTCGTGCCGGATCTGCTGCAGGTGCCGGACATGAGCTACCTCTTGGTGAATGCTCCGGATCACTATTTCGGCGGCTATTCCTGGTATGACTACGAGGGCAATGCCGGCCCCGGGGTGGAACGGAGTCGGGGGCTTTTGTTTGAACTGTTGGACGCACAGCGTGACGCAGGCTTTCCGAGTGAGCAGACGATCATATTCGGGTTTTCCCAAGGATGCCTGATGACTTTGGAGGTCGGTGCGAAATATCCGCACAAACTGGCCGCGTGCATCGGAGTGAGCGGTTATTCGCATGATCCCGAAGCGTTGTTGTCCGATCGATCAGCGGTTGCAAACGACCAGAGATTCCTGCTCACCCATGGCATCTACGATCCCGTCGTGCCGTTCGATCGGACCAAGCAGCAGGTCGAGAAGTTCCGGGCGGCAGGAATGCAGATCGAATTTCAGGAATATCCCAAGGATCACACGATCATTGAACCGGAGTGGCGAAAGATCCGGGAGTTCATGGTCGAGGGTGTCGGCTGATACGGTATTTCACCTAGAGAGCGGGCTGGTTGCGGAATTGAAAAAGGGGTGTGGTTCTGCTTCGCTTAAGACGGTGATTTTCGAGGCCGGCCATTTGCAGCGTAATCCGTTGCTGAACCTGCTGGTTGGATTGTGTCTGCTGCCGGGATGCGCCTTGGCACAATTCGTTCAGGTGACCGGATTCAGTCCGGCCTCCGGCGAACCGGGCCAAGAGGTTGTCATCAGTGGGAACAATTTCAACGGCACCACGGCGGTGTTCTTCGACAATGTCCAGGCGGCATACACGGTGGATTCGAACACGCGCATCACGGCGATCGTTCCGACCACCGGCAAAACCGGAAAGATCAGTGTCACCCAGAATTTTACCGCCAGCAGCGTGAATTCCTTCACGGTGGCGCCGAGGGTCGAGAGTTTCGAACGCCAGGGATCTCCGGATGTGGTCGTGGCGGCCATCGGTGATTCGATCCAGGTGGAGGGAGCGAATTTCCTGTCGGCTCAGACCACGCCCGCCGGAACAACCACCGTCAGGGTGGGGGAGGTGACGGCCACAATCGTCAATGTGACCGCGCCGAGTCAACTGGTGTTTGGCGTTCCAGGTGGTGCCGTCAGCGGGCCGATTTCGGTCGAGACGTACGCGGGGCGGTTTATCACGACCAGCAATCTGATCGTCTCGGGAACAGCGGTGATCACGAGTTTTGATCCGCACATTTCGCCGGGAGGTGCCCAGGTGCAGATCAATGGCGGCGACTTCACGGGCAGCACGAACGTGTTCTTCAACGGGGTTGCCGCGCAGTTCAACGTGACTTCGGTGAGTCAGATCATCGCCACCGCGCCGACGAACGCGGGGACGGGAGTGATCACGGTTCATACGCCCAATGGCATCGCCACGAGCCTGAGCAATTTTGTTTCGGTCGGCACGGCGCCCCAGATTCTCGGTTTCGATCCGGCGAGTGGGAAGGCGGGCGACCCGATTGTCCTGGAGGGAATCAATTTTTCCGGGGCGACGAATGTCCTCTTCAATGGCGTGGCGGCGCTGTTCGGGGTGACGTCGGACTCGCAGATCAATGCGATCGTTCCCACGAACATCGCCAGTGGACCAATCACCGTGCAGGGACCGGGTGGGCAGCATGCCTCAACGAATAGCTTCGGCATCGAACCGATCATTGACTCGTTTGACCCGATCGCTGAAACGGTCGGGTCGTTGATCGTCATCAACGGACAGAATCTCTCGGAGGTGACGAACGTCAATTTCGCCGGAACGATCGCGTCATTCACCCGGACCGGGCCGGACCAGATTCAGACAGTCGTTCCTTTTGGTGCGACCAATGGACCGATCCAGGTGATTTCGCCGGCGGGAACGAATTCTTCGGTCACCAATTTCACCGTCACCTTCGGTATTCCACTCATTACCGGGTTTTCGCCCACCAATGGTCTGCCGGGCGAGGAGATCATCTTGACGGGGGTGCATTTCTCCGGCGTGAGCAACGTGACGTTCAATGGGGTGTCGGCGACCTCGTTCGGCGTGACCTCCGATTCGCAGATCAGCGCGCATGTGCCGGCGGAGGGAACCACGGGATTGCTGAGTGTGTCCGGTCCCGCTGGCACGAACGCGACGACCAACCTGTTCTATTACCCGCCCCGAATGACGGCCTTTGCGCCCGCGCGCGGTGTTGTCGGAGCTACGGTCACAATTGACGGCACCAATTTCACGGGCACCACCCAAGTGTTGTTCAGTGGGTCCAACAATACCAAGATCGCCTCGATCTTCAACATAGTGTCCGATCGTCAGATCAGCGCGACGGTTCCCTCGAACATCATCGATGGCACGATCTCGGTGATCACTCCGGGGGGCGCGATTGTGAGCACGGAATCATTCAGTGTGCTGGCGCGGTTGGACAGTTTCTCGCCTTTCTGGGCGCCGGTGAGCGCCATGGTGACGATGAACGGACTGAACTTTGAAAAAGTCTCGTTTGTGAAATTCAATGGGGTGAGTGCGAACTTCATCATTCACTCGCCGACGCTCATCACCGCGCAGGTGCCGCCGCAGACGGACAGCGGTCCGATCACGTTGCAGAACACTTCCGGTGATCTGACCACTTCCGCGATAGATTTCGTGTTAACAAAGGCCACCGACACGGGATTGATACTCACCAATCAACCTTCGCTGGTCTTGCAGAACGGGAATGTGGATGTGGTGATTCTGGTGACCAATCGCGGTCCGTCCATTGCCACTGAGCTGCGATCGGTGCACACCTTTCCCAGTGCGTTCACCATCAATACCGCGACGAACAGCCACGGCACGTGTGTGGTCAATGGGCGAACCATCACTTGCGACATCCCCGTCTTGACCAACGGCACGGCCGCCACGATCACGATCAATGCGAAGGCCAAGGCATTGGGCAGCCACACGGTTGGGAACACCTTGACGAGACGGGAAGGGGAACTGAACGCGGGTGACAACTCCGTGCCGCTCACCGTTCCCGTGATCGGTGACTTTGACCGGCAGATCTTCATCACTCCGCTGACGAACTCGGACAAGTTTCAGCTGCACTGGAATTTCTCGGCGGCCAACTTCAATCTTCAGGCGCGTGGCCGGCTGTTGTCGGTGAATGATCCATGGGTTACAATCTCCAGTGACATCTTCACCGTAACCCAGAACTTCGCCATCTTCCACGTCTACACCAACCGCGGCACGGGAGCGTCACGGTTCTTCCGCTTGATTCGGGAATAGTCAGGAGACACTGCTACGCCGGGCGATGTGATCCAGGCATCGACCGGCGTATCTGCAGTGGGTGTTGGTTAGACGACCGCGGTGCACTCGACACCATTTTGAGCAGTTGACTGCACAGCATGAGTGGCGAATGGCGCGGCGGTTTGTTTTTGGTCGGAGTAGAAGCAGCCTGCGTCCGGTATCAAAATTCTGGCGTCTCCGGCGGCCACACCACCACTGGAGGAAGGCATCATGACCGCGGCTGAAAAGGTCTCGACGGGAACGATTGCGTTGCTGATCTGAATCGCTTTGCTGACTGAGTAGAGGAGCATGCAGCTCATACCCACCGCCTTGCCCGTCTTGCGGGCCTTGTTGGTCAACTTCGCGTTTTTCACCGAGGTGAGCAGTCCCGCCAACGGATGGGGACGATTGTTGGGAATTCGGTTTCGGCCCCGGAACGTGAGTTTGCTGCTGATTGGCTGGATACGGCTGGCTGCTTGGACCTGCATGCAATGGGTTTAGCTGGTCGCATGCCAAGGTGTTTTCATTCGTTTTTTGAGTGTTTCTGCTAGGGTGTGTTTTGAATGCATTGCTCCATGTTAATCTCTATGCATTGCAAATACTGGTCTATTGGTTTCATTTCAGCTTGGAATCTCAACTTGAGCAGACAACCTCATTCCATGCGTTTCAGTTTGACTCTCGTCCTCATTGGATTCCTCGCAGTCGGTGCCGAAAGTGCCGTTTCACCGGACGGGCTGCCGGTTCCGAGCAAGTCGAATTTCGAGAAATGGGAGAAATCGATTGCGGCATTCGAGAAGAAGGATGCCGACTCACCGCCGCCCTCGAACGGGATACTGTTCATCGGCAGTTCCAGCATTCGGGGGTGGAAAACTCTGGAGAAAGATTTCCCGGACTTGCCCGTGTTCAATCGCGGATTCGGTGGATCGCAGATCACCGATTCGCTTCATTTTGCCGATCGGATCGTGCTGCCTTATCGCCCGCGTCAGATCGTGATGTTTGCCGGCTCCAATGACGTGAACGCCGGCAAGGAACCGCGTCAGGTGCTGGCTGATTTCATCGCTTTCTGCGCCAAGGTTCACAAGGACCTGCCCGATACACAGATCTCCTGGATCGCCATCACGCCCTGTTTCAAACGTTGGTCGCAGTTCGAATCCGTGAAGGAGGCCAATGAACTCGTCACCGAATTCTGCAGGTCGGACAAGCGCCTGGACTACATCAACACCTTCGATCATATGCTGGCCAAGGATGGGAAACCACGAGCCGACATTTTCGTCGCTGACGGGCTTCATCTGAACGCCAATGGCTACGAGGTCTGGACCCGCATCGTGAGACCGTTCCTCAAGTGAACCGATACTGAGGGACGGGGTTTTGAATTTGATTGTGGATTCGTCCGGCTACACAGTCCGGCTCATGAAACTCCTCAATGTCCTTGCTCTGGGGCTGGCCTTCGCGACAGTTGCCGGTGCTGCCAAGAAGCCCAACGTCATCGTCATCTACACGGACGACCAAGGTTCCGTGGATGCGAACTGTTACGGCTCCAAGGATCTGATGACCCCAAACATCGACCGCCTCGCCGTGACCGGCGTACGCTTCACACAGATGTATTCGCCGTCGGCCATCTGTTCGGCCTCGCGGGCAGGATTGATGACCGGACGCATTCCGCCGCGGGCCGGAGTGCCGGGCAATGTGTCTTCACAAAAGGGCAAGGCCGGTATGCCGACCGAACAAGTCACGATGGCGGAGTTGATGAAGTCCAATGGTTACGCGACCGGCCACATTGGCAAATGGCATCTGGGCTACACGCCGGAAACCATGCCAAACGGGCAGGGCTTTGATTACAGCTTCGGCCACATGGGCGGCTGCATCGACAACTACTCGCACTTTTTCTATTGGGTCGGCCCGAATCGCCATGATCTCTGGCGACAAGGGAAGGAAGTGTGGCATGATGGTGAGTACTTCGGCGACATGATGGTCGACGAATGCAAGGGCTTCATCACTCGCAACCAGAAGAAGCCGTTCTTCATCTACTGGGCAATCAACTGGCCGCACTACCCACTGCAAGGCACGGACAAATGGCGCAAGAAGTATCGGAACCTGTCGCATCCCCGTGACAAATACGCGACCTTTGTTTCCACAACGGACGAACTGGTGGGACGCGTACTCGATCATCTGGAGGAGCTGAAGCTGAGAGACAACACGATCGTGTTGTTTCAGTCCGATCATGGTCATTCGGTGGAGGAAAGGACCTTTGGCGGCGGTGGCAGCGCCGGCATTTATCGCGGTCACAAAGGCAACCTGTTCGAAGGTGGCATTCGCGTTCCGTCGGTGGTCTCCTGGCCGGCCGGGTTTCCGAAGGGCGAGGTGCGGGATCAGTTTGTGGTGGGCTCGGATTGGTGGCCGACCTTTGCCCAACTCACCGGAGCAAAGATTCCCAAGGACCACAAAATTGACGGCAAATCAATTGTCGATGTGATCCGGAACGGGAAGGCCAAGACGCCGCACAAGCAGTACTACTGGCAGTTGGGCATGGGAAAGAACGCCCAATGGGTGGTGCGCGAAGGCGATTGGAAGCTCTACACCAACGCGCGTGAAAACGTGAAACCCGACGGAGCCGCCGCGCTGCAGGGAAGAGACAAGAAAGGGTTCCTTTCCAATCTTGCGACTGATCCGACCGAGTCGAAGAATCTGGCCGAAGCGAATCCGGATGTGTTGAAGCGTCTGCAGGGTATCGCGTCGAAATACCTGGCGGAACTCAACTGAGTCCGCCGTATGATATTACATACTCGCGCAAGGCCTCTCCATTTTCAGAACCGGCGACGCCTGCGCAACATGCGCCTATGATATTGTTGCTGGCTGTGGTTTTGATGATCGGCGTCGGTGGTGTTCCCGCCGCGACGGCGGATCTGGACTTCGCCACCCGGATTCGGCCGGTTCTGTCCGACAAGTGTTTTGCCTGCCACGGCCCGGATCGCACGAAGTTGCGGGGAGGACTCCAATTGACCGGACGCGAAGCCGCCACCCGCGAGAGCGACGGTGTCCGCGCGATTGTGCCCGGCAATCCGGACGCGAGCGAGATGGTTCGTCGCCTGTTTTCCACGGACCCGGATGAAGTGATGCCGCCACCCGAAACGAAGAATCCCCTCACTTCTGCGGAGAAGGAACTGTTGAAGGAATGGATTCGTGCGGGTGCGGAATACACCGGGCACTGGGCGTTTGACCGGATCCGCAGACCGCGAGAGCCGGCGGTGAAGAACGGGGCCAGGCGGCGGACATCCGTGGATTCCTTTGTCCTGTCGCGGCTGGAGAAGCGGGGATTCGGATTCGCGCCGGATGCGAAGAAAGAGAAGCTGATCCGCCGTGTCTCGTTTGACCTCACCGGGTTGCCCCCGACGATTGAAGAGGTCGAGGCTTTCGTCAAAGACCGGTCGCCCAAGCCCTTTGAGAAGGTGGTGGACGAATATCTTTCGCGCGAAACGTATGGCGAACGGATGGCGAGTGAGTGGATGGATGTGGCGCGCTATTCCGACACCTACGGCTATCAGGTGGACCGGGACCGCCACGTATGGCCATATCGCGACTGGGTGATCAAGGCCTTCAATGCCAACAAGCCGTACGATACGTTTGTGACCGAACAGGTGGCGGGGGACCTGCTTCCGAATGCGACCGATCAGCAGATACTGGCAACCACGTTCAACCGCCTGCATCCGC
>JAYPXF010000036.1:21232-22340 GCA_038154405.1 Verrucomicrobiales bacterium | reverse complement strand
GTCGAAGGTGGTAGTGTGCCGGAAGAGTTTCGCGTGGAGTATGTGTCTGATCGAATCCAGACCTTCGCCACCGCCTTTCTCGGTTTGACAATGGAATGCTGCAAGTGCCATGCGCACAAATACGACCCGATCTCGCAGGAAGAGTATTATTCGCTGGCTTCCTTCTTCGACAATATTGATGAAGCCGGACTCTATTCGTTCTTCACGCCTTCGGTTCCCACGCCGACCTTGTTGCTGATCGATGACGCGAAGAAGAAGGAGATGGCGATGGCGGAGCAGTTGATTGCAACGAAGCGAAAGACGTTGGCGGACGCAATGGCCGATGCAGGAGGTTTCGTGAAGCCGGACCAGCCGACCGTTCCGGGGCTGGTCGGCTACTATGATTTTGAGACCGGTTCGAGCGCGGTGAATACGGTCAATGCCAATCATGCCGCCGTGGGGATCGCCCGCAACAAGATCGTGGATGGCAGGAACAGCAAGGCGGTCCGACTGACCGGTGACGATGAGATCCGTCTGGCGCTTGGCAACTTCACGCGGAACGATCCGTTCACGATTTCGCTTTGGATGAAGTCGCCGAAGAAGTTCCCGCGGGCGGTGGTGTTTCATCGTTCCCGGGCGTGGACGGATGCCGCCAGCCGCGGGTACGAGTTGCTGATTGAGGACGGACGCCTCAGCGCGGCGTTGATTCACTTCTATCCCGGCAATGCGTTGCGGGTGCAGACCAAGGATGAGTTGCCACTCAAAGAGTGGGTGCACGTCACGATGGCTTACGACGGCTCCAGCAAGGCGCAGGGACTGAAATTGTACGTGAATGGCCGGCTGGCCGAAGTCGTGATAGTCCGGGACAAACTGACGAAGAACATCACGGGAGGTGGAGGCAACAACATCACCATCGGGGCGCGCTTTCGTGATCGTGGCTTTAAGGGCGGATCGGTGGATGATTTCAAGGTTTTCAATCGTCAGCTGACGGCTGCGGAAGCCGCGGAACTTTTCTCGCCCGGACATTTGGCTTCCTTGTCGGTGGAACAGCTGCAGGACTATCTGGCCGCGACCGAGAGCGGTTTGGTCGGCAAGGCTCTGGCGGAGTTGAAGGCGGCGAGAGCCGCCC
>JAYPXF010000036.1:0-21191 GCA_038154405.1 Verrucomicrobiales bacterium | reverse complement strand
GATGGAGACAGAGCGACCGACCTATTTTCTTCATCGGGGTGCGTATGATCAGCGACGCCAGCAGTTGCCCAGTGGCACGCCGGCGTACCTGAACCCATTTCCAAAGAACGCGCCGAAGAATCGTCTGGGTCTGGCGAAGTGGCTGACTGATCCTGCCAATCCGTTGCTGGCGCGGGTGACGGTGAATCGCTATTGGCAGATGATCTTCGGCCGGGGACTGGTGAAGACGGCGAACGATTTCGGCAGTCAGGGATCCGCGCCGACTCATCCGGATCTCTTGAACTGGCTGGCGGCGGATTTCATCGAGCACGGATGGGATGTCAAACGGCTGCTCAGGCAGATGGTGATGTCCACCGTCTATCGACAGGACACTATCGGTTCCCAGAGACTGATCGCGGCTGATCCCGAGAACCTCCTGTTGGGAAGAGCCCCTCGCTATCGTCTGGCGGCGGAAATGATCCGAGACAACGCGCTTTTCCTCAGTGGGCTGTTGGTTCCGAAAGTCGGTGGCGCGTCGGTGAAACCGTATGAGGTCGCCGAATCGTTCAAGCCGTCCAACCCGGATCACGGCGACGGAGTTTACCGTCGTTCGCTGTACACCTACTGGAAACGCACGGCTCCGGCTCCCGTGATGATGGCGTTGGACGCGGCGCGGCGCGATGTCTGCACGGTCAGTCGCGAGACAACCGCCACGCCATTGCAGGCGTTTGTGTTCATGAATGATCCGCAGTTTGTGGAGGCCGGTCGCAAGATGGCGGAACGGGCACTGAATGAATCTGCGAGTGATCCGCACGAGGCGACGCAATGGTTGTTTCAGGCGCTCACCAGTCGGCGACCGGCTGCGGCCGAAGCGAAGGTGCTGCATCAGCTTTATGACGAACAGTCCGCGATTTTTGCGAGCGCTCCAAACAAGGCGGCGGAATTCCTGAAGACGGGCCGGGCGAAGGTGGATGACAAGGATGCGGTGAAGCTCGCTGCCTTGAACGTGGTGGCCAGCGCCCTCATGAGCCACGATGAAAGCGTGATGAAACGATGAAGATGAACGATCAACTTTGCCCGGGTTCGGAATCGACCTTCGGCATGAACCGTCGGGATCTGTTGAACCGGTTTGGCATGGGGCTGGGAGGCATTGCCCTGGCGGATCTGATGGGTGGCAAATCGCACGCCGCCGCGGATACCGGCTCCTTGGGTGCGCCGCATTTCCCAGCCAAGGCCAAGCGCGTGATCTACCTGTTCATGAGCGGCGGTCCATCGCAGATGGATCTGTTTGATTACAAACCGCTGCTCAACAAACGGCATGGCGAAGAATTGCCGGATTCGGTCCGCGGCAACCAACGGCTCACCGGCATGTCCGGCAATCAATCGTCGATTCCGATGGCGGGCACGCCTTTCAAGTTCGCCCAACACGGGCAATCCGGCGCGTGGTTGAGCGATCAGCTGCCGCATCTTTCCGAGGTTGCGGATGACATGTGCTTCGTGAAGTCGATGTACACCGAGGCCATCAATCACGGGCCTGGGGTGACGTTCATGCAGACCGGCTCGCCCTTTCCCGGGCGGCCAAGCATCGGGGCGTGGTTGCATTATGGTCTTGGTGCGGCGAACGACGATCTGCCGGCCTTTGTGGTGTTGAAGACAAAGGGGCAGGGTGGGCAGCCGCTGGGTGCCCGCATGTGGGGCAACGGTTTTCTGCCGTCAAAGCATCAGGGGGTTCGCTTTCGATCCGGCAAAGACCCGGTTCTGTACCTCAACAATCCCGCCGGCATCGACGCGGCCAGCCGGCGCAACATGCTCGATCGGCTGAATGATCTTCATCGGATTCAGGCCGAAGCGACGGGTGATTTGGAGATCGAGGCGCGCATCGCGCAATATGAGATGTCCTATCGGATGCAGACATCGGTGCCGGAGGTGATGGATCTGTCCAAGGAATCGCCCGAGACTCTTGCTGGCTACGGTTCGGAGGTTTATACACCCGGCTCGTTTGCCGCGAACTGTCTGTTGGCGACGAGACTTGCCGAGAAGGGGGTTCGCTTCGTTCAGCTCTATCATCCGGGCTGGGACCAGCATGGCGGCTTGAAAGGCGGCATTCAGCGCCAGACGAAGAAAGTCGACCGCCCGTGCGCGGCCTTGATCAAGGATCTCAAACGGCGCGGTCTGTTGGATGACACCCTGGTGATCTGGGGCGGGGAATTCGGTCGCACGAGCTACTGCCAAGGCAAGCTCAACGGCGAGAATTTTGGCCGTGATCATCATCCCCGCTGCTTCTCCTACTGGTTTGCAGGAGGCGGGATCAAACCGGGCGTGAGCTACGGAAAGACTGATGACTTCTGCTACAACATCGCTGAGAACGGCGTTCACATTCATGACTTCCACGCCACGCTGCAGCATCTGCTGGGGATTGATCACGAACGGCTGACCTATCGATTCCAGGGGCGTCGCTTCCGGTTGACCGATGTTCATGGTCACGTGGTGAAAGACATCGTTGCCTGAACGGTGATGGATGCCTTTCGTTTTCAGGACGCGGCTCGTGCGGCGGATGGAGTCACGCACTTCATCACGCTGTGCACGATTGATGCGTTGACGGAGCGATCAAGCGCGAGCGATGAGGTGTTGAATCAAGGTGGGGGTGAGTGCGAACTCCAGTGGCAGGATCTGCGGGAAATCGTCGCGGATGTGCTGTTGGCGCAGGATGGTGAGGAATATCGCATCGGTGATTTCGTGGTGATGCCGAACCATCTGCACGTCTTGGTGGGGTTGTATCCAGGCAGGTCAGTGGCGGAGCAGGCGCAAGCGTGGATGAAGCGGTCAACGGAACTGATCAACGATTTTCGCCGGCGCACGGGGGATTTCTGGCATGATCTCGTCATCAGTAGCCCGGTCGCTGATTGGGACGACTTCGACGAATGCCGCAAGCGGATTCGTCGTGATCCCAAGAGCGCCGGTCTGCGGGTGGGCGAATACTATCTGCACATTGCCGAGGTGGATTAGAAGGTTGCGCCCGGGATTGTGACACGGAAGAGTGGTGGGGATTTGAAACACGCGTTCTTCATTCTCTTGTTCGCGATGACATTCCGCGTTTCCGCCGCGGAGCTTCCACCGCAGCCGAAGGAAACTGCCCCGCCCGCGATTCGTGAAATCGGCAAGGGAGAATGGACCGTCGGCAAGATCAGGCTTTCGAAGAACCGGAACACTGTCCACCTGCCGGCCTCGGTCAATCTGCCCGACGGCCTGATCGAATACCTGCTGGTGCACAAGACGGGCAAGACACATGAGAGTCTCTTTGCGACCGATGTGCCGCCGTATCATCTGCAGGTGGCGATGTTGCTGCTTGGTGCCAAGGGCGCGGATCTGAAGGTTCTTACCAATGCACCACCGAGCGGCCCGATCAACAATTCGGAACTGCTGGAGTACAAACCCAAGCCAGTGCCGGGAGATTCGGTGAAGATCTCCGTTCACTGGAAGTCAGATGGAACGAACGTGACGCACACCATGGAATCATTGGTGTTGAACAAGAAGACCGGCAAACCCATGAGCGATGGCAGATGGACTTTCAGTGGATCACTCGTTTGGGAAGGCGCGTTTATTGCACAGATCGAAGGGTCGATCATGTCGATCATCACGGACATCTCGGCGATGTTTAACTCGCACCATCCCCATCGCGACAAGGACAGCCTGTGGTTTGTTCGGGAAAACGTGCTGCCCAAAACCGACAGCCCGGTGACGGTTGAGATTCAGCTCCTGAAGAAAGTGAAGCAATCCAGGAAGACATCGAAGTAGATTCTCCGCATATGGAACAAAGAATGATTTTTGCGATGATGCTGGTGACCGGGGTGGTCAGCGGCCAGGTTGAGAGTCGACAACCGAATGTGTCCGTCAAGCTGGAGGTGCGGCGGGCGATCGACAAGGGATCCAAGTGGCTCCTGACGCAGCAGAATAATGCGGGTTGGTGGTCGGAGAAGGAACATCCGGCATTGACCGCATTGGCATTGACGGCGCTGCACGGTCACCCGACCGGGGACTATCGTTCGACCCCGACCGCCGGAATGAAGAAGGGGTATCGCTACATTCTGGGCACCCAGAAACCGGATGGCGGTTTCTACGTGGAGGGTTACGCCAACTACAATACGGCTGTTTCCATGATGGCACTGCTTACCGCCAAGACTTCGGAGTTCAATGACGAGTTGCGGACGGCCCGCGGTTACCTGGTCGGATTGCAGAACGATCTCGGGGTGAAGGGCAAGGTGGATACCCCGGTCGACGGGGGGATCGGATACGGTCGTCGGTATCCGCATTCGGACCTGAACAACACCCTGTTGTCACTGGAGGCGATTCATTATTCGCGGCACCTGGTGGCGGATGCCGGTTCGACGACCAAGGATCTCAATTGGGGCGCGGCGATTTCGTTCCTGCAAAACTGCCAGAATCTGCCGCAGTTCAACAAGGGGACAAACGTCGCGTCGGATGCAGCCAATCTTGGTGGCTTTCACTACTATCCGGGATTCAGCCAGGCCGGCAATGTGACGAATTCGCAGACCGGGCGCATCTCATTGCGTTCCTATGGCAGTGCGAGCTACGCGGGGTTGTTGAGTTTCGTTTATGCGGATGTGAAAGGCGACGATCCGCGGGTGAAGGCCGTGATGAAATGGTTGGGGGAGAACTACACACTCGCGGAGAATCCGGGAATGGGACAGCAGGGGCTTTATTACTATTTTCAACTGATCACCAAGGCGATGACCGCGGCGCGGGTCGATCATCTGCCGGGACCGAACGGCAAGTTGATCGATTGGCGGAAGGACCTGACGCTGCGGATCCTGAATCTGCAGAAGGCCGACGGCTCCTGGGCCAATGATAACAATCGCTGGTGGGAGACCGATCCCGTGCTGGTGACGAGCTATTGCCTGATCGCGTTGGAGATGATCTATCCCGAGCTGTAGGTTGGCAGGGAATTTATGGAGGGCATCGCTCCGTCGATGCCGGATTGTGGTTGCCGTAATCCGACAGAACGGATGCGGAACCTACGGAGCCTGACTATTGCCCACATCTTGGAAGAAACGGGTGGGTCGGCTTCAAGTTCTTTCACCTCGGCCCCGATTCAGATCGCAGTCTCAACCTATCGGAGTCACGTAACGACGTTCCACGGCTATTCCTGACATGTGGCTACGCGACTTGGTATCTGACATTCGTCGCACGGATCGTCACTCGCTCCCGTCGGAAGATGAGGGTAACAGGCAGAACAGCGCCTTTCCCTCCATCGGGGACGCATTCAGGACTTTGGCCGCAGTTGCGGGAAGAGGATCACGTCGCGAATGCTCTCCTGACCCAGCAGCATCATGCAGAGGCGATCGATGCCGATGCCGATGCCGCCGGCGGGAGGCATGCCGTGTTCGAGGGCGGTGAGGAAATCTTCATCCAATTTCTGCTGTTCGCCACCGGCCTGGTGTTCCAGGCGCTCGCGCTGTTCGATCGGGTCATTCTGCTCGGAATAGGCCGGAGCGATTTCTTGTCCGTTGATGCAGCACTCAAACACCTCCACGGTTTCCGGATCGTCCGGTGACGCCTTGGCCAGCGGGACCAGTTCCTTGGGCAGATGGGTGACAAATGTCGGTTGGATCAAGGTGGGTTCGATGAGTTTTTCGAAGACGGCGCCGGTTACTTCAAAATCTTCGCAATCACCTTCAATGTCACCTTCGAGCTTCAGTTCGCTCAAGGCACGCTCGCGTCGTTGATCCGGCGTGATGTCAAACCAGTCGTCGCCGGCCTTTTCCTTCACCAGATCCTTGTAGCGGGCGCGGCGCCAGGGCGGGGTGAGGTTGATCGCCTTGGTGACTTCGCCTTCGGCGTCCTTGTGCTCGACGACCAAGGTGTCGAGGACTTCGGTGGAGATGTGGCAAACCAGTCCCTCGAGCAGGTTCATCATGCTCTCGTGGTCGCCGTAAGCCTCGTAGGCCTCGAGCATGGTGAACTCGGGGTTGTGTCGCCGACTCAATCCTTCATTGCGGAAGTTGCGACCGATCTCGAAGACCTTGTCGACGCCGCCGACCAACAGGCGCTTGAGGTAGAGTTCGAGTGCGATGCGCAGATAGAACTGACAACCCAACGCATTGTGCTGTGTCACGAACGGCGTGGCTGCAGCACCACCGGGGATGGACTGCATCATGGGTGTCTCCACCTCCATGAAGCCACGGCTTTGCAGAAAGTTGCGGATCTCACGGATGATGGCGCTGCGCTTCACGAAGGTGTCCTTCACTTCGTCGTTGGACATCAGGTCGAGGTAGCGTTGGCGATAGCGCGTTTCGGTGTCAGACAGGCCTTCCCATTTTGCGGGCATGGGCCGAAGAGCCTTGGAGACGACGACCACCTCTTGGGCTTTGATGCTGATCTCACCGGTTCGGGTGGTGAACATGACGCCCCGCACACCGATGAAGTCACCGAGGTCGAGGCACTTCACCACGGCGAAGAGATCGTCACCGAGAACCTTCTTGTTGGCAAAAATCTGGATGCGACCGGAGCCGTCTTTCACGTCCATGAACTGCGTTTTGCCCATGTCGCGATGGGCGGTGATGCGCCCGGCGACGGCCACTTCGCTTTCGTCATTGAACTCACCGACTTCGTAGCGGGTGCGGGCTTCGGCGCACGCGACAGAGGGGGTGAACTTGTTCGTAAACGGCTTCACGCCGAGTTCCTCAAGTTCCTTGAGGTTGGCGCGGCGTTGTTCGATCAACTGGTTGGTGTCTTCCATTTGCGGTCGCCCTGCACGGCAGGGAGCGGATTTTGTAGGCGATTTCGCGGAAGCCGGTAAAGGAATTTGCGGGGCGATGGCTGTCCGGAGTCGATCGGCGGCGGGCAGATCACTGATTCATCCGTGGCGGGAGAACGGAGTCAGGCGGAACGAATGAGGGGGGTAATCCTCGACAAAACACCCCTGCTCGTGCCTGACGGCGGACGATGCAGGGGTGATGTCGGAGAATTGCGGTGGAGCTTGGAACCAGCGTCAGACGTCGCAGATGCCGACGGCCTGCTTGAGCGAGGCAATCTGGTCCTTGCGCTTGGGAATGAACTCCTGGGCGATGAAACCTTTGTAGCCGGTGTCCTGAATGGCTTTGCAGATGGCCGGGTAGTAGAGCTCCTGGGTCTCGTCGATCTCGGCGCGGCCGGGAACGCCGCCGGTGTGGTAATGGGAGAAATACTCGTGGTTCTTCTGGATGGTGGCGATGACGTCTCCCTCCATGATTTGCATGTGGTAGATGTCGTAAAGCAGCTTGAATCGCTCGCTACCCACGCGCTTGCAGAGCTCCACGCCCCATGAGCTGAGATCGCACTGGTAGTCCTTGTGGTTGACCTTGCTGTTTAGCAGTTCCATCGAGATGACTACCTTGTGTTTCTCGGCGAGCTTCATCAGGCGTTTGAGGCCCGTGGTGCAGTTTTCCAGACCTTGCTCGTCGTCGAGTCCGTCTCGGTTGCCGGAGAAGCAGATCACATTCGTGAAACCGGCTTCGGCTGAGGCTTTGATGTGTGGCTCGTAGATTTCCAGCAGGGTGTCGTGATGCTCGATGCGGTTGAATGCCTTGGTGATGTGTCCGACCTTCACGCCTTGCGGTGTCTTGCCGGTCGGGAAACTGACCATGGCGCAGTGGAGGTCATACTTCTTGAGCACCGGGAAATCGGGTGGATTGAGCAATTCCACCGATTCGAGGCCGATCTTCTTGGCGGACTTGCAGAAGCTCTCCAAAGGAATCTTGCGATAGCACCATTTGCAGACGGAATGATTCACATTGCCCTTGAGCCCGCCGGGTTGCTTGGCCGCGGCATGGAGGTTTTCTTCGACAGCGGCCATGAAGGCGCCGGCGGTGACAGCGGTGGCGCCGGCCTTGAGTGCGGTGCGGCGATCGAGGGGATTGCTCATGCGGCGGATGGTAGTGCCGGTCGGCCGGTTGGCAATCATGATTGAATCACCATCATTGGTTTGCTAATCACCCCGCGTGCCCAAAAAGGATCAACCGGAAAAAAGCGTTCTGCTGTTGATCCCGGCATACAACGAACAAGAACGGATCGAACCGACTCTGCGCGAATACGCCACCTACTTCCGACGGAATTACTCCGGCAGATTCGAGATCTTGGTCGTCCTGAATGGCTGCACGGACAACACCTTGGGGGTGGTTGAGAAGGTGGCCAAGGAATACCCCGAAATCAGTGCCGACGACATACCCCATCCGATCGGCAAGGGCGGTGCGTTGATCGAGGGATTGCGGCTCGCGCCGACGGTGGATCTGATCGGCTACGTGGATGCGGATGGCGCGACTCCGCCGGAGGCTTTTCATGCATTACTCGAGCGAATGGACGAGGCGCATTGCGTGATCGGCTCCCGCTGGTTGCCGGAATCCGTGTTGCATCAGGTGCAGCCGTTCTTTCGCCGGTTCGCCAGCCGGGTGTTTCACGTGATCGTTGAATTGCTGTTCTGGATGCACATCAAGGACACGCAATGCCCGGCGAAGGTGATGCGACGTCAGGCGGTCGAAAAGGTCCATGACCATCTTCACATTGCGGATTTATCGTTTGATGTGAACCTGATCTATTCGCTGAAACACGCCCGGTTCACCGTCCTGGAAGTGCCGGTGGAATGGACGGACAAGGTTGGTTCAAAGGTTTCATCCTCATTCTTTCGCAGCTCGCTGGTGATGTTCCTGTCCGTCATGCGACTGCGGCTGTATTACTCCCCGATCTATCACGAACTTCGCCCGCTGCGTGAACTGGGAGACTGGCTTTATCTGAAGCTGCAGGCGCCGCCGCCGCGCAAGAGCAGCGAACACAGTTTTCGGGATCATGCCTGACCCCGCCGAGGGGGCTGTTTGTTTAAGTAGGGCGAAGTCTTTTGATCTGCCGCTGCTGCCGAGGCAAGAGGGGGGGCGTGACGAGTGGAGGGCAAACTCATGGATACCGGACTGTCAAAGGAGGAGTATTCGCTCAAGCTTGCTGCCGTCGCGGAGCGACAATTCTACAGTAGCCGTGGGTTTCAACCCACGGTAAGGATCGTAAGGAAGACAAGCGTCGCGTAGCGATCGCTCAACCAGATGAGACGAACCTGAACGGACTACAGTTTTTCATCCATAAGGTTTGTTGGCACGTGATTATTTTGCACAGATCCGGTCGAGGCGTTGTCTATCAGGCAAAACGTGGGATTGGAAACGACAACGGACGGGGAATGGCAGCGGAAGCTCTACGGGGCGATGAGTGCGAAGCTGCTGGTGTATGGGAGGGCTTTGGGGTTGGGGCATGTGGAGGTCGAGGATGTCTTGCAGGAGACTTTTGTGGCGTTTGAAGCTGACCGCTCCGCCACGTCAGCCGGAGTTCTATCTCTTGCGTGCTTACCGCAACAGGGCGTTCACTTGGAACCGGACCGTCATGCGGCGCTTTCGGCGGGAGGAACACGCGGAGGGTTGGTTCGAGAATCACGAGGTGGATGACGAGAGTGAAGCGATCGCGCAACGGGAACTGGAGAAACTTCCCGCACCTCAACGCGAGTGGATCGTGCTCAAGATCTGGCAGGGCATGACTTATGAAGAGATCGGGCGGTTGCTGGCCGTTTCGCCCAACACGGCCGCGGCTCGTTATCGCTACGGTCTGCAGAAGCTAAAAAAAGAATGGAGATGATTCATCATGAAAGACTCGATGGAGAACCGATTGCTTGGCTGGACGCCGCGTCGGCCCTCGCGACAAGTTGAAGAAGCGCTGTTCGATAAACGTGCATTCGATGAGTGCGAGAGCTCTCCCATGGTGTGGCTGGCTCGATGGCAGCGATATCTGAATCCGGCGGCCGCATTTGCCGTGTTGGTGGCAGCGATGCTTTTTGCTGAGCTCCCCGCAGGTGGCACTGCGGCGGTCTAGCGAGCAGATCATCAGATGGTGGCTCTTACAAACCCCCGATCGGCTTCAATCGACCAGTTGTATCACCACAGCGTTCTAAACCATTGCGATTACCTGATTTTCGGATGGACAAACTTGTCCCCGCAACCCGAAGGTATCGCTCATTTTTCAAGTGACCGGGCGACCGGAAGCACCGAATGAGTTCCCAAAGACCAAAGAAAAACTCCGGAAAAGGCGGCAAGAAGCGTCAAAACAGGGCGTCCGACAACCAGTCTGTGCCTGCGGCGAAGAAGCCCAAGAAGACGGAGCACGTGAGTCGTCCGCCCGAGACGCCGTTCGTATTCTTCGAGCAGGAAAAGAAACCGGAAGGGCCGGTCGAGAAGCTCTTTCACAAGGTTGATTGGATGACTTTCGGCATCACGACCTTCGTGGTGATGCTTGGATATTACTTTACCTTGGCACCGGATCTCACCCTGGAGGATTCCGGTGAATTGGCGGTCGGCTCGATGTATGCCGGGATTCCGCACCCGCCGGGCTATCCCGTGTGGACGCTGTATACTTGGCTGTTCACGAAGTTGGTGCCTTTTTCGAACATGGCCTGGCGGGTGGCGTTATCGTCGGCGGTAGCCGGTGCCTTTTCCTGCGGCATCATTGCGATGATGGTGTCGCGCGGGACCCGGAGCATGTTCGGCCTGTTTGATTCGCTGAAGGAGCTTCCGGAGAAGACCTCGCATTCCATTAGTGTGGTTTGTGGCTACGTCGCGGGCATGTTGATGGGCTTCAACGGCTTCATGTGGAGCCAGGCCGTGATCGTGGAGGTGTATACGCTCAGTGTACTGACGCTCGTGCTGCAGATGGTCTGCCTGATGCGTTGGATGCATTCGCCATTCCAACATCGATGGCTTTATCTGGCCTGGTTTTGGGCGGGAATCTGTTTCACCAATCACCAGACCTTGCTGGTCGCGGTGGTGGGGATGGAAATCGCGATTCTGGCGCGGGATCGGAGTCTGGGGCGAGATCGCTTCGTGCTGAATTCGTTTTGGTTTCTCCTCGGCATATTGATCAAGGCGGTGAAAGGGAGTGCGGCCATCGGCGCGATGGACAACAAGCTGATGTGGAACGCGTTTCTTTGCATCGGCCTGTTCTGCATTGTGATGGCCGTTGTCATGGTCGTAATCAGTCGAGGATTGATGACCCGGATCGTGCCCGCGATTCTCTGTTACGTGGCCTGGGTTGTTGGAGCCCTGTTTTACGGCTATATGCCGATTGCCGGCATGTCGAACCCTCCCATGCAATGGGGCTATCCACGGACCAAGGAAGGCTTCTTCCATGCACTGTCTCGGGGACAGTATGAAAAGGCCAATCCGACCTCCGGCTTGGATCGATTCTTTGAACAGATCGGAACCTACATCAACGGAACGGTGGAAGAGTTCAATCTGATCTACCTGCTGGTTTGCCTGGTACCTATCGGGGTTATTTTCTACCGACGCCTTACCGACAATCAGAAGATCGGACTCGCGATCAGCTCCGGCCTCTACGCGTTCGTCGGTCTGATCGTCATGATCAAAGCCAAGGGTGCCGGCAACATGATGTCGCTGTTGGCCGGGCTTGGTTGCGGCTATCTGTTCCTGTTGGTTGGGTTGACACCATTCCTTTTCTTCCGGGAAAACCGCGCCCATCCGGTGAGGGCTTGGTTGTGCGGCACAGGGGCGATCTATCTTTTCCTGTCGCTGTTGTTGTTGTTTCTGCTGAACCCTCAGCCGGACCGTCAGAGTCAGCAGCTGAACCGGGTGTTCTTCACGGCGTCGTACGTGCCGATATCCATGTTCATCGGGTACGGTCTGGCGTTGATTGTCGGAGGTCTGGCAACGGCATACGACCGGTTCATCATCTATGTCCGCATGTTTGGCGGGTTTGCTGTCTTGGTGGCGGCTTTTGCACTGTTCACTTTGGAGGAAAACTACTGGGTGGCGAAGTTCAATGCGGCCAGTGGTCTGTTGTTGGCCTTGGCTGCGGTAGTGGTTCTGTTCCTGGGCCGGCGGCAGCTGGCCTTGCGTCCGCTGCTGGCCTTGCTCTGTCTGTTGCCCGTCTACACCTTCTCAAAGCACTGGGCAAACAATGAACAACGGGGGCACCTGTTCGGCTATTGGTTCGGCCACGACATGTTCACGCCGCCTTTCGAAGACAAGGAAGGCAAGCCGCTCTACCCGGAAATGGAGCGCGACGCGGTGTTGTACGGCGGGACGGACCCCGGACGGTTTTGTCCGACTTACATGATTTTCTGCGAGAGTTTCATTCCGCCACACAAGCGGTTGGATCCGGAATTCGACCGTCGGGATGTCTATATCATCACCCAGAACGCGTTGGCCGACGGAACGTATCTCATGTACATCCGCGCCCATTACAATCGCAGCGCCCAGATCGATCCTCCGTTCTTTCAGGAGATGGTCCGGAGCTATGAGGAACGGATGAACGGGGTGAAGACCAACATGCTCGCACGGATGTTGAGCCCCTTGGATAGCCTCTTTGGTGGAATCGGGGACACGATCGAGAAGAATCGTCGTGCCGGTACTTCCTACTTCGCGCGGGACCAATTCAAGGATGTGAAATCGCTGGCTGCCAAATTGTCTGCCGGTAAGGATGAGCTGGCAAGACACCTGGTCGGCCAATTTGACGATGACACGCGGGAATTGCTGAACGCCGGTGACAGTGAACGTAAGTTGCAGAAGGCACTGGCGCGGGAGCTGAACAAGGTTTTGGAGGCGGGTTCTTTGTATGCCTCCAATCGTTTTGCCCACGTGAACATCAGCGAACGGACCAAACGGTTCATCGGGGAGAATCCTCAGAGTCATACCCGCATCCGCCTGAATCGGATCCTGTTGGAGGAAGCCTATCCGGATGAGATCACCAAGAGCCTGGGCGGCGTTTATCCGGACATGGAGATGTACATCTCTTCACCCGACGATTCCCAGGAGGCGTTCAGTACCTACATTGCAGATGCCCAACGACGGTTGGAGCATGACATGAAAAATCCTACTGCGCCGAAGCAGATCAAGCCGGGTGAGCACGTGAATTACGATCCCGCTTCCGGGAAGGTTTCGGTGAGTGGGCAGGTGGCGGTGATGTCGATCAACGGCCTCCTGACGAAGAACATGTTCGACAAGAATCCGCACCTCGACTTCTACGTGGAGGAGAGTTTTCCGTTGGACTGGATGTATCCCCATCTGACCCCGTACGGGATCATCATGAAGATTGAGCGGAATCCGCTGAACGAGCTCTCTCAGGAGAGAGTTGATCGGGACCATGAATTCTGGAGCCAGTACTCGGATCGACTGATCGGCAACTGGATCACCTATGACACACCGGTCACCGAGATTTGTGAGTTTATTGAACGCGTTTATCTGAAGCGGGATTTCACCGATTTCAAAGGTGATCCGAAATTCATCCGCGACGACAATGCGAAGAAGGCCTTTTCCAAGCTGCGCAGTGCGATCGCCGGGCTCTATTTCTGGCGCATCAACCAGGCGGGTGGCATGGGCAATGTGGCGGCGCAACAACGCATGATCAAGGAGGCCGACTTCGCTTTCAAACAGGCTTTTGCGTACTGTCCGTTCAGTCCGGAGGCGGTGTTCCGGTACACGAACCTGCTGTTGAGCCTTCGTCGATATGATGATGCCCTCCTGATCGCACGGACCTTCCTGAAGTTCGATCCCAACAACCTTGCCGTGAAGGGGTTGATTCCCCAGGTCGAGGGCCAAAAGCTGAAGGCGGCCACTCCGGTCACCCTGCCGACGCTGCCGCAGGGCGCTGCGAGCCAGTTGGCTCAGTGGGAGCAGGCCTTCAACGCCAGCCCCACGAACACGCAGATCGGTCTGCAACTCTACCAGACCTATATGCTGTCGAAGAACACCAACAAGGCGACGGCCGTTCTCGACAAGCTGGTGTCGCAGCCGAATGCCGATACCCGCACGTTGACCGCTGGGATTCAAGGCTATGCACAACTGGGGCAGCCGGCCAAACGGCAGTCGATTCTTGGACGCCTGGTTCAGGCCGCGCTCAAGGATCTGGCGGATCCCAATGCGAATGTTGAACGGCTGCAGATGGCGGCCAACGCGTTCAACATCACCGGTCAGATGGCGCCGCTGGAACAGACCATGGCGCGTTTGGCCAAGCTGCTGCCGACGAGTGCGGAGACCTGGTATGACCTGGCCGGCGTGCAGGCGGTGTTGCGCAAAAACACCGCGGCCGTGGCCTCACTGAGCAACGCGGTGAGGTTGAGCGATGCGCGTTTGAAGGCCACACCGACTGCTGCCAATCTGCGAAAGATGGTTTCTTCCGATGCCCGGTTCAAGGTGCTGGATGGGCAGGCCGGTTTTGCCGAGTTGAAGTGATCCGTGGCGAGATGGCAGGTGTGAATGGCTGATCGAAACTCATTCAATCCCGTAATCCCGCTGGTCGCATGCCTCCTGCTTTTGTGGGTCGGTTGCGGCGGTAAGGACGGCGCTACAGGCGGCGGGTCCGGCGGGTCCGGGGCGGGGGGCGGCGCTGCTGCGGAATCATTCGAGAACAGTTTGGGGATGAAATTTGTCCCCGTGCCGGGCACGTCGGTTGCAATGTGCATCTGGGAGACTCGTGTGCGTGACTATCAGCCGTTTGCCAACAGTTTCGGTTCGGTCGATTGGGCCGGTCTGGGATACCGCGGCAAGGAGGACTACCCGATCGGTAATGTGAACTGGCAGGAAGCAACCGCCTACTGTGACTGGTTGACCGCCAAGGAACGGGCGGATGGCCGGATCGGCAAGGAAGCTCGCTACCGCTTGCCTACTGATGATGAATGGAGTGCGGCGGCCGGGCCGGGCCGGTTTGCCTGGGGGGAGAAATGGCCGAAGCGGGCGCAATGGCCGACGTTGCCGGGATACAAACCCTCAAACGGAGACAACACCGCCAAGGTGGGAAGTTACAAGGCCAACGAGCACGGCTTTCATGACCTGAGTGGCAATGTGTTTGAATGGTGCGAAGACTGGTATCGCAAGGATATGAATGATTCCAAGATTCGGCAGGAGGAGAAGACCTTGAATCAGGACGGTGGTGGCCGGACTTTCAAGGTCCTGCGAGGCGCATCCTGGATTTTCTGGGATTCCATGAGCCTGCGTCTGGATTGCCGCTTTCGCAGTCCGCCGAGCGCGCGTGGGGGACTTTATGGTTTTCGCGTGGTGTTCGATCCGGCAGGTTGAATGGGAACGATTTCATGGCGCACGGTTTTCTCAAATGCGAATGTGAGCACTGCAATGGGCACATCGAGTATCCGGTCGAGTCTGCCGGTGAGGTGGCCCGCTGTCCGCATTGTCAGCTGCCCACGCCATTGACCATTCCGGGGACGGAGTCCGAAGGCGGCATCGAAGTCGGTGGATCGAAGGCCAAGTTCGTGATCGCCGCCTTGGTGGCTTTGGTGCTTGTTGCGGCGGGCGTCTCGGTTTTCGTTTTCGTTGTGGCGGCGAAGAAGAAAAAGGACTCTGTGCCCTCACCTCAGTCCGCTCCCCAAGGCTCGGTACCGGCACCTGCTGCCGGCGCCACTGCTGTCCCCGGAGGCGACTGGCAACAGGTCAGACCGTACGTGGGCAAGTTTCAAGGTGGCTATACCGGAGCCCAAGTGGCCGCCGGGCGGGATGTGATGGCCGGTCCTTGCCAAGACTGTCACAAGATCTACGACCCTATCCGATTCAAACGATCCGAGTGGGACAACGTATTGGGGAACATGCGTGGCCGGGCCAAACTTAGGGGCAATGAGTATGACGCCATCAAGCGGTTCGTCGCTTCGATTCGGGATTAGTCAAAGAGGTTGAAGGTCCGTCCGCTTTCTTGACCGACCCCATCAGCTCTTTTGACCCGTGAGCCGATTCATAACCATTGACGAAGGGCGGGGTCTGTGACGTCCTACTTCGCAATGAACCACCTCTTCCGTTCTTCGCTGGGCGGCCTCGCTGTCGCCCTGTCTGTTTCCGCCGCCGAACTGAAAGTCGATCCGTCTGAAATGCCACGCTTTCCGGCGTATGAACCCGAGGACGCGTTGAAGACCTTCAAGGTGAAGAAGGGATATCATCTTGAACTCGCCGCGCATGAACCGCTGGTCCGGGATCCCATCACGATGTGCTTTGATGAAAAGGGACGGCTGTTTGTGGTGGAGATGATCGATTACTCGGAGCGGCGCGAAGAAGATCCGCATTTGGGACGGGTACGCATGCTGGAGGATGTGGATGGCGATGGAGAATATGATCGCGCCAGTGTCTATGCTGACGACTTGCCGTGGCCGACGGCACTGGTCTGTCACGACGGTGGAGTTTTCATCGGAGCGTCGCCGGACATCTACTGGTGTCGGGACAATGACGGGGACGGCAAGGCGGATGAGCGCAAGGTGGTATTCACGGGGTTTGCCGGCGAGGTCTCCCGCCTAAATGTGCAGGCCCTGTTCAATTCGTTCCAGTGGGGGATCGACAACCGGATCCATGGGGCCTGCGGTACGACCAGCGGAAATCGCATTCGCCGGGCTGATGATCCCGATGACAACGGCATCGTCATGCGTCGGGTGGATTTCAGTTTTGATCCGCGCAAGCTCGACATGCGGATCGAGAACGGTGGCGGTCAATACGGGATGAGCTTTGATTCGCAGGGGCGCAAGTTCATGTGCAGCAATTCCAGTCATGCGCAGCATTCGGTCTACGCGTATCGTTATGGTGGCGCGAATCCTCATTTCGCCATGCCGCCCGCGCGCGTCGGGATCGCGAAGGAAGGTGGGGCGGCCGAAGTGTTTCGCCTGAGTGCGGACGAACCTTGGCGGGTGATCCGAACGCGTTGGCGCATCAGTGGCGTGGTTCGCGGAATGGTTGAGGGCGGTGGTCGGGTATCCGGATACTTCACCGGTGCGACCGGAGTCACCGTGCAAAAAGGCGATGCCTACGGTCCGTCATTCATGGACAATCTGTTCGTCGGTGATGCCGGGGGCAATCTGGTTCACCGCAAGATCGTTGAGTCGGACGGCATTGTTCTGATTGCCCGCCGGCCGGATGACGAACAGAACTTCGAGTTCATCGCTTCCACAGACAACTGGTTCCGTCCCGTGCATTTTCAGAACGGTCCCGACGGCTGTCTCTACATCGCGGACATGTATCGCGAAACGATCGAGCATCCCTGGTCGATTCCGCCCGAGATCAAACAGCACCTGGACCTGAACAGCGGCAATGATCGCGGGCGCATCTACCGGATTGCGCCGGATGGATTCAGGCATCCGGGCAAGGTGGATCTGGCTGCGAAGTCGGATGCCGAATTGATTGACCTGTTGGATCACGCCGGCGGCTGGCAGCGGGAAACCGCTTCGCGGCTTCTCTATACACGGAAGGTTGGACGGGAGGTGCTGGCGAAGGCTCTGACCGAAACCACGACCGGTCTGGGGCGGATGCATGCCCTTCACTTGGCGGCGGCGCTCGATCATTTGACGGAAGAAGATCTGAAGGCGGCGTTTGGTCATTCCGACGCGCGGGTGAGGGAACATGCGATCGCTCTGGCGGAACCCTTCGATCTGGGGCGGGAAATGATGGAGATGATGCATGATCCTTCCGACCGCGTGCGCTTTCAACTGGCCCTGACCATGAGCCGGATAAAGATTCCAGCCGAGTTTGGGGCGATCGGCTGGTTGCTCAAACAGGACGCCGGCGACCGCTGGATTCGTGCGGCGGCGCTGAATGCCGTGTCGGAAATGGCCGGCAGTTTGTTTTCCATTCTGGCCGAAGACAAATCGAGATTCAGAAAACGTCCGGAGGCCGGAGGAATTCTTGCAGAACTGGCGCGCATGATCGGGACGCGGGCTGAGGAACAGGAAGTGGAACAGGTGTTGAAGGCGGCCGCAGCGGAGTGGCTTTCCGGTGACATGCAGACTTACGTGACGGCACTGAATACCGGGTTGAAGACCCGCCGAAAAACGGTGCTGAACTACAAGAACATCGGCGCTTTCGCATCGCGGTTTGCGCAACTGCCAGATCATATCGCGATGGCGAAGCAACCGGATGCCAAGACAATCCGCTTGGCGGCGATCGGTGGATACAGCTTCACCGGCAAACAACTGGTCGGTCTCTTGAAATCCTCTCATCCGAATTCTGTCAGGCAGGCCGCCTTGAGCGCGTTGTTGGGGATGTCGGAAGGGGGCGCCTACACCGGCATCGTCTCCGCGTGGAGTGGATTGGACGAGTCACTTCAAAAGACTGCCGTGGCGGGTTTCCTCCGCAGCGTATCGCGCACCCGAATGTTGCTGGCCGCGATGGATCAGGGGAAGATGGATCGTGGATTGCTGGATACCCGGCAGGTGCAGACCCTGCGCTCCAGCCGCGACACGACGATCAAGAGTCTTGGCATCAAGCTTTTCGGCGCGGAGAAAAAGACGGACTTCGGAAAGTTGATGGCGCAATACCAACCTGCGCTGGCGAAGGAGGGCGACGGCAAGCGGGGCAAGGAGATCTATACGCTGCGCTGCGCCACCTGCCATCGCGCGAATGGTGAAGGACATCAATTGGGACCGGACATGGTCACGGTGAAGACCAAGGGACGGGAGAATCTGCTGCTGAATATCCTCAACCCGAACGCTGAACTGGCACCGCAGTTCATGGCCTTTGAAGTGGAGACCAACGATGAGGAGAGTTTCACCGCCGTGATCGGCAACGAGACCACGACCCACCTGACCATCCGCATGGCCAACGGAATTGAACAGACTCTGGTGCGTACGCAGATCAAGGGCATGCGCAGCAGTGGCAAATCACTGATGCCCGAAGAACTTCACAAGGATCTGACCGTCCAGCAGATGGCGGATCTGTTGACCTTTGTCGAGCAATCAAACTGACAATGAAAACACTGAGAGCTTTGTTGGCCGGTCTGGTGTTGACCGGTGGTTGGTACGCCGTTTCGGCGGCGGATTGGCAGTTGGCCGAAGTGCCGGGTGAGAGAGAAATCAATGGCTACTCATGGTATCGCGCATGGTTGAAACCACACGCCACCTTCTTCTCCCGCCATGACCGCGATCTTTGGGGGGAATCCGTGATCATGAATTGTCGCGGTATCGCCGGCGCGCATGAGGTGTATGTGAACGGAAGGCTCATTGGCAGAGGTGGAAGTCTTCCTCCGGACTTCGCCGATGGACGGGAAGGGAATCATCGACACAAGGTGCCGTCGGGCTCGTTGGTGAAGGACCAATGGAATCAGATCGCGATTCGTGTCTACGTGCCGGACGGAAAAGGAGGTTTCCTCACCGAAGCTCCGTTCATCATGAACTACTTCTGGGAATGTGTCTTTGAAGGCGACTGGGAATATGCAGCCGGCGATGATCGTTCGTTTCTATCCGGTGCGCAGAAGGAGCGTCCCCAGCGCGCTGCGTTCGACAAGTTTCACGAATCGAACCGTGTTCTCGGCGAAGCCGCCAAGTTCGTGCATGGAAAGAAACTTCCGCCTGAAGAATCCTTTTCGAAGATGAAGGCGGCGGAAGACCTGCAGGTGGAACTGATGTTGGCGGAGCCGCTCGTCGCCCAGCCCACCCATTTCAGCTTCGATTCCCGAGGACGGCTGTGGGTTTCCCAATACCGGCAGTATCCGTATCCCGCCGGTTTGAAGATGGTCAGTCGTGACCGCTACTACCGTTCCCATTACGACAAGGTTCCTCCCGCTCCGCCGAATCACACTCGTGGTCGCGATATCGTTTCAATTCATGAGGATACGAATGGCGATGGGAAATACGACAAGCACAAGATCTTTCAGGATGGTCTGAACATGGCCAATGCCGCGATACGCGGTCGTGGAGGTGTGTGGGTGATGCATACCCCTTATCTTTTGTTTTATCCCGACAAGGACTTTGACGATGTGCCCGATGGTTCGCCGGTGGTGCACCTCAAGGGCTTTGGCATGGAAGACACCCATTCGGTTGCCAACGGTCTCGTGTGGGGGATGGACGGCTGGTTGTACGGCGCCCAAGGCAGCACCACCAGTTGCCATGTGACGCGTCCGGGGATCGATCCTCAGAATTCACCTGGCGTATACTTTCAGGGCTGCATGGTCTGGCGCTATCACCCGGAGACCCGTCGCTTCGAATTGTTCGGCGAAGGCGGCGGCAACAACTTCGGTCTGGAACTTGATTCGGTCGGGCGACTTTTCACGGGAAACAACGGGGGGATGACCCGTGGCTTTCATTACATGCAGGGCTCCATGCACCTGATGCAGGGGACCACACCGAACAAATTCGGACCGCCGCGCAACCCGTTCTCCTTCGGCAATCTGCCCAAGATGCCGACCGTGCAGAAGATTGATCGTTTTACACACTTCGCAACGCTGGTTGAATCCACCGCGATGCCGGCGAAGTATCACGGATCGTTCTTTGCCGTGGATCCTTTGCATAACTTTGTGATCGCCAGCCAGCGGCTGACCTTGGGTGCGACGTTCAAGACGAGCGACATTGGCAAGGTGCTGACTTCGGATGATTTTGCCTTTCGTCCGGTCTACATCGGCAATGCTCCAGATGGATCGGTGTTGGTTGCGGATTTCTACGAACACTACATCGCGCATGGTCAGCACTACCAAAGTCAAATCGATCCGACCACCGGGCGGATCTTCCGTTTGCGCGGCAAGACAGAGAAATTGGAAAGCAATCTGAATCTGCATGGGAAGAGCAGCGAGCAGTTGCTCGCGTTGCTGGATCACCCGAATCGCTGGCATCGCCACACGGCTGTGCGCTTGCTGGGCGAACGCAAGGATCGGACTGTGCGGGCGAAACTGCGTCGCTTGGTGGAGGACGGAAAGGACCAGGGTGCATTGAACGCCCTGTGGGCGCTGTATCAGGCGTTCGGTCTGGACGACAAGACCGCTTTGGCGGCACTTCGTCACAAATACGCACCGGTGCGCTACTGGGCGGTTCGGTTGATCTGCGACGAAGTTGGTTTTGCCAACAAGCGGTCGACGGTGGGTCTGGTGGACAGTTTGGGTGATCTTCAGGGCGGGCCGAATGCGATAAATGCTTCGTTGTTGGATGCAATTCTGGAGCAAGCGCGGTATGAACGTGACGCCGAAGTGCGTTCGCAGATAGCCGGTTCCGCCAGGCGATTGCCTTCCAGGCAGGCGCTGCCATTGGTGAAGGCGCTTCTGCAACGTTCGGAAGACGTGGAGGATCTCTATGTGCCGTTGATGTGCTGGTGGGTGTTGGAAAGCCACTTTGATCGTGATCGTGAGGGGATTCTGGCACTGTTCGAAGATGGGGAATTCAGGGCGGAACCTATGGTGGTGGCCCATATCTTGGAACGCGTGATGCG